>JAGVGH010000127.1 GCA_020057225.1 Desulfobacterales bacterium | reverse complement strand
TTCACCCAACACAAAGGAATCATTTAGAAATGTTGGGTGAACCCGGGCCTTGCGGCCCGGAACCACCCAACCTACGCCTCATTTTGCAATTACCTCGCTAATAACAGTAAAGGCTCGAAGCTACCAATCAAAACCGGGCCTTTTTCCTTATTATTCTGACTCCTAACTCCTAACTCCTGACTCCTGACTTCTCCAAAGGCACGCCATGGAAAACCAAAAAGGCCGCGCCATCGCCGTGGTCAACGAAAAGGGAGGCGTGGGAAAAACCGCCACAGTCATCAACCTGGCCGCGGTGCTTTCCCGGAGAGGGCAAAAGATCCTCGTGGTGGATATGGACCCCCAGTTCAACGCCACCCGGGGCCTGGGAATCGAGCCTTCCGAGGACACCTGCACCACCTACACGGTCATGGTGGCGGACGAGGTTCCGGACCCCAAAGCCTGCGTCATGGCCACCAAATGGCCGGGACTTTCCCTCATTCCCGCGTGCGTGGACCTTGCCGGGGCAGAGGCCGAGCTTACCGGCGAAGAGGGACGCGAAAACCGCCTGCACCGGCTGGCCCCGCTTTTGGACGAGTTCGACTTCATCCTTCTGGACACCCCGCCCAGCCTGTCGCTGCTCACGGTGTGCGTGTTCTCCTTTGCCAGGGAGGTGCTCATTCCCTGCCAGACCCATCCGTTTGCCTACGCGGCCCTGGACGATCTTCTGGACACCATCGGCATGGTCAAGGAGGAGATCAATCCGGACCTTGGCCTGTGCGGGGTGGTGCCGACGTTTTACGACCACCGGACCCGGGTGAGCAGGCAGGTGATGGAGAAGCTGTCCGCGGATCCGAGGTTTGCGGGCAAGGTGTTTGGCGCGGTCATCCGGTACAACATCACCATTGCGGAGAGCGCGGCGTATGGGAAGCCGGTGGTGTTTTTCCGGGGGGGAAGCGCGGGGGCCGGGGATTACGGGCGATTGGCGGACGAGGTTTTGGCGCGGAGGCCGTGAGGGGGGTGGGCGTTGGCTGAGAGGGGGAGTGTGGGCGGAGAAGAGGCTTGACAGCGCGGCGGTTTTTCCGCGGATTGGAAAGAGGGTTGCGCGGGCGGGAAAGAGGCTTGCGCGGGATTTCAAAACGCGGTATGGAGGGTGTTAGGCCTGGGTGCTGGAACAGGTAGACAGTGGGGACTTAAAATCCCCTGCGGCAACCCCGCGTGCGGGTTCGAGCCCCGCCCCAGGCATTTGGAAGGAAATGGGCACTGGTTGGTTCTGCTGATTTTACTATGTTTTAATGATTTGGTATGAAGGGGGGAAGAATGGACATTAACGATGTTTGGAAAGGCGATGATGAAGATAAATGGAAACTTGGTATTGATTTATATTGGAAAAGTGTTGACCCCAAAACAAAAAATTTATGTTGTATAAACAGTAAAAAATCTCAGAGATATGAGATTGAAAGAAAATTTGATTCCAATGATATAAGAGATCGTGTTGAAAAAATGGACCAAAAAACATGGTACGATTTTATCCATGATGAGTATTGCTTATGGAAATACACAGATGGAAGACGATATAATAATGTAATAAAATATTATAAATATTATAAAGAGTCGAATAATCTGGAGGAACTGTTTTTAATAAAGAAAAAGATGTTTGCCATGGATAAAATCAACATTCGCGAATGCATTGCAAATGCGATAGAAATTAAAGGTCTGGGTATAGCAGGGGCATCCGGCCTTCTCGCAGTTCTCTTTCCAGAATATTTTGGCACAATTGATCAATTTGTTGTTAAAGCGCTATTGAAAATAGACGACATAGATTACATGGAAATCATAGAAAAAATGATAAAAAAGAAAGATACGAAAGAAGAACTCAGTGGTCATTATGCTCGCAAACATGCCGATATTCTCATCCAAATTATGCGAGACAAAGCGCAAGAGTTAAACGCAAAGTTTAATACATCTGAATGGACACCCCGCAAAATTGACATGGTTTTGTGGGCGGTCAGAGATTCTGAACAATGAGTTCTTCTTTGCCAAGTTTCATATAAAGTTGTTTCATCGCTTCAAATTCCCCCCCCCCTCCCCCTCAATCCTCCTTCCCCGCCAACAGCGCGTCCGCAAGCCGCGCAAACTCCGCCACATCCAAGGTCTCCGCCCGCCGTCCCCCCTCGATTCCCGCAAACCCAAGCGCCCGCTCCACATCCACAGCCGCCCCGGCAACACCTCCCGCCACAAGCGCGTTTTTAAGCGTCTTCCTGCGGTTCGCAAACGCCGCCTTCACCACCCGGAAAAAGAAATCCTCGTCCTTGGGCGCAGAGGGCGGGATCCCGTGAAAGGTGAACGCGAGAACCATGGAATCCACCCCGGGCCTGGGAAGAAAACAGGCCGGCGGCAGAACCGCGCCAGGCCGGATGTCCGCCGCGTACCGCGCCAAAACCGTAATGCGGCCGTAATCCTTTTTTCCAGGTTTGGCCAGAATGCGCCGGGCAAGCTCTTTCTGAAACATGAGAAACGCCCTGGAAACATGCCGCCTTTCCCGGACGAGTTTCACCAGTATCTGGGAGCTGATGTTGTAGGGGAGGTTGCCGAACACCGTGAGCCGTCCCCCCGCGGCCAGGGGCGCGGTGTCCAGGGAAAGGATGTCCGCCTGGATGACAGCCGCGTTGGTGATTCCGGCGGACTCAATCTGCTTTTCCAAAAGCGGGGCAAGGTCCCGGTCCCATTCCACCGCGAAAACCCTTCCCGCCGCCCGCGCCAGGGGAAGCGTGAGGGAACCCAGACCCGCGCCGATTTCCAGCACCGTGTCTTCGGGAGTGAGCGCCGCGCTTTTCACAATAGCGTCCGACGCGGAAAAATCCGCCAGAAAATTTTGCCCGGCGCTTTTTTTGGGTTTGAGGTTTGCGGCTTTGAGCAGGGCGCTCATGCTCAGCCTGTGGTCAGGACGGGGCGTGTCGGACATGGCCTCTTGTTTCTCCGCCGCGTCAAGGGCGGCGCGGGTTATTCAAAAGCTCCGGCGTTTCCCCCGGTTTTTTGCCGCCTGTAGTAGGCGGGAATCTCCTGGAGGGAGATTTCCGGCGTGAACCCGTGGGTTTGCGAAATGCCTTCCGTCAATGATGACCGGGCATTTGAAATCGTTGAGCAAGTAGGGCGGAAACGCGGGGTTCCGCATCAGCTGGCTTATGCGCGGCGGCAGCCCCGGAGGCTCGGAGGGGATGAAAATGCGCGTGCAGCCCGCAAGAATGACCGCCTCCCGCAGCGCCACGGAATCCGAAGGCGCCACGTTGTAAATCCCCGCCTTGTTCTTAACAAGGCACGGCATGAGCGCCCGCGCCATGTCCTCGATGCGGATGAGCTGGAGAATGGGCGGAAATCCCATGAGCACATTGTCGGAAGAGGTAATTGCAACATAGGGATACCGCGCTTGCCTATTGTGGAACTTGAGCCTGCAAGAGAGAGTTCGGGGAGGGCGCGAGCCCTTCCCGAACCCTCTCGGATTGGGACGCATCGCCATCCATAAAAACATCCCTTTCGGGAGTGCCGCAATTACCTCGACGGAATTCCGGAAAACCCGGGACCTTCCTGGTCTTGCCCCCATTATCCAAGCCGCGTTCCGCAGTATCCGCAGAACGCCATCCCATGGGGCACGGTTTCCCCGCAGGACGGGCAGACCGTCATGGCAGGCAAAGCGCCGGCGCCCGGCGTTTCCCCGTTGCCGGGAAGCAGGCGCAGGCCCGTGTTTCCCGGATTCCCGGCGCCTCCGGAAGTCCCCAGATACAGCGGGCCCTGGCTGGCGATGCCGATAAGAGGGGTTCCCGCCGCTCCTTTGCCGGTTTCCTCCACAACGAACCTTCTGCCCTCGGACTCGGCGAACGCCTCGCCCGCGGCATTCCCCTCGGTGATGGCCTTGCGCACGCTCTCCTGGCGGATGGCCTCCTTGAGCACATCGGCGGTGAGGGCGCCTTTGCCCAGTTCAAGGATTTTTTCAATATGGTCCCGCTCCTCCAGGGCTATCTGGCGCCGAAGCTCCAGTTCCCGCATGCGCTGCCGGGCCTTCTGCTCCTTGTTAAGCCGGTGCTCCCGGGCCAGGGAGCGCATGCTCTCCATCTCCAGTTCCGAGGCCAGGGCCATGCGCTCTTTTTCAATCTCCCAGCCCCGCTTTTTCGCGTATGCCTCGATTTCCTGCTCCTTTTTTTTCGCGAGCAGCCCGGTTTCCTGGCGGATCCGGGCTATTTTATCAGCGTAGCCCGCGCCCGCCAGTTCCCGTTCCTTTTCCTCGAGGAAGAGCGCGCGGAGCACTCCCTGCTTGTCCAAATCTTTTTGCGCCTGGGCAAGCTCCACCTGGGAGGCGAGCTTTTCCCTTAAAAGCATCCGCCCGTGATCCCGGCGCATTTCGGAAAGTTCGTGCTTGTGCCGGGTTTCCATGGCCCCCGCAAGGGCCTCTTTTTCTTTTTCAAGAATTTTGGCGCGCTCCGCCGCGGTGAGTCCGGGGTTGATGGCAAGGCGGTCCAACTGCAGTCCGTACCCGTACAGCCAGCGGGTAAGCTCCCGGCGGGCATCGTTGTTGTACTGGGCCAAAAGGTCCATGTTTTTCTGGAGGTCTTCCGCCGTGTGCCGGGCAATGGCCGGAGCGAAAAAGGCGGTCTCGAGCTTTTCCCTTGCCTGCTCCGCCACATGCCACTTGTCGAGGGTCGGTCTGCCTTTGAAAAGCTTAAAGAGGTCCGCGGCGCGGTCCGGGGGCATGGTGAAGGTGAGACGCACGTCAAAGACCAGGTGTTGCCTGTCTTTGGTGAGAATGGGGACGCGGCCTCCGATGTCTTCCAGCACAGCCGCCACAGGAGCCTCCGCCTGGGCCTGCGCCCCGGGAGGTTTTGTCCTGGCTTCCTCCCCCTTGTCTGTTTCCAGCTCCAGGCCCTTGGCTGTCTCCGCTTCCAGGGCGCCCGACGTGTCCGTGGGCCCCCCAAGGGCCTTTTCCAGAAAATCCGGGTCCGCGCTCTTAAGCGTGTCTTTATCGGCGCCCAGACGGAAATTCAGGGATATCTGGTCCAGGTCCATCATAAGAAGGACAAGGTCTTCGCCCTGGGTGAACAGTTTTTTCAGCCTGTCGGACACGCTGGCGGCGATGGTCTGCCCTTCGGCGACAATTTTCACCACCTTGCCGCGCGAGAGCCAGACCGCGGTCTCGCCCGGACGCACGCTCAGCTTGTTGCCGTAAATCCACTGGCTCGCGAGGTCCTCGCGGGAAAACTGGCGGGCGAGGGTGTTTTCAGACTGCCGCCAGGCATCCGGATTTTCACTCATGGGACCAACTCCTCGTGTGCCAGCCAGGGATCACCGCCCTTCAACATCTTTTTGGGTCTCAGCGCCTGCCGCGTCTTTGGTGAACAGGGTTTTTCCAAACTTATGCGCGGCGGAGACGGAATAGTCCCTGGCGGATTTCCAGGTCCAGCTTACTTTGACGCTTCGGCTTTCCCTGTACCCGTAAGGGATGAGCTTTTCAAGTGTCGGCGCGTCCTCCGGGTGCTCCTGGACAAATTTGGCCACCAGACCGTGGACCTCCCTGAGCGTGGCCAGGGCCTCGTTGTCCGCGGCGTCCCCTGAGCCTTTCATCGAGAAAACGAACAAAATCACCAGCGCAATGGCCACAAGGCCCATGGCAAAGGCCATGGCCGCGCCCCTGCTGATGCCTCCCGGAAGGGAAAAGCCCATGGGCTTGTCCGCGAGATTGGTCACAGGAGCGTTGTCCGCGGGCCTGTAATGCCTGCTGATTTCCTCGAACACGTCCAGGGCCTGTCGGTTGAACTCGTCCGCGTCCAAAACCTGCTTTGCCAGCTCGTGGGCCCGGTCCCATTTCCCCGCCGCCATAAAGGTGCGCGCACGCCGCAGCTTTTCTAAAAACACCCACTGGCGCGACTCGGTGTATTCCTTTTTCGCCTCCGCGTGGTTGGGTGCGTGTTCGAGGATTTGCTTGTACCAATACGCGGCGGTCTCCCTGTCGTTGATTCCCAGGGCGGCGCGCGCCTTTCCTTCCAGATCCTTCACTTTTTGGAGGATTTTTTTGAGTTCCTCAAGACCTTCTTTGGCCTGGGCGTGCTCCGGGTTGACCTTGAGAATCTTTTGCCACATCTGGGCGGCCTTGGCGAGATCCTTCCCGTCCTGAAGCTGGCGGGCGTGCTGGGCGAACAGGGCCTGGGGAACATTTTCGCCGCATTTTCCGCAGAACTGCACTTTGACGTGGTTGTCGGTTCCGCATTTGGGACATTGGCGGAACAGGCTTTCCAGGGTTTTTCCGCATTTCTGGCAAAAGCGGACCGAGACGGGGTTTTCGTGGCCGCAGTCCGGGCATGCGCTTTGCGGTTCGGTTTCCTGGGATTTTACTCCGGCCGCCAGAGCTTTTTCAAGGTCACCGGCTGTCTGGTAGCGTTTGTCCGGATGCTCTTCGAGGCATTTGGCGATGATGGGCCGCAGTTTTTCAGGCACCCGCTCGAGCCGGATGGCGCGGGGGGCCTCGGCGGTACACAGGGTGTAGAGGGTGGCGCCCAGGGCGTAGATATCGCTTCTGCCGTCCACGTTCCGCCCGCTCACAAGCTGTTCCGGAGCGGCGTAGTACATGGTGCCCATCATGGTGCCCGCCACAGTCATGTCCCCGGCGTTCTGGGCGTCCTGGGCAAGGCCGAAGTCTCCGAGCTTGGGGGTGCCCCGCTCGGTTAGCAGAATGTTTCCGGGTTTCACGTCCCGGTGGAAAATTCCTTTTTGGTGGGCGTGGTCCAGGGCGGAGGCGATTTCCTTGCCGATTTTCACCACAACAGCCTCCGGGAGCGGCCCTTTTTTTATCAAAAGGTCCTTGAGGCTGCCCGCGGGCACGTACTCCATTTCAATCCACAGTTCGCGGCCCTGCTCAAGGACATTGTAAATCTGCACGATGTTGAAATGGTTGAGGCTGGCGATGGCCTTGGCCTCGCGCCAGAAACGTTCGATAACACGCTGGTCGTCGGCGTTTTCAGGATTCACGCATTTCAAGGCCACCACGCGGCCCAGGCGCTTGTCCCTGGCGCGGTACACTGTTCCCATTCCGCCCTTGCCAAGCTCCCCCAGAACCTCGAAGCGTCCGTCCGCGGATTCCATGGAAACGGGAGTGGGCGTGGGCGCGGTCTGGGAGGCGGCGGGGGGCTGCGCGCCGGGGATGAACGTGGGGGCCTCGTCCAACGTGTCCCGCCTGCTTTCCGGGGCGCGCGGGGACGCCGCCGCTCCGCCGTTCATGGTGGGGAGGTCTTCCCAGTCGCGGTTGCCGCTCATGGTATGCTCCGGCGCCAGGGGATGCCCGGCGCGAAAAAAGGGGGGGAGGGAAGGAGAAACGCGCACGTTTCCATTGTGCCAGACACGGGCGCGCATGTCAAAAGCGGTGGGGGGCTTTTCAATGCGATGTCCCGAATATCCGCATTTTGGGGTTGGACAATGCCGGCGCAGGCTCCGGGGTGCCAGCCCCAGGACAGGGAAAAGCCTTGCCTCTCTGCGGCCGCAACGAGGAAAACGGAGCGTTTTATAACACAGAACCTATCGAAAATAAAGCCTTTTCTTTCATTATTCCAACTCCTGGCTTCTATTTCCCGAGGTAATTGCAAAACTCTAAGAAACGACAAATTTGAGGTAGCCCGGGTGGTTCCGCCCGAAGGGCAGGTTCACCCAACAGATATGAATCATTTAGAAATGTTGGGTGAACCCGGGCCTCGCGGCCCGGAACCACCCAACCTACGCCTCATTTT
>JAGVGH010000108.1 GCA_020057225.1 Desulfobacterales bacterium | reverse complement strand
GAGCCTGTATCCCCAGTAATGGGCCGCGCCCGTGACAAGCACGTTCCTTTTGAGTGGGTTCATAGGCTCTCTAAGCCGCCTCCAGGGGGTTTGACCCGGACCGCTCGGGGCCGCAGGGTGTCTTTTCAATCAAAAAGGCGTGTACAACGCCGTGGCACCGGCACGCGGTGGCGAGAAGCACGGGACCGGGAGCTTTAAGTATCCGGGCGCGGGCATCGTAAAGAGCCGCGGGCGCGTATCCTCCGACTCCCGGGGCAAGCTGGCGGCTTCGCACCACCACTGTCTCAACCTCCTCCAGGGCCGTCTTCGCAAGAACGTCAAAGAGGTTCTCCCCGCGCGGTCTGCCTGTGACCGTGCAGCGTCCCCGGGGTTCCGGGCAGTCGTCCGGGCACAGGAAATCCGCCCGGGTGAGATAGAGGGCGCCGTCCGGGCCATGCATCGGGTGCCATTCCGGCATGGCCAGGGCCTCCGGGACCGGAAGGGGGCAAAGCCGCGCCCAGGGGGACAGGCTTTCCGCAAGCCACTCCCGCGCCGCGTGGACCGGCACGGCAGGCACGATGGCATCCGGGTCCATGCCTTTGCCCAGGCGCCGGACCAGATATTCCGCGAAATGCGCGCGCCCGGTCCTGACACCTTCCGGAAGGTCTGAAAGCCGCGCCCTGTCGGTGTCAATGACGGTGATATCAACGGGAGCGCCGGGCTCTTGCCGGGTCGAAAGAAGCCTTCGGACGGCAAGCGCGCCAAACCGCCCGGCGCCTAAAATCCATACGTTCACGCCGCCTCCCTTATCCTGCCTTCCTCGCAGAGTTCCCCGCATGCCCTGCACGCCACACGGATATCCATTTTGAGCGCCCGCATGATTTCATCCGGGTAAATATGCGCCCCGTGGCGCCCGCGAAAACAGGCCGTGACCATTTCCCTGGCTTTTTCAAATGGGATGTCCTCGATTTCCAGGACATTTCCTTCCAGGCGCGCCGTCAAGTTCCGCAAGGTCTCTTGGATATCGCGGACATTTTGCTCCAAGGTTTCGAGCCGGCTGATTTCCCCCTGTGTCATAAAGCCTCCCTCCTTTTCCCCCGCAAAGGGCGTAGCAATCGGAAGGAATAGGTTTGACTAGCGGCGTATACTGTAATTCCTACCACGGAACGGCGCGGACTTCAAGCCGTAATCACAGGCACCCCGGTTCCGCGAAAAGAAAAATCGCACCATATATTGTGGAGTTACATCACACAGGCACACCATCTTGAGCGTTTCCCCTTTACAAGACCAAAAGCCTCTGGTAAAGCAGGGCCACCGTGCCCTCATTCGACACGCGCCGACGCCCGCCCCGGGGCGCTATGAGCGGCGCCGGAGAGACGCGATGAAACTCAAACGCCTGGAGCTGTGCGGCTTCAAGTCCTTTGTGGACAAATGCGCCATCGAATTCCCCGGCGGGGTCTCCGCCGTGGTCGGGCCCAACGGCTGCGGCAAAAGCAACATCGTGGACGCCATCGTGTGGGTGAGCGGCGAGCAGAGCATGAAGCAGCTCCGCGGCAAGGCCAAGGAGGACGTGATTTTCGCGGGATCCTCGGGCCGCCCCCCGGTCAACATGGCCGAGGTCTCCATCGTCTTTGCCAATGACAACGGCTCGGCTCCCGAGCAGTTCCGGAACTGCCCTGAAATCCAGGTCACCCGCCGCCTGTACCGCTCCGGAGAGTCCGGCTATTACATCAACAAGACCCCCTGCCGCCTTAAAGACATCCAGATGCTCCTCGCGGGCTCCGGGGTGGGCACAAGGGCCTACGCGGTTATCCAGCAGGGCAACATCGGCGCCATCACCGAGGCCGGGCCCCAGGAGCGCCGTGTCTTCATCGAGGAGGCCGCGGGCGTCACCCGCTACAAGACCCGCAAGAAAGAGGCCCTTTCCAAGGTCGAGAGCACCCGGCAAAACCTGTTGCGGGTCATGGACATCATCCTCGAAGTCGAGCGCCAGATGAAGGGCCTGGCCCGGCAGGCCCAAAAGGCCGAACAGTACAGGGACTGGGCGGGCCGCTCCCAAAAGCTCCAGATCGCGCTGGCCGCCTATGAGTACGCCCAGCTCTCCCGGGGGGCCGGGGAATCGGACCAGCTCATCGCGGAGCTGGGAGACCTTGCCTCCTCCCATGACGCGGCCCTGGCCACCCTGGACGCGGAACTTGAAAGCAAACGGCTGGAACGGGAGAAAATGCAGGACCGCCTGATTCAGAGGGAACAGCTCAAAAGCGAACTCGAACGCGCCTGCGACCGCATGGAAAACAACCTGGAAACCGCCCGGACCGACGCCGCGCGCCTGGAAAAGGAGCGCGCCCAGTTTGGCCTTGACCGGGACAACCTCAAGAAGAAACAAAAAGACTTACAGGACGAGACCGAAAAACTCGCCGCCGAGCGGGAGGCCCTTAAAAAGAGCCGGCAGGAAACCCTCGGGCGCCTCAAGGCCGGGCGCGAGGCGGGCGAGGACATGCGCGCGCGCCTTGCCTCCATGGAAGAGGCCATCGAGGAGGACAAGGCCCGGCATCTGGACCTTGTGGCCACCGAGGCGCGGTATAAGAACAATTTCCAGAACGCGGCCAACACCCGGCAGGCGGTGGGCAGAAGGAGAAAAAAAGCCGCGGAGGACATGGCCCGGGCGGAGCGCGAGGCGGACGGGTTCGCCGCGCGGCTTGCCGAGGCAACAGCGCGGCTTGCCTCGGCCAAGGAAGAGTCGGCCCTTTGGGAGCAGGAGCTGAACACCACGGAAAAAGCCCTGGAGGAAAAACGCGGGGAGCTTTCCCTGGCAATGAAACTCGTCCAGGATCTGGAGGTTTCCCGGAGCAAGGTCAAGAGCCAGCTTGGCACGCTGAAAAAAATGGAAGCGGGCATGGACATGTACCGGGACGGCGTTCGCGCTGTTCTGGAGCGCCAGAAGGAAGAGGATCTTGGCGCGCGCTGTCTTCTGGCCGACGCGCTCACCCCCAAAAAGAGCTATGCCCAGGCGGTCGAGACGGCGCTGGGCGACGCCCTGCAGCACGTGATTGTCGGCGACATGGACCAGGCCCGGCGCGCCATGGACTATCTGGAAACAGAGCATAAAGGCCGCGCCGGGTTCATCCCCCTTTCGGTACTCTCTCCGGCGCCTCCGGCGGACGCCTCCCTGTACGGTTTTGTGGCGGTACAAGAAGGATGCGAGGCCGCGGCCAAAGCGTTTTTAGGCTGTGTTTCCGTGGCGGAGAATCTGGAGCAGGCCCTGGAAATACGGGGCAAAAACGGCTTTGGCCAGACTGTGGTGACCCGGGACGGAAAACACCTGGTCACGC
This sequence comes from Desulfobacterales bacterium, assembly GCA_020057225.1. GTDB lineage: Bacteria > Desulfobacterota > Desulfobacteria > Desulfobacterales > Desulfatibacillaceae > JAGVGH01. The sequence continues at coordinate 135 of JAGVGH010000108.1, read as the reverse complement.
CCCATGCCCTGTTAGGCGGCGGCGCGGACACCCAGGGCCAGGGCATCCTCACCCGCAGGGAGCGTCTTTTGGACCTCGAGGAGGAGCTTTCCCGTGCAAGCGCGGAACTGGACGCTGCCAAGGAGCGCAAAACAG
>JAGVGH010000135.1 GCA_020057225.1 Desulfobacterales bacterium | reverse complement strand
CAACTTAACGCGCGGGTTTGTAGCACGTGTAGAATGGGGTTCGGAGCATTTTGTGTTTTCCCGGGTAGTTGCGTCCTGGCCGCACGGGTTCGAGAGTTCCGGCCAGTACATGGCGCAGCGCCTGCGGAACGCGGAGAGCCGCCCGGGCCGGGCGCGTGAGCGGCAGCACCCGTGTGTCTTTGAGCTTTGAGGGCGCCTGGGTGAGGATGGCGGCAAGATTTTTGGTGAAAAGTTTCGCGAAAAAATCCTTGTATCAAACCCGCGCCGGCGAAACGCCGCGCGGACAGCGTAAAAATACCATAAGCATCTAAAATTGCAACTATTTTTCTCTAAAATCAAGGCTTAAGCTGATGCCATTGATTGCTTGACAAGCGAAGCGGGGGCCTGATTCCCGTCCTTTTTACCCTTGCGATGCTCAAAACCATCCAGCAAACCCTTGGGCTTGGATGGACCATCGGCTGGCAGGGAATCAACGTTGCGGACAAGGCCGGAGGAGTCGGCGGAGATATCACCGTGACAGATGAAGGAAAAACCCTGCTGGTGTTCGAAGTGACGGAAAGGACTATTGACAGGGAGAGGATTGTTTCGACTTTTAACACAAAGATTTTGCAGCATGGGATTGAGGATTATCTTTTTATGTACTGTCGCCAGAACCCGACGGAAGACGCGAAAGCGGCCGCAAAAAGCTATTTCTCCCAGGGGCATGAGATCAATTTTATGCAGGTAAAAAACTGGATCGCGGCGAACCTCGCCACGCTTGGTGCCAGGGGAAGGGGTATTTTTTTAAAGGAGACACTTGCCCTTCTTGAGGAGCCGGATGTTCCGGCGTATGTTAAAACCGCGTGGAATGACGTAATCAAAGACACAGTCGCAGGGTAGAAGACGCCAGCACCAAGGCAGAGCGCCGCCACAGGACCATCATGTTCCCAAGCTCCGACAAACTGGAAACCGCCAGCCGCTTCACCCCTTCCGGGCGGGCGGTCGTGTACCCGGGGGACTGCATGGACCTGTTGCGGTCCGTGCCCGACGGCGCGGTCCAGCTTGTCGTGACATCTCCGCCGTACAACATCGGCAAGGATTACGAGAAAAAGGTCTCGGTGCCGGAGTACACCCGCTGGCAGGAGGCCGTTATCCGCGAGTGCGCCCGGATTTTAGGCCCGGAGGGGAGCCTGTGCTGGCAGGTGGGCAACTACGTGGACAATGGGGCGATCATTCCCATTGACACGATTCTCTATCCCGTGTTCACCGGCCTGGGACTCAGAATGCGCAACCGGATCGTGTGGCATTTCGAGCATGGTCTGCATTGTGCCAGGCGCTTTTCCGGCAGGTACGAAACCATCGTGTGGTTTACCAAATCGGACAACTATTACTTCAACCTCGACCCTGTTCGGGTGCCCCAGAAGTATCCCGGAAAAAAATACTTCAAGGGCCCCAAGGCGGGGCAGTATTCGTGCAATCCTCTTGGGAAGAATCCCGGGGACGTGTGGGCCATTCCCAACGTCAAGAGCAACCATGTGGAAAAGACGGCCCATCCGTGCCAGTTTCCGGTGGAGCTTGTCGAGAGGCTTGTGCTTTCGATGACCCGGGAGGGGGACTGGGTTCTGGACCCGTTTTTAGGGACCGGCACAAGCGTGATAGCCGCCATTCGGCACGGAAGGCGCGGGGCCGGTGCGGAGACAGTGCCGGAGTATGTGGAGATCGCGCGGGAGCGGATAGCCCTGGAGGCGGAAGGGACACTCAGGACCCGGCCCATGGACAAGCCGGTGTTTGACCCGGCCCGGGCGGGAAGGGCCCTGACAGAGGCGCCGTGGGCAGGGAAAACGGAATCCCAAAAAACGCTGTTTGACGATTAGCACAAAGGAATTATCTAATTGAAGATAATAGACATATATTCCCATCTTAACGGCCTTGAATACATGCTCGTCCGCAGACCGGGTATTTGGGAAGAAATTCTCGTCGTAATCGAACAAATTGACGCAGAGTCATGCAAGACGAAAATCTCCAAAGAAAAAACGATGAAGGGAAAGTTATTATATAGCCCAATAGCAATGAATAAGGAATTTAAACAAATGTTTAGAGAAAAGGAATGGAATGAAAGCAGAGTTAGCTATTGGGTGACAAAAAATGAAAGCCTGATACGGAAGACATTGACGATGCCATCAGATGAACAGAAGCAAGAAATTATCGCACACGGCGAGGAGCCGATATTCAGTTACAACCAAACGGACTTTGTTAAAGACAGGGTTGCTGTTGAAATCCAGTTTGGCAAATACTCGTTTGTGGCGTATGATCTCTTTGTTAAACATCTCGCCTTTTATGTTGGAAACCATATAGACGTTGGTGTTGAAATTCTTCCAATGAAATCCCTGCAATCCCAAATGAGCTCCGGGGTTGCCTACTACGAAGGAGAGCTTTACAATATCATCCGGCATGGAAGGGGTGTGCCCGCCGTGCCCCTGGTCGTGGCGGGAATCGCCCCCTGACACGCGCCCTTCTATCCCCTCACCCGCCCCGCGCGGTTGGAGTCGCCATGAAACTCAAAGTCGCCATCATCGCCCCCCCCTACCCCCTCGAAGAGGCCCCCGCGCCTCCCCTGGGTATCTGCTACGCCGCCGCCGCCTTCGAACGCGCGGGCTGCGAAGTCCAAATCTTCGACTACGTCGTCCGCGGATACACCGACGCCCGGCTCCGCGCCCAGATCGAGGCATTCACGCCCGACATCGTGGGCACCAACTCCGTCACCCTCAACTTCCCCCAGGCCGCGGAAATCCTCTCCAAAGCCAAGGACATGGCCCCCAACGCCATCACCATGATGGGCGGGCCCCATGTGTCCTTCTACGTGCCCGAGACCCTCGCCCGCTACCCCAAGATTGACATCATCGCCATCGGCGAGGGCGAGGCCGCCATCGAGGACTTCGTCCCCAAAGCCAAAGACAGGGCCGCCTGGGAAACCGTGGCGGGCATCGCCTTCCGCAAGGACGGCCAGGTCCATTATACCCCCAAACGGGAACTCATCGCCGACCTGGACACCCTGCCCATGCCTTCCCGGCATCTTCTGCCCCTCACCCGCTACAAGGCCCTGGGCTTCCCCGTAAGCATCATCACCAGCCGCGGCTGCCCCAACCAGTGCATCTTCTGCCTGGGACGCCGCATGGTGGGACACAAGGTCCGCTACCGGAGCATCCAAAAGGTCGCCGACGAGATCGCCCATCTCATTTCCATGGGCTTTACCCGCATCAACGTGGCGGACGATCTCTTCACCGCAAGCCGCCCCAGGGTCCGGGAGCTGTGCCAGGAAATCAAACGCCGGAAACTCGAGTTCGGCTGGAGCGCCTTTTCCCGGGTCAACACCGTGGACGAGGATATCTTCCGCCTCATGCGCGAAACAGGCTGCGACTGCATCAGTTTTGGCATCGAGTCCGGCAACGCGGAAATGCTCAAACGCATCAAAAAGGGCATCACCCGGGAACAGGTGCTGAACGCCGTGGCCATCTGCAAGCGCGTGGGCATGAAAGCCCACGCCAGCTTCATCGTCGGCCTTCCCGGCGAGACCCTCGAAACCCTCGAGGAGACCGACAAGTTCGCCGTAAGCCTCGACATCCTCCACGGCTACCACTTTCTCGCCCCGTTCCCCGGCACCACCATCTACGAGAACCTCAAGGACTACGACCTTGAAATCCTCACGGACGATTGGACCCAGTTCGACGCCAACCGTCCGGTGGTCCGGACCAGCAAGGTAAGCCCCCAGGACATGCTGGACTTCGTGGGCCGCTACGACGCCGAGTGCAACCGGCTGTGGGCGGAACTGGAGGAAGGCTATGTCAACGGCACCAACTCGCCCGAGGACAACATGCGCATCGAGGGCAGCCGCAGGCTGGGACTGGTGTTCAGCATCCTGGAGCACGACATGCTGGAGCGGCACGGGGCCATGAACGGCGCGGGCAGCCTGGAGGAGGCGGAGAAAATCCTGGCCGGGCGTATCGCCGGGGAAACAGGCAAAGACCTTTCCCTGGTGGTCAAGGTGGTCGAGGACTTTGTGCGGCGCGGCTTCCTGCAACTGGAAAAAGGGCCGGGCGGCGCGGTGTGGCAGTGGACTCCCAACCCGGACAACGCCCTGTACCAGGCGCCATGAGCGCCGGGCTGATTCTGGCCTCGGCGAGTCCCCGGCGGCGCTGGCTTCTGCAACGGGCCGGCCTTCGCTTCGACACTGTTCCGGCGGACGTGGACGAGTCCCGGGTGTCCGCGTCCGGTCCGGAGGAGCTTGCGCGGCTGTTGGCGGAGATGAAGGCCGGGGAGGTCGCGGCACGGCGCCCGGACGCCTTTGTGCTGGGGGCGGACACCCTGGTCACCCTGGATGCAATCGTTTTGGGCAAACCCAGGGACGCGGGGGACGCACGGGACATGCTCCGGACGCTTTCGGGCCGCTGGCACGCCGTGGCCACGGGTGTTTGCCTGCGGCGGGAGGCGGCGGGACTGTTACGGGCGCAAACCTGCGTTACACGGGTGCGGTTTAAAGAACTTTCGGAAAACGACATCCGCTGGTATCTTGCCACCGGGGAACCCCTGGACAAGGCCGGGGGATACGGGATTCAGGGCAAGGGCGCGTTTCTGGTCCGGGAGATAGCCGGTTCTTATACCAACGTGGTGGGGCTTCCGGTGACCGAGACCCTGGAGATGCTGGAGGCGGAGGGCGCCCTGCATAGAGAGGAGGCTTGCAGCCGCGGTGACTGACATTCTGGACAACCTTATTACGGAGCGGCTTTTGGAAGTCCGGGAGCGGATTGTCCGGGCCGCGGAATCCGCGGGACGGGATCCCGCCGGGGTGCGTCTTCTCGCCGTGACCAAGCGGCACCCGCCGGAGACCGCGGCCGCCGCTTTTCGGACGGGCCTCGCGGACCTGGGGGAAAACTACGTCCAGGAGGCCCGGGACAAAGCCCAGGCCCTTTCCAGTCTTCCCATCCGCTGGCATCTCATTGGCCGCCTTCAAAAAAACAAGGCCAAATACGCGCCCCGGCTTTTTTCCATGGTCCACACCGTGGATTCCCTGGAACTGGCCGCGGAACTCGACCGGCACTGCGCCAAACACGGCGTGACCCTGCCGGTCCTGTTGCAGGTCAACGTGGCCGGGGAGGAGCAAAAAGCGGGCGTGGCGCCGGAAGACCTGTTTGCCCTTGCCCGGGGCGCGGCGGCGCTTAAAAACCTCGCTGCCCGGGGGCTTATGACCATGCCGCCCTTTGACCTTGAGCCGGAGGCGGCCCGGCCTTTTTTCCGGTGCCTGCGGGAACTCGCCCAAGAGGTCCGGGACCTCTCGCTTCCAGGGGTGGCCATGGACGAGCTTTCCATGGGCATGTCCGGCGACCTGGAAACAGCCGTCGAGGAGGGCGCGACCATCGTCCGCGTGGGCGCCGCGCTTTTTGGGGAGCGGACGTGAAACTCCTTGTCCATTGCTGCTGCGGGCCTTGCGCCCTGTATCCTGTGCGGGTCCTTTCCGAGGCCGGGCACAGCCTGATGGGATATTTCCACAGAAGGAACATCCAGCCCTTCCAGGAATGCCAGCGCCGGGAAGGGGCGCTTCTTCAATGGGCGCAAACCCTGGGATTGCGGATTGTGACGGAAAAAGGCTATGGCATCGAGGACTGGCTCCGGGGCGTGGTCTTCAGGGAAAAGGACAGGTGCGCGTTTTGTTACCACGACCGGCTGAGGGCCGCGGCGCGCATCGCCCGGGCCGGGAAATTCGACGCTTTTACTTCGACCCTTCTGTACAGCAAGTATCAGAAGCATAACCTTGCCGCAGAGATTGGCGCGTCGGTGGGCGAGGCATATAACGTGCCGTTTTATTACGAGGATTTCCGCATAGGGTGGGACGAGGGAGTGGAGGAATCCATGCGCCTGGATATTTACCGGCAGCAGTACTGCGGGTGCGTGTACAGTGAAAAGGAACGCTTTGCAGGAGCAAGAACACTCTGGTTCTGAGGGTTATGTACGCAAGCGTCATTCAGGTTGTCGTCATTCTTCTCCTCTACTCCACCCAGGAGTCCGGCGCCCCTTCCCCCTTTTCCCTTCCCGGTTCCCTTGCGGCCCTTGCCCTGTCCTTTGTTGGCTACTTCCTGGTCTCCCTTGCCGCCTTCCGCCTGCTGTCCCGGGGGCTTGCCAGAAACGGCCCGGCCTGGGCATTTGTCCGTTTCGACAGGACTGTTTCGCGCCTGGGCGTGCTGGCGGTTTTTCTTTCGGCGTTTTACATCCACGGGCTGGGGGTCAAGGGCTGGATGGAAGCCCTCTGGCCGGTCCGGCGCCTGCCCACCCTTGGCGCGCTGCTTGTACTTGTGTTTTTCTTTCTCCATTTATACGCGCTGTGGTCTTTTTCCTGGGGAGTGTACAGCCAGGTTCAGGCCGACCCGCTCCCCCGGCGCGGGTATGTCCGCTCCAATGTCCGGCTTGCCCTGCCCGCGCTTTTCCCCTGGCTCGTAATAAGCCTTGCCGCGGATTGCCTGGACCTCCTGCCGTGGCCGCCCCTTTCCCGCTTTCTGGGCAGCCTGGGAGGCCAGTTCGCCTTCCTGCTCGCCGGAATGACGCTTTTAGTGCTCTTCGGCCCGGTTTTTATCATCCGTTTCTGGGGTTGCAGGCCCCTTCCGGCTTCGCCCGCGCGCCTGCGCATGGAGGCTCTGTGCGCAAGGGCCGGTCTCAAATACCGGGACATTGTGCTCTGGCCGATTTTCGGCAGGCAGATGATAACCGCCGGGGTTATGGGCATCACCGGAAGGTTCCGCTACGTCCTGGTGACACGGGGACTGCTCGACCAGTTGACTCCTTTAGAAACGGACGCGGTGCTGGCCCATGAAATCGGCCATGTCAAAAAATACCATATCCCCTTTTACGTGTTTTGTTTTCTTTCCTTCGCCCCCTTGTTTTTCATCGTGTTCACCCTGGCCCAATGGGGTCTTGGCGCGCTGGAAATGCGTTTCGCGCTGGCCGGGGCGCCGGACGCCCTGTCGCCCACAGTCCGCTCCGCAAGCCTTGCCCTTGCCGGGATTTGCGTTTTCCTCGCCTGGTTCCGCTACCTGTTTGGCTGGTTTATCCGCAATTTCGAGCGGCAGGCCGACCTTTTTGTTTTCCAGCTTGTACCCGACGCCATGCCCCTTGTAAGCGTGTTTGCGAAAATCACGCGGCAGACAGGCAGACCGCCGGAAGAACCCAACTGGCATCATTACAGCATCGCCGAACGCGTGGAGCAGCTTCTTCTTTGCCAGGAGGACAAGAGCCGGTACGCGCGCCATGACCGAAAGGTTAAAAGGGCCGCCGCTGTGTTTGCTCTGGGGGTGGTTCTCCTGGCCGCCGGGGCCTGGGGCGTGTCCCTGGAACCGGTCCAGCGGGGCGCGGGCGCGTGGCTGGTCCGCGGGACGGAGGCCAGGGCGGACACCCTGCTTGAGCGTTTGGAGACTCTGGAACCGGCGCGGCTGAGGATCCTTGGGGAACTGTATTACGTGACTGGCAAAGAGGAAAAGGCCCTGCGTGTTTATGAGAGGCTGGTCAAGGTGGAACCGGGAGACGCGGAGGCGTGGAACGCCCTCGCCTGGATGTTAGCGACAGCCAGGGAGGAAAGGCTCAGGAATCCGGACGGCGCGGTCAAGGCCGCCTTGCGCGCTGTGGACTTGTCCCGGTCTCCCCACATTCTGGACACATTGGCGGAAGCCTTGTACGCGGCCGGGGAATACGGCAGGGCGGCGCAGGTTTCCATGGAGGCTTTATCCAAAGACAGGGAGGGCGCGCCCTATTACAGGGAGCAGCTTGCCAAATTCCACAGGGCGATGGAGAAGGAACGCGGAAAGGAAGGGAAAGAAGACGCGGCAAGGTGAAATCCGCTTTGTCCGCCTTGCCTTTTCCCGGATATCTGTGTATGAAATTCTAAAAACCCAAGCGATTAACGCGGCAAGCACCGCCAGCCGGGGAGGAATGGCGCGCACATTTCCGCGCCCGAAGGAGCGCTCAAGCCCATGACCCATCAGCAGCTTGTTTTTGTGGACAGCCATGTCCATCTGGACCACATCCTTGAAAAACATCCCGGGCATGTCCAATGGATGCGGGAAATGGGCTGCCTGCCGATTTCCTGGTCCTGGGCCGCGCGGGTCAAGGACGCGCAGGGCCTTGCCGCGTATCTTACAACTCTCATGGCGTCCATGGACAAGGCGCGGGACGAGGGGCTTCCCTGCTATTACCTGGCAGGAATCCATCCGCGCAACATCACGCCGGACCTCACGCCCGCCATGGTGCCCGATCTTTTGGTTCCCCATCTGGAAAGCCCGCTCTGCCTGGGAATCGGAGAAATAGGGCTTGAGACGGCCAGCGCGCGGGAAAAGGAAATCTTCGAGGCCCAGCTTGAAATGGGCAAAGAAGCCGCCCGCCTCGGCAAGGTGGTGGGCGTCCACACCCCGCGGCAGGACAAAGACCGCGTTCTTGAGGAGACTCTTCCCCTTTTGAGGAAAAGCGGCATTCCCCCGGAAAACATCGTGGTGGACCATCTCACGGCCGGAACCCTGCCCAAGGTGCTGAACGCCGGGTTTTACGCGGGAATCACCCTGAATCCGTCGAAAACCACCCTGGAGGAACTCCCGGGCATTCTGGCGCGCCACGCCGGTGATGAAGAGGCGCAGGGGCGGATGATGCTCAACACGGATTCAGGTCTGGAAGTCCACTTTACGCTTCAGGAATTCACCCAGGAGCAGGGTGTGGACGCCGGCCTGCGCGCCAGGGTCTCGCGGGATAACACCCTCGCGTTCTACAACCTCTTTTTGTGATGCGTGGCATGGCGGCGGGCCGCATGGTGGACAAGCCCCAAAAGCCGGGGGGCCAAGCGGCGCGCCCTTTGATGTGACCTAAATCACGGCGGCAAGACTTGCCAGCCGGCCCCGGGAATAGTAGTAATAACGTATCGGAATCATCTGGAAACCCAAACCAAGGCGGCGCGCCTGCGGCTTTTGCCCATGACAAGCGAACCCACATCCCTTATTCCCTTCACCCACATGGCGCGGGACATGGCGCGCGCGGTGGGCATGGAGGCGAACCCCACGGTGGAGCGGCTCCGGGAAACCTTTCTCGAAGAGTTCGGCGCCCTCCCCTCGCCCGAGGTGGTGGCTTTTTTCGAAAAAGAAGTATTACGGAAAAAGACCCCGGGGGATTCTTCGCCTACACTGGCCGATGCAACCGCTGTGCGGGACGCCGCGCCTCCCATGCCCCGCGCTCCCCGGGCGCCGCGCAGGGTAAACCTGATTTCCAGCCGGGTTTCCCCTGTGCTCCGGCAGACACAGGGGGATGCGCCGCCTCCTGCCAAGCCGCCTGAAAAAAAAGCGAAAAAAACAGTGCCGGTCGAGCCCAAATTGGCGCTCTCGCTCCCGGAGCAAAAAGAAGGACTCACGGAGACGGTCGCTACAAGCGCCAATCCGACACTGGCCAAATTTTACGCGGCGTTCTACCAGGAGTTTGGCGAGGCCCCCGCGCGCGGGCTTCTCCTCGCGTTTCACGCCCAGGCCCTTGCGCGGGCAAAGCGTGTTGAGCCGATTCTGGAGGAAGAGCCGGAATTCGAAGAGGGAGACACGACCGGCAAGGTTCTGGCCGCCGAGGGGGAAAGCCTTATGGCGGCGGTGCTTGCCGGTTCCAGCCCGACACCCGCCTTGTTTATGGACGAATACCAGAAGCTCCACGGCACCCTGCCTCCCAAAGAGCTTGTGGGCGCGTTTTGCAGAAGGCTGCGTGAGCAGCGCCAAGGCCCGGCTCCGGGGGACACGCTTTCCGGCGGGGAAAAGGAGGAATCCCCGGGAGCGGGCCTTGACAAGATGCGGGAGGATTTGGTGCGCTCCGTGCTTGCCCAGCCAAAGCCCACGCGCGCGCTTTTAACGGAGGTTTTTCTGGAGGAGTTCGGCACGCCCCCGCCCAGGGAGGCCGTGACCATGTTTATGGACGCCCTGGCGCGGCGGGGCGCGGAGTAGATTACAGGTCCGGATTATCCGCGCTTTTTGCGTAGATAAGGGCGTTGCCTTAAAAAACCGGCCGTTTTCCTCCAGCCCTAATGCCTAAACCGGCAAAGCCGGAGTATTCAGGAGTCAGGAGTTAGAATAATGCGGAACGTGTCCGTTTTTTTCTTCTACTTTGGTAAGTTTCAAATAATACTAAACTTTCAACACTTAAAAATGTAGTTTTAATGCGTAGGTTGGGTGGTTCCGCGCGCGCCAAGGAGTTAAATTGTGGCAAAAGCGTCTTTCGCGCGCGGGTTCACCCAACAATCAATTCCACAAGGACCATGATAGTGTCGGATGAACCTGCGCTTCGCGCAGAACCAT
>JAGVGH010000301.1 GCA_020057225.1 Desulfobacterales bacterium | reverse complement strand
GTCCAATCCGTACCACCTGCTGAAAGCTCCCGCTCAATCTCCCTCTCCCTGTGGGAGAGGGCCGGGGTGAGGGCATACCTTGTCTGATTGCACCTTGGTATGAGACGGTAACATGCGCATGGGTTTATGCCTGTTTCGAATGCATTGAACCGGAAAGGAATTATGAAAAAACGCTCTAAGGAGCCGGGGAGGGTCTGAAGAGTCATTGCCCGCAGGCCGGGTTTCCGCGGCAGGACGCTCTCGAAGGGGCGAAAACGCGGTCCCGCTTCCGGGAAGCGAAGTCTGACAGCAGGAGGCTTCTCTTTTACGCCAGGGCGAGGAGAACCGCCTCTTTGACGGGAACGCCGAATATCTCTTCGTTTTTTATCACAAGGGGTTCCTTGACGCTCCCTGCCCCGCGCAGCCTCTCCATGTCTTCGCTGTCCTGGGTATCCATGAGGATAATATGTGAAAGTTTGGCAGTTTCGTCAATTGTAAGAAACTCATTGATCGTTTTCGAGATATATCTCAAATGCTCCAGCTCGTTTTTCTTTGGCGCCCATTGGGCTGAAACAATCAATACCCACAGGTCAGGCGCGTCTTCTTTCTTAAATAACGCGAAAAACGAAAACGGTCCTTTTTCAAACGCCATTTTCTTGTGAGCGTCATTTATTTTTTTTATGATTTCCTGCATAACGCCTCCATAATTCGTTCTGTTGCCTCAATGGTTTCCTTCGTTTTTTCGAATTGCTCTTGGGTGATAATCTTATATCTTATGCTTGGGGTCCACTCAACCACAAGCGACCATTCCACAATATGGTCTCTTTTGATCGTTTTCGCAAGACCTGTAAGCTGGAGAAGCACAGTTAAATCATGGGTAAAAAGCATCTTATAGAGCGAAAACTCCCCCGCGTTTTCAGGCAGCCCATCCAAGCCCAGATTTTCGCACACCCTTGCCTTCAACGCCAGTTCCGCAGCGTATCCGCACAGGTAAAGCGCGCCTCCATAACGGCCGGCACCGACCAGAGCTTTCGCGTCGGCAAGTCTCTCAGACGCCAAAACAGCGAGTTTCCCGGTCGAAATCATCAGATGCTGTCCTTTTTCCCGCAAAAAAGACGCGGATGTCTGCCGCGATTTCTCCTTTCTCTACCATGCCTGCTTTCTCCGCGCAAGGAATACCCGTCCAGGATTCCAGGCGGAATTCCAGGCAGGACACGCGGAAACTCCCCCCGCGACGACCGTGTTTCGTTTATTTTCCATGCTGATTCACTCCATGCCTGGCGCGCAAAAAGGCGGCACCCCCCCTTTTCGGGAATGCCGCCTCTGGTCCGTATCCATCCTCCTGCGCCGCGCGCAAAAAACCTATGCCGAACGGCGCTCAATCTCCTCCAGCACCTTCTTCGCCGCCACCGGAATCACCGTTCCCGGCCCGAAAATCAGCGAAGCCCCGTTGTCCCGCAGGAACTGGTAATCCTGGGCCGGAATGACACCGCCCGCGATGAGCATGATGTCCTCGCGTCCCAGCCTCTTGAGCTCCCCGGCCAGCGCGGGCAGAAGCGTCTTGTGCCCGCCCGCCAGAGAACTCATGCCCACCGCGTGTACGTCGTTTTCCACCGCCATGGCCGCGGCCTCCTCCGGCGTCTGGAACAACGGCCCGATATCCACATCGTACCCCATGTCCGCAAAGGCCGTGGAAATCACCTTGTAGCCCCGGTCATGCCCGTCCTGCCCCATCTTGGCCACCAAAATCCGCGGCCTGCGCCCTTCCCTCCGCTCAAAGGCGTCCGCCATCCGCCGGACTTCCTTGACGGTCTCCTCCTCGCCGTACTCGGCGCTGTAGATGCCCGACACCGAACGGGTCATGGCCTTGTGCCTCCCCCAGACCTTTTCCAGGGCGAACGATATCTCGCCCACCGTGGCCCGGGCCCTTGCGGCCTGGACGGCAAGGTCCAGGAGGTTGCCTTCGCCGGTTTCCGCCGCCTTGGTCACCGCCTCCAGGCATTGCCGGACAGCGCCCTCGTCCCGGCCCGCCCGGAGCGCCGCCAGCCTGCGAAGCTGGGCGTCCCGAACCGCCGAGTTGTCCACCTCCAAGACCTCCATGGGGTCTTCCCGGTCCGGACGGAAGCGGTTGAGACCCACGATGGTCTCCTTGCCCGAGTCAATCCGCGCCTGCCTCCGGGCCGCCGCCTCTTCGATGCGCATCTTGGGAAGCCCGGTCTCGAGGGCCCTTGCCATGCCGCCCAGGGACTCGATTTCCTGGATGTGCGCCCATGCCCGCTGGACAAGGGCGTTGGTTAAAAACTCCACGTAATAGGACCCGCCCCAGGGATCCACGATTTTGCAAATGCCTGTCTCGTCCTGGAGCTGCAACTGCGTGTTCCGGGCGATGCGCGCCGAGAAGTCCGTGGGAAGCGCGATGGCCTCGTCCAATGAGTTGGTGTGGAGCGACTGGGTGTGCCCCAGGGCCGCGGCCATGGCCTCGATGCAGGTTCTGGCCACGTTGTTGTAGGGGTCCTGCTCCGTAAGACTCCAGCCCGAGGTCTGGGTGTGGGTCCTGAGCGCCATGGACTTGGAGTTTTTGGGGTTGAACATCTTGATGATTTTCGCCCACAAAAGCCTGCCCGCCCGGAGCTTGGCCACTTCCATGAAATGGTTGGTGCCGGTGCCCCAGAAAAATGAAAGCCTGGGCGCGAAATCATCCACGCTCATGCCCGAGTTGACCCCTGTCCGCACATACTCGAGCCCGTCCGCCAGGGTGTAGGCAAGCTCGATGTCCGCCGAGGCCCCGGCCTCCTGCATGTGGTATCCGGAAATGGAGATGCTGTTGAACTTGGGCATCTCCTTGGCGGTGTACTGGAAAATGTCGGCGATAATCCGCATCGAGGGCGTGGGCGGATAAATATAGGTGTTCCGCACCATGTATTCTTTTAAGATGTCGTTCTGGATGGTGCCCGTGAGCTTGGCGTGGGGCACCCCCTGCTCCTCGGCGGCCACGATGTAATAGGCCAGAATCGGCAGCACCGCGCCGTTCATGGTCATGGACACCGACATCTGGTCCAGGGGAATCCCGTCAAAGAGGATTTTCATGTCCAGAATGGAATCCACCGCGACCCCGGCCTTGCCCACGTCCGAGACCACGCGCTGGTGGTCGGAATCGTATCCCCGGTGGGTGGCAAGGTCAAAGGCGATGGAAAGCCCCTTTTGCCCCGCCGCAAGGTTTCTGCGGTAAAAGGCGTTGGACTCCTCCGCGGTGGAAAACCCCGCGTACTGGCGGACAGTCCAGGGCCGCACCACGTACATGGTGGGATACGGGCCGCGCAAAAACGGCGGCAGGCCCGCTGTGAAGCCCAGATGCCCGATTTCCTTATATACCTCCTCCCCGTACAGGGCGCCGACGGAAATCTGCTCGTTGGTAACCCAGGCGAAGTCCTTTTCCGTCCTTCCCCCGGCGGCCGCTCCCAGGGCCTTCTGCCAGTCCTTGTGCCCGGCCGTGTCTTTGACCACGGTGTAGGGAATGGTGGTGAAGTCCGGTTTACGCATGTCCGCCCCCGTGTTTCTTCTGGAAGTTTGTAAGCATGTCCAGGCAGTTGGCCCGGATATGGATCCAGTCCGCGACACCCGCCTCCTTGTACTGGGCCGCAAGCTCGTCCGAGGCGGGCATCCCGGCGAGGATGATTTCCGCCTGGGGGGCCTTTGCCTTGATCAGACCGGCCACCCGGGGCGCCAGCCCGGGATACGTGGCATCGGTGGAGCAGATGACCACGATGGGCGCGCCGGAGGCCACGGCCGCGTCCGCGGCCTCTTCCGGAGTGGCGTGGCCGTTGTTTTGGAGAACCTCGAACCCCCCTGCCTGGAAGAAGCCGGTGGTAAAGTCGGCCCGGGGTTTGTGCTGGGGGATGGGTCCCATGTTGGCCAAAAAGACCTTGATCCGGGAGCCGGTTTTTTTAAGGCCTGCCTCCATGGCGTCCCGGAGTTTTTCATAAGGCTCCGCGCCCCTGTGGGTGCGGACCGGCTGGGCGGTTTCCCCCGCGCCGGCAGCCCCCAGGGCCTTGGCAAGTTCGCCCAGGGTGGCGCCCGCAAGAGCCGCCTCAACCGCGGCCGCCGCTTTGGCGGCGCCGGAGGCGTTCGCCACAGCCGCCACCTTGTCCGCGGCCTTGCCTGCCGCAACCATCGCGCTCCGCTCCGCTTTAAGGGCCGCGTGGTCCAGGGGGATTGGCTCAAGCCGCTTTTCCAGCATGTTGGGGTACATGTTGACGCCCACGATCACGTCCCTGCGGGCGGCGAACCCCGCGGCCTTTTTCTTGGCCACGTCCGCCACCGCCGCCTGGGGAAGCCCCTTCAGGATGGCCTGGGCCATGCCGCCCTCGGCCTCGATCGCCTGGAAGAGCTTCCACGCGGCCTGTGCCAACTGGTCCGTGAGGGTCTCCACTGTAAAGGAGCCTCCCGAGGGGTCCACGGGCTGGGTGAAGTGGCATTCCTCCTGGAGCACAATCTGGACGTTCCGGGAAACCCGCCGGGAGAATTCCCCGGGCAGGCGCGCGGCCTCGTCAAAATGCGCCACATGGAGGCTTTCCACGCCGCCCATGGCCGCGGCAAAGGCTTCCACCGTGTTCCGCAGCATGTTCACATAAGGGTCGTAAATGGTCTTGGTCCAGGCGGAGGTGCGGCCGTGGATCCGCATCTTCTGGGCCTCGGCGGACCCTCCAAATTCCCGGACCGCCTGGCACCACAGAATGCGGGCGGCGCGGAACTTGGCGATTTCCATGTAAAAATTGCGGCCCGAGGAAAAGGCGAAGCGGATGTGTCCCGCGGCGGTGTTCACACCAAGCCCCCGGTCCGCGAGGGCGCGCATGTATTCGACGCCGGTGGCCAGGGCATAGGCAAGCTCCTGGACCGCCAAGGCGCCCGCGTCATGCCAGACCGAGGCGTTGACCCACACGGTCTGGAGACCAGGGGCGTTCTCCCCCGCCCACGCGGCCAGAGCCGCCATGGAGTTATAGGCGGCGGCGAGAGGCAGGGGAAGTTTGCCGTCCTTGGCCAAGGCGCCCAGAGGGTCCGCGCCGACGCAGCCCAAGAGAGATTTCCCCCGGGATTTGGCGCTGGCGGCGAGAAGCGCGGCCGCAGGCAGGGCGGCGGCTCCCGCGTTGAGGAAGACCGGGAGCTTGTCCAGGTCCGCGGGCGCAAGGGCCGTGTCAAAGTCCTTTGCCGTTGCCACAGACATCCCGCCTTTTCCCACAAGGGCCGCGTCCGCCCCGGAGGGATCGAGCAACGCCCTTGCGGCCTCGTCCAAGACAAGATTTGCCGCTGTCTGTCCCCTGGGGATGTCGTGGGCCAGGGCCTCGGCCACGTCTTTGGGAAGCGGCAGGGGCAGTTCCTGGGCGATGAGCCAGGGGGCCGCGAGATACCCTTGGGCGCGGGCGCCCCGGACAAAGGGGGCGAACCCTGGCAGGGTTCCGATATGGGGGAGGTTTTGCGCGCCCTCGAGGGTGTAGAGGGGCTGGATGTCAATGCCCTCGTAGGTTTTGGTGATGACGCGCTTGTCAAAGGGCGCGCCTTTCAGGCTCGCCGCGGCCTCGTCATACCATTCCTGGTAGGAGGGCGCGGTGAACCCGGAAAAGAGGTCCTGGGCAGGCGCGGGCTCCGCGCAAGGGGTTGGGTTGTCCGCCATGTCCCGCAGTCTCCGTTTTGCTTGGGGTTTTGGTCGTGGCCCGCTTCCGGGGCGGGCGGCTGACAGGTTTCGGGAATCTGTCCATCATCCGATGGAAGAAATTGATGGAAACCTTTGTACTATGACTATCCGCCCTTTTCAAGGGGAATTCCATTCCGCCCCTTCCTGGCTTCTCCCCTCCCCATCCTCCTTAATCCCTCCCGCATCCTATCTTATAGAAAATATCTATGAATTGATAAGATAGAATAGATATATTCAGTTTGATTGATTCCTTATTTCCATTGTATCCTTCCCCCGTCACCCAAACACCCTCAAGGAGGATTCCCATGGCTTCTCCCCATGATCCAATGTGGCTGGAACTCGGCCTCGACCTCGCCGCCCATGACCAGCTCCTCTCCGTGCTCGGCCAAGGCTGCGCCCAGGTCTTCCTCTCCCAACAAAACCGCCCCCAAGGCATGGACTACTTCAACTTCGTCATGTCCGAAGTCCACGGCCTGCGCGTCAAAGAACTGGTGGACGGCAAAAAAGCAGGAGTCAAGGTCGTCGGCTCCTACTGCGTCTTTGTCCCCGAGGAAATCGTGCGCGCCGCGGGCGCAACCCTCGTGGGACTCTGCTCCGGAGCGGATTTCGCCACCGAGGAGGTGGAAAAACTCCTGCCCAGAAACACCTGCGCCCTCATCAAATCCTCCTTTGGCTTCAAACTGGGAAAAGTCTGCCCCTACCTCGAATCCGCCGACATGATCGTGGGTGAAAACACCTGCGACGGCAAGAAAAAAGCCTACGAGACCCTGGGCGGCCTGATTCAAAACCTGTACGTGATGGATTTGCCCCAGATGAAATCCGCCGAGGGCAAGGCGCTTTTAAAAGCGGAATTCATCCGCTTCGCCAAGGCCGTCGAGAATCTCACGGGAAACACCATCACTGTTGACAGCCTTAAAAAGGGCATCGCCATTGCCAACGCCAAGCGCGCCGCCATCCACCGGCTCGCGGCGCTCCGCAAGGCCGGCCCCGCGCCCATCAGCGGACTGGACGCCCTTTTGGCAAACCAGGTGTTTTTCTACGACGACCCTGTCCGCTTTACCCAGTCTGTCAACGCCCTGTGCGACGAGCTGGAAAAACGGGTGGCGGAGGGCACGGGCGTTACACCCAAGGGCACGCCCCGGATTCTTTTGTCCGGCTGTCCCATGGCCGTTCCCAACTGGAAGCTGCCCTTTATCATCGAACACTCCGGGGCGGTCATCGTGGGCGAGGAGTCCTGTGTGGGAGAGCGCGGGACGCGGAATCTTGTGGACGCCTCCGCGGACACGGTGGAAGGGCTGATGGACGCCCTTGTGGAGCGCTATTTTGCCATTGACTGCGCCATTTTCACTCCCAATCCGGACCGGCTGGCGCACGTGGCGGAAATGGCCAAGAAGTACAACGCACAGGGCGTTATTCACTACGGCCTGAATTTCTGCCAGCCTTACCAGATGGAGGCCATCCCCGTTGTTGAAAAACTCGCGGCCATGGGAATTCCCGCGCTGAAAATCGAAACCGACTACAGCGCCGAGGACGCGGGGCAGATCAAAACCCGGATCGAGGCGTTTGTTGAAATGCTGAGGTAGAAGGCTCGGAATGGTTGTCGCGGGACTTGACATAGGCTCCCGGAGCATTGAGCTGGTTCTTGTGGAAGGGGGCGAGGCAGTGTTCTTCGCGCGCGAAAGCACGGGGTTCGACCCCCTTCCCCAGTGCCGGAAGCTCCTTTCCGGGGCGCGCTACGACCGTCTTGTGGCCACGGGCTACGGGCGCGGGCTGGCGGCGGAGCGTTTCGGAGCGGAGACGGTGAGCGAGATTTCCGCCCACGCGCTTGGGGCGCGGCATCTGTTTCCGGACTGCCGCTCGGTGTTGGACATCGGCGGACAGGACACCAAGGCCCTGGCCCTTGGGGAGCACGGCCGGGTGGCGCGCTTTGAGATGAACGACAGGTGCGCGGCGGGAACCGGCAAGTTTCTCGAATTCATGGCCGCGTGCTTTTCCGTGCCCCTTGAGGAGTTTGGAGCGTTTGCCCTTGGGGGACGCCCCGGGGTTTCCATCAACAGCATGTGTACGGTGTTTGCGGAATCCGAGGCGACAAGCCTGATGGCCCAGGGGGTTGAACCCCGGGATATCGCCCTGGCCCTGCATGACTCGGTGGTGCGGCGCTCCGCGGGCATGCTCCGGAGGGTGGGGGTTGCGGCGCCCTTGGTGTTCGCCGGAGGCGCGGCCAAAAACCCCTGCATGGCGCGCCTTGTGGAGGCGGCCCTGGGCATGGAGATTTGGGTTCCTGAGGAGCCGGACATGTCCGGCGCCCTAGGCGCCGCGCTTCACGGGTGGAGGAGGTTCCATCGCTGATATCCGCCTGTCGTTTTCAACCTCTTGATTTTCATTCCGGCGCGCATCCGCCGGGCGTTTTTTTAAACTTCGCCAAGCCCATCCTTTCCCGGGCACACCCGCCGCCAAGGCTTCCCGCCCGCGCCGCAAACCGAAAGAGCACTCATATTTTAGCAATAGCTAACAAATTGAATAGCAAGGTTATCCGTCTAAAAAAATGCCGCGCCGCGCGGCATCTTCTGCCGTGTCACAACTCTCCCTCATTTTTAGACGATTTTAAAAAAATCCTTGATTCATGCCAAACGCCGGACTATTTTACCTCATGCCTTGGGAGCATAACAAACTTAACCCTACAACGCACGATGTTCCCTCTTGGCACAATATATTGTGGCTGGTTAAAACTCCAACCGCTATAAGTTGCACATAAACAACAAGGTTGCGCTGTAGGGATAACTGTCTCCAGGAATCATGACATTTTCTTTTTCCGGACCACTTCATCGGCACCGTAGGGGCAACCCCCCATAAGCGCTAACTTATCTAAATGACATTTATATTGTTATATTTGGGTAGTTCCGCTATAGTAATTAGTGTTGGGTGAACCCGCGC
>JAGVGH010000181.1 GCA_020057225.1 Desulfobacterales bacterium | reverse complement strand
TTTGAGGTAGGCCGGGTGGTTCCGCCCGAAGGGCAGGTTCACCCAACATCTTGGAATAATGGTATAATTGTTGGGTGAACCCGGGCCTTGCGGCCCGGAGCCACCCAGCCTGCGCCTCATTTTGCAATTACCTCTGCAATCAGACAAGGTATGCCCTCACCCAGGCCCCTCCCACAGGGAGAGGGAGAGGGAGCGGGAGCTTTCGGCAGGTGGTACGGATTGGGCCGCATTTTGGCATAACACATCAACATTTCTCAGCATCCGCGGCAAGCGGCCCTTGAATTACACGGCAAAAAACGCCCGTGCCAGAGCCTCCATGTCAGGGGGAACCGGGGCCTCGAAGGCCAAGGGGGCGCCGCTTAAGGGATGGGCAAACGCGATGCGAAAGGCGTGCAGCATCTGGCGCGCGGGCGCGGGACATCCCGGGGGAAGGGCGGCCCTGGCGTGGCGCCCGCCGTACAAGGGGTCGCCCAGCACAGGATGGCCCATATACGCGCAGTGGACCCGGGCCTGATGGGTGCGTCCTGTCAGGAGCGCGAGCTCCAGAAAACTCGCCCGCGGACGGCTTTCACGTGTTTTCCAAAGGGTCACCGCGGACCGCGCCTGGCCTTCCGCCGCCTGCATCTTTTTCCGGCGCAGAGGATGCCGCCCGATGGGGACATCCACCCTGCCTGTCTTTTCCCGCACCTCCCCATGCACCAGCGCGAGATAGGTCTTTTGGACCTCCCGGGCGGCGAATCTGCGGGTAAGCTCCACGTGGGCCGCCTGGGTTTTGGCCACCACCAGCACGCCCGATGTGTCCTTGTCCAGGCGGTGGACGATTCCGGGGCGTTCCACCCCGCCTATTCCAGGGAGGCCGGGCAGATGATGGACAAGGGCGTGGACCAGGGTTCCGGAGCCGTGGCCGGGGGCCGGATGGACCACAAGACCGGGCGGCTTGTCAAGGACCAGAAGCGCCACGTCCTCGAAAAGAATGCGTAACGGAATGTTTTCAGGGGTGATTTCCGAAGGCCGGGGGGGCGGCACCGTGACGGTCACGCGTTCTCCCCCGCGCAGAACATGCGACGGCTTGCGCGGGAAACCGTCCACAAGAACCAGGCCCTCGTGAATGAGGGCCTGGAACCGTCCGCGTGACAAAGCAGGATGTGTCGTGTGCAGAAAAAGGTCCAGCCGCGCGCCCGCAAGGGACGGCGGAACCGTGAAAAGCAGCGGAAGTTCCGCGTTCATTCCGCTTTCAGGAAACCAGCATGGACTGGATTTCCCCCATAATGCTCTCCTCGGTGGTGTTCCGCGCGATGGAGAGCTCTTTCAAAAGCAGGGTCTGAGCCGTGTCCAACAGTTTGCGCTCTCCAAAGGAGAGATCCTTGGACGACTTGAGCAGGTACAGGTCCCGGAACACCCCCGCCACCTCGTAGAGGCTTCCGGTTTTGATTTTTTCCATGTAATCCCTGTACCTGCGGTTCCATGTCTGGGTGTCGGCCGGAGTGTCCTTGGCGTTGATGACCGCGAGGATGTTGTCAACCTCCTCCTGGGTGATGATCTCCCTTAAGCCCACCGAGTCAACATTCTTTGTGGGAATCAGGATTTTCATGTTGTTCTCGAGAATCCGCATGATGTAAAACCTGTGCTCCTCTCCGTTGACCTTGCGGCTCTCGATGGCCTCGATGCGTCCCACGCCATGGGCCGGATACACGGCAAGATCGCCCTTTTCAAACAGGCGGCTCTTCCCAATCACTCCGGTTTCAACTGGTTTTTTGAAAGATACCCGTTTGGCCGCTTGTGCGCTCATGTTGTCCACCCCAAGAAGTTCAAGAACTCCGGTACGAGGCTTTCAGGGTCCGGACCCTCGTCCGGACCGCTCCGGGGCCGCCGCCAGGAAACCGCATTCCCGAAGAAACGCGGTTTTTAGACGCCTCCCACATCAAGCGCTTCTACCATCATTCGGCGCGTAAATCAACCCCATTGATGAGTAATAAAACCACATGTCCGGGGGGAAATCCCCTTGACAGCCCGAATCAGGCATTGTCGCCCAGGTTCTGGCGGAACCTACGGAAATTGATGGAAAAGGGTGCCGCGCTTAGGGTTCCGCATCCTTTTCCAAGCGCGCGCCCGTTTTTTTCCCTCCGGCGGCACAGCCCTTGCCGTTTCCGTTCCCCAAGCAACGCATTTCCAATTTTTTCCCATTGTTCCCGCGCCCCCCTTGGGCGCGGCCTTGCGGCGGGAGGTTCCATGAACCGGCTCGAAACAATCCCCGGCGCGGCAAGCATGGAAAAAATTCTTTTCACCCCGCCTCCTCTCATCGCCTCCCGGCTCAACGCGGAAACATGCCTTGTCTATTTGGCGGACCATGACAAAAGGCGCGCTCCGGGCTTTCCGTTGAAACAATTCCTCACCGCCGAGGTAATTGCAAAACCCCTCGAAACGGCAAATCTGGTGTAGGCAGGATGGTTCCGCCCGCAGGGCAGGTTCGTCCAACACATAGAAATCATTTAGAAATGTTGGGTGAACCCGGGCCTTGCGGCCCGGAACCACCCAACCTACGCCAATTATGCAATTACCTCCGCCACCGCGGAATTCCCCGGGAGGTTCTTGCCTCTGGCGGAGGAGTACGGCAGGGAGAGGCTGGGGGAGGATGTTTTTGGGGCGCGGGAGAATCCCGTGTTTTACACGCCGGGCGGGTGCGGGGAATGCGGGGGAACGGGATATTCGGGCCGCGTGGCGTTATACGGTGTATGCATGGGAGGGGAGGAATTACGGAAGGCCCTGGCCGAGGGAGCGGGGGTGCCGCGCGCGCGGGCGGTTTTGGCGCGGGGGGCCTTCGGCTTGCGGCTGGACGCGGTCCGCCGGGTGTTTCAGGGCTTTTTGCCGCTGTGGGGGACGGGGGAGGCGTGAGACCCAAACGCGTTCAAGTCCGTAACCGCCATAAAACCTGCCAGCGCAAGAACCGGCTCCCGCCCGGACACCGCGTTTTCAGCTTCCCGCCAACTCATCCCAAAGTCCTTCGCCTTCACTTCTTGCCGTTTCCGGCAAGAACAGTCCGCAGCGTCCGGGAAAGCTCCGGAAGGGTGTACGGCTTTTGCAAAAACGCCGCGCATCCCATCTCCATCAGGGTGGAAGCCTGCCCGTTGATGCTGTAGCCGCTTGTCAAAACCGCGCGCACGTCCGGCGCGATCTCCCGTATCTTCTCAAATGTCGCCGCTCCGCTCATCCTGGGCATGATCATATCCAGCAGCACCACCGATACATCCTGACTATGCTCCCGGAACAGGTCCACCGCCTCGGCCCCGCTCTCCGCGCACAGCACCGTGTATCCCAGCCCCGCGAGCATCTCCCGGGCCACCTTGAGCACTTCCTTCTCGTCGTCCACCACAAGCACTGTCCCGTTTCCCGAAACAGCCGCCTCCGCAGGCTCCGGCGCCCGGGGAGCCTCTCCGGGCGCCTTGCCGGGAACCGCGGGGAAATGCACGGTAAACGTGGTGCCGCGTCCCGGCGCGCTGTAGCAGTTGATGAAGCCCTCGTGGTTCTTGATGATTCCGTACACCGACGCAAGGCCCATTCCCGTGCCCTTGCCCATGTGGCGCGTGGTGAAAAACGGCTCGAAAATCCGCTGCCGGACCTCCTCGTCCATCCCCACGCCTGTGTCCGTGACCGACACGCGCACATACTTGCCCGGAGCCACCCGGAAAGGCACCGCGTAGTTGTGGTCCACCAGGATGTTCTGGGTCTGGATGTGCAGATCTCCTCCCTCGGGCATGGCCTGCCAAGCGTTGATGCACAGGTTCAAAAGCACCTGCTCCACCTGGCCCTGGTCGGCCTTCACAGGCCAAAGGTCTTCCTGGTACTGCTCGTGGATGGTGACTTCCCTGCGCGTCCGGGAAAAGGTTTCGCAATGCCGCCGGATGACCCTGTTCAAATCCAGAATCTTTGTTTCGTATTTCCCGCCCCGGGCAAAGCCCAAAAGCTGCCGCGTGAGAGCGGCGCCGCTGCGCACGCACTGGCCAATGGCCTCAACCCTTGTCAGATGGGGGCTGTCCGGAGGCAACTCCAGAAGCATCATGCTCAGGTTGCCCTGGATTGCCATGAGCAGGTTGTTGACATCATGGGCAATGCCCCCCGCCAGGGTGCCGATGGCCCGCATCTTCTCCCCCTGGCTTATCTGGATTTCCATCTGCTTCTGGCTGCTTATGTCCCGCAACGTCACGATGGCGCCCCTGGGCGTTCCCGCCGCGTCCTTGTAAATGGCGCCGCTGATGCTCACAGGAATCACCCGTCCTTCCCGGGTTCTCCGGCTTGTTTCCGCTCCGGAAAAAGTCTCGCCCTTTAACACCTTGGCGATGAGTTCCCGTGTCTCCGGCCAGTTTTCCTCGGGCACGAAATCATCCATGCGCCGGCCTTGCCGCTCTTCGAGGGTCCAGCCGAAAGCCTGGGTGAACGCGGGGTTGAGGTAGCTTACGTTTTCTTCCATGTCATAGACGGCTACCGGGTCCGGATGGTTATCCAGAAGGACCCGGAACTGCTCCTGGCTTTCCCGGAAAGCCCTGTCCGCCTCCCTGCGCCGCGCGATTTCCGCTTCAAGGGATGCGGTGCGAAGGGCTATCTCCCCGGCCATGCGGTTGACGCTCCCGACAATCCGGTTGATGTCCGTCTCGGGCGCCGGGGGAATCTCCTGGGAGTATCCGCCCCCTGCGATCCGCTCAATGTCCCGGGACAGATCCGCGATGGGCCGTTTGACGAGACGCCGGACAACGAAAACCGTGGCGCCGTACGTGGAGAGGATCACGCACAGCACAGTCGCAACCATGAGGGTGATGATCCGCAGCCGCATCTCCGCAAGGGTCTTTTTGGAATGCCCCACCTCGACGGAACCGATTCTCCAGCCCTCGTGGACAATATCGCGCTTTTGAATGAGCGCGTCCTCCATCCCGGCCTGGTCCCCCGCGGCGAGAATCACGGCCCCCTCCCTGTCCCGAACGGTCACGGACCGCACGCCTGTAATGCGCAGCGCGGCGCGGGCGGTGCTCTCCATGGTCTTGCCGTCCAGATTCCAAAGCGGCAGCGCAAGCACCTCGGAAAGGTTCCGCGTGGTCTCCTCCGCGCCTCTCTGAAGCTCCCTGGAATGGGTGTGGGCGAAAAACGCGTACGCAAGGGCACCGGTCGCCCCGGCCACCAGACAGGTGACAAGGGACAAAACAAGAACCAGTTCTCCCGTGAGGGAGCGCTGCTTGTTGCGGATGAAATGCATGGCCGTCCGGGTGCAGGAGGGTGCCTCGAGGGGTGTTGCCGATTGCATAGGCGGGGAAAACCGCGCCCGTAAATGCATCAGGCTTCTTAAAGAATACCAGATGAACCAGGCCGGTGTAAAGGGAAAGATGCGAGAGGCAATTGCAAAATTGGGCGTAGATTGGGTGGTTCCGGGCCGCAAGGCCCGGGTGTACCCAACAATTATACCATTATTCCAATATGTTGGGTGAACCTGCCCTCGGGCGGAACCACCCGGCCTGCCTCAAATTTGTCGTTTCCATGAGTTTTGCAATTACCTCGCGAGAAAAGCGGAGGAGCGCGGAGAAATTGTCGGAGACGGATTCGAGCCAAGGCCCGGCGCGGCTTCCCGCTTTTCGGCACGGGCCGGCGGGCGGCGGAAAAAAACTCCGGCCCTGTCTCAACCGTGCGGACGGAACCGGAGGAGCTTTTATCCCGAAGCCAGGGGCCGGACACCCCGCGCCGGCCCGTCCGGATTCACGCGTATCCGCGCGCCAGGAACCACCGGACCGCCCGTTCCAGCGATTCTTCCACCGGGGTGAACGTTAGTCCGAGACCCTCGCGCGCCCGTGTGTTGTCAAAGTAGAGATACCGCGAGGCGAACTCCACGTCGGGCGGGGTGGTCAGGGGCGGCTCATGGGACACAAGGTCCGACCACAGGCACAGGCCGCGGGCCGCTGTTTTGAGAAGGGAGGCGGGGAGAACCGGCAAAAAACCGGATGGGATTCCCGCGTGCGCAAAGCGGAGTTCAAATCCCCGGGACACCTGCTGGCGGGCGAACTTCCGGACCGCGCCGGGTTTCCCGTCGGGCTTGCCGAAAAACCGGGGCCCGGCGGTGCCGTTTTCAGCGATTGCCACGGAAATGGAATCCTTGTGGACATCCAGGCCGACGCGCGTTATTATACTTATGACCTGCCTCCTTGGGTTTTAAAAAAAATTGTGGCGCTGAACCGGTCTTGAAAGACCGTATTCCGGTTTAACCCGCGTAAAGGGAGGCAGGTCAACTTGTTTCGCGCGCCGCGCGATTGACGGGCCGCGACTATAATGTCTACGCCTCATTTTGCAATTACCTCATCGGAGTGGTATTAGGCGGTCCGGGGTTTTCCATGTCTGGATCAGCCACATTTTTTGCATAGATAAAGTCTGTGCCACGGTTCCGGGGTTGTAACCCCAGGATAGGGAAAAACCTTGCCGTTACGCGGCCGCTGTGCGGAAAAAGGCCCGTTTTGAAAAAGGAAAACAACAACAAAACAGCGCGTTTTTCCCTATTATTCCAACTCCCAACTTCCAACTCCAGAATGATAGACACCCACATTCACATTTTACCCGGACTGGACGACGGGGCCAGAGACACACGGGAAGCTGTTCAGATGGCGAAAATGGCCGTGGAGGACGGGATTACCGCCGTCATCGCCACGCCCCACGCGCTGAACGGGGTGTGGATGAATCCCAGGGGGACTGTGCTGGAAGCGGTGGCGCGGTTTCGGGAGACATTGCAGGCGGAGGGGGTTCCCTTGCGTGTATTGCCGGGGAGCGAGGTCTATTTTTGTCCCGAGGTGCTGGACGCCTTGAGAAACAAGGAGATCATGCTGTTGGGGGATGACGGGCGGACGCTTTTGCTGGAACTTCCGGCGCAGATTTTGCCCAGGGCGGCGGCGGATTTTATACGGCGGCTTTTGGGGGACGGTGTGCGGACGGTGCTGGCCCATGCGGAGAGGTGTCCCGCTGTGCAGCGGGATCCCGGGATGCTCAAGGATTTGGTGAAGGCGGGGGCGCGGGTGCAGATAACGGGGATGAGCCTTACCGGGGGGTTTGGGAAGCCTGTGGCGAATCTTGCGGAGAAGCTGGTGAAGGACGGGCTGGCGCATTATTTGGGTACGGACGCGCACGGGGTGGGAGGGCGTCCGCCGAGGCTTGCGGAGGCGTACAGGCGTCTTGGGAAGGTGGGGGGGCGGAAGATGGAGGCGAGGGTGAGGGAGGCCGGGGAGGAGCTGGCCGGGTGAGGGATTTCATAAGTTACGCTGGGAGGCTATCATTTTTTGTTTGACAATCAGCATAATTATGCTATTTCTGATCAACCTATTGTGATGGGATAGAATTCTGGATGCACAAGATGTTGTGTCAAAGATGTGCGGGAGGAACATTATGGATGCAAACCGCGCGGATAGAAGCTGATTGAATGATGATGTGAAACGGAAAAGAAGCGCGGGGGGGCCGGTGAAAAAGGCTTGCGGACAGACCACAAAGGGGGAAGCATGCTCCGGTTACAGCGGTTTGCGGTTGTATTGGCCTGCGCGGGAATGATGGCCGTGCTGGGAGGGACCGCCACGGCGGGACCCAAAGTGGTCATCAAGCCCAAAATATCCACGTCGGCGCGGTACGACACCAACTATTACAAGGCGGACGCGCGAAGCCGGGGTGTTTATACCTACCGGGTGGACCCGGGCATCCAAATTGGATACGAAACCGCTAAAACGCGCATCAACGCTGATTATGTGATGCAATTGCATTACTATTTCGACGACGACAAACGCATCAAAAACTCTCAGACAGGCAAGCTGGAGCCCAAAACATCGGATTCCAACTTTACCGGCCACCTTGCCACCCTCTCGGCGAAAACCAGCCCCTTGGACCGTGTCACCCTCTCCCTGGAGGATACCTTCCACAGAACCCGGGATCCCGGATCCTCGGACAGGTTCAGCAACTCCACCGACAGGGCCGAATATTATATCAATAAAATCACCCCGGGCATCGCCTACAAATTCGGAGACCGCTTTGCCTCCCAGGTCCGCTACCAGAGCGAGCAGGTGGGCTATATTGACAATGCCGGCGAGGACAGCGTCGAGAACAGGGGAATCCTGAACCTCATCTACAAGCTTAACAAAAAGCAGTCCATGGACCTCGAGTACAAAATTTGGAACAGGGATTACGAGTATAATTCCGCGGATTACCTTTCCAACGAGGCCCTTCTCATATACAGGCAGCAGTTCAACCACCTGGGCGTCGAGGCGGGCACCGGATACCACAACCGGAGCTTCGACGAGGACACGATAGAGGACAAGGACGGGTTTGCCGGCAAATTCGCCATTGTGGGCCAAAACCCGCCCGCCCCCAAGGAGGCGCGGAGCTACTTCCGCTTTGGCGCCGAGCATGACATGAACGACCTGGGCACCGGCGACAGCTATTACCGGGCCACGAAGGTCGAGCTTACCGGCGGGCACAATTTCATCAAGAAGTTTTTGGTCAGCGCCTCCGCAAGCTATCAGTACAGCGATTATCTGGGGAGCTACGGCCTGGATTCGTCGAATAAGCCCGTCGAGCGTGAGGATGACCTCTTAAAGCTCTCAGGGAGGGTGGGGTACAAGCTGCTCGACTGGCTTGCGCTCAGTGTTGAGACAGGCTGGGAGACCCGGGACTCGAACCACCTGGGCAAGGATTATGACAATACCTTCGTGCTGGGCACGCTGGGCCTTGAGTACAATGTCGGGGAGCATCTGGACAAGTAGGGTCCGGTTGGAAGGGGTGGCGGTCGCGGGGCGTGTCCGGAATCCGGGCGCGCCCCGCTGTGTTTTTACAGGCTGATAGCCAGCCCAACCCCGCAATGCCGCGGGGGGTTGCAATCAGACCGCTGACCAATTCATTTTACTATCCGATTTGCTCACGGATTCAGGATTTACTTTTTCAAGTGATCCCGGTGGGTAAACAAAGAAAATTATTTCATAGCCCGGAAATCCAGATCGCTTCCGGCATTTTGCAATTACCTCATAAGAATTGGCGAAAAAACCCCAGCCTCCTGAAAACCTGGGGCAAAATGCCCGCCTTTTTGAAACCGCTCTTGGCCCCGGGGGAACCCCCGGCAGGACTTTTCCGCCCGTTTGCCAATAGACACGGATATCCGTTTCTGTTATACCCTTCCTGTACCGTCTCATCCAGGCTCCCTGCGGGTTCTGTCTCCACGGAACCCTGTTGAAACACCTCCGGCGCCCGCCAGCGGCGCTCCGGTCCAGGTCCACGCCCCGCCATTTGGAAAGAGGAGGTTTCATGTCATGGTAAAAAGCCGTTTCCCGCACGCGGAAAAATGCGCCCTCTTCGCCGCGCTCCTCTGCGCCGCCCTGTTCCTCGCGCTTATCCAGGGCTGCGGAGGAACCCAGACTGCCGCAAGGCCGTCCGGCCCCCCCTCCGCATTCGCCACCCTGCTTGTCATGCCTGTCACCGATCTGGGCGGCGCGCGCCCGGCGGGCGACCATGCGCGCTCCCCCATTTCCGGGCAAATGTTCCAAGCCGGTTCCGTTGCAAAGGACGCGGCCGCCTTCCTCCACGCCCAATTGGCGGAACGCCTCGGAGCGGCGGGCTATCGGATACTTGGCGCCGAACAGGCCGAAGGAGTGCGCGCCCAGCTTCTTGGCGGGGAAAAGACCCTCTCCGAGCGGGAGCTTTTGGTCGCCGCGGGCAAGGCAATGGGCGCGGACGCTGTGGTGGCGGGATATGTGTACAGGTTCCAGGACCGCGTGGGAAACGCCCTTTCCGTGGACACCGCGGCATCGGTGGCCTTTGACTTCCACCTGGTGGACGCCAAGGACGGACGCCTCCTCTACAGCGGCGCGGTGGACGAGACCCAGGCGCCGTTGAGCGACAACCTCCTCGAGGTGGGCAGGTTCATGAAGCGCGGAGCAAAATGGGTGAACGCCTGGGATCTCGCCCAGTCCATGCTCGAGGAAAAAATAGCGGGCTTTCCCCGTCCCTCCGCCGCGGGCGCAAAGGAATAGGGCCATGGAAATCATCCCGGCCGTGGATATCCGTCAGGGAAGGTGTGTGCGCCTGCTCCAGGGCAGGGAGGACGCCGAAACCGTGTATTCCGCGGACCCGGCTGCCATGGCCCTTCGCTGGCAAAACCTGGGCGCCCCGCGCATTCATGTGGTGGACCTGGACGGGGCCTTTGCCAAAGGCCCCAAAAACACCGCCGCCATTGAAAAAATTCTCGCAACGGTCACGGTTCCCGTCCAGGTGGGGGGAGGCGTGCGGAACCTCGCCACCATGGAGCGGCTTTTCGCCATGGGGGTGGGCCGTGTCATTGTCGGCACCGAGGCCCACAAAAACCCCGGCTGGGTGAAAGCCGCGTGTGAAAAATACCCGGGCCGCGTGGTAATCGGCATTGACGCCAAGGGCGGCAAGGTGGCCATCGAGGGATGGACCGAGGCCACCGGAGCCACGGCCCTGGAACTCGCCCGGGCGTACGCGGGACTTTCTGTGGGGGCCATCAATTTCACCGATATCCAGCGGGACGGCATGCGGACCGGCGTGAACATCGAGGCGACCCGGGAGCTTGCCCTTTCCACGGACATCCCGGTTGTGGCCTCGGGGGGAGTGGCCACCATCGAGGATATCAAGGCCCTTCTGCCCCTGGTAAAAGACGGCGTCGCGGGGGTTATTACGGGCAAGGCGGTTTACGAGGGCACCCTTGATCTTGCGGAGGCCATTGCCCTGGCCCGGGGAATATAACGGCGCGTCATGGCGCGCCGGGAGGAATGGTCATGGGGAAACAGTTGACAGCAATCATCGGCGGGAAGAGAACGTCTATGTAGCCCTGTGCCCGGAACTGGACATCGCGAGCCAGGGGAGCGCCATTGAGGAGGCCCGGGAAAATCTCCGCGAAGCACTTGAGCTTTTTTTCGAGACAGCTTCCAGGGAAGAACAGGAGAGGCGGCCGGGAGATTTTTTTCGTTAAAAATTCAGGTGGTTACTGCGCGCAAGCGCAGTAGGTTCTATGTCCGGATCCTCTGCGTTTTTTGCGTGGATAATGTCTGTGCCGTGGTTCTGGGGTTGAAACCCATAAGCGCTAACTTACATTAATTGCATGAATATTGTTATGTTTGGGTAGTTCCGCCAGAATAATAGGTGTTGGGTGAACCCGCG
>JAGVGH010000021.1 GCA_020057225.1 Desulfobacterales bacterium | reverse complement strand
GTTCATCCAACACATAGAAATCATTTTAGAAATGTTGGGTGAACCCGGGCCTTGCGGCCCGGAACCACCCAACCTACGCCTAATTTTGCAATTACCTCTAAGGCCTAAAGCCTTCTTTCCGGCTTTGCCGGGTTAAGAGGGCGGCCCGATGGTTTGAACAAGGAATGAAAAAACCATAGAAGGGCCTGTGTTGTCAAGGCCAAGTTGCGGCCCGCGGCGATTCCCTGTAAAGGGTTCCGGAAAAACGCCGGCATACGCACGCAACGAATCCGGGCGCGCAAAAGGCCTGGCGGTTTTCCGCCAGGGCCTTTGCCTTAAAGCGTTACGCGCGGGTCTTGCGTGTTATTCCACATACACTTTCTGTCCGGGATAAATCTTGGTTCCGCCGCGGAACTTGTTGAGCCGCAGGAACCGGTCAACGGTCATGTTATGGCGGCGGGCGATGCCGTGGGGGCTGTCCCCTCCCTTGACCACATAAACCTTGGATTTCTGCGCGTACAATTTGCTTTGTTTCTTGCCGGTTTTGGCGACCTGGGTCTTGGCCTCCTCAGATTCCGCTTCCCGCGTAACAGGGATTGTCAGCGCCTGTCCCACCGTGAGCTGCCTGCTTTTCATGCCGTTGGCTTTTTGGATGGCCTTGACTGTTGTCCCGTACCGCCGGGCAATGTTCCACAGGGAGTCGCCACGCTTGATTTTGTGCGTAACCGGTTTTTTGCGCGTCACAACCTTTGCGGGCGTTTTGTTGTCCTTGTCATCCACACTCGCCACATATCCCTTGCCGCCCTTGGGAATCTTAAGGGTCTGCCCCGCGGCGATTCTGGCTTTCTTCTTATTGAGACGGTTTGCCTCCGCGATTTCGCTGGGGCTTACACCGTACCGGCAGGCGATTTTGGATAAGGTCTCTCCCTTACGCACCTTGTGGGTGATATATCCCTTTTTGGAGGCCCCGCGGACCGCCTCTTTTTCCGGGCGCTCCTGAACAGGGCAATACCGAAGTTCATCAAGCCGGGCGGTCAGTGTTTCGCCTTTTCCCGCAGGCACCCGCAGCTCATACGGCTCGGAAGGAGTAACCTGGTAGCGCAGCTCGGAGTTGAGGGACACAAGGGAGGATTCGGGAACAGCCAGAGCCGAGGCCACGTCCCGGAGATGCACCTGTTTGTTGATGGTGACTTTCTCGAAATCCAGAGCGGCGTAAGGTTCCCCAAGGTCAATTCCGTACTTTTCAGGATTCTTCACAATATGTAAGGTGGCGAGGAAGCGGGGAACATACCGGGCCGTCTCCTGGGGCAGCTTGGTGTAGAGGTCCCAGAAATTGTCCAGATAGTTGATGTTCTGGGTCCGGATAACCCGGAGAACACGGCCCTCTCCGCAGTTGTAGGCGGCAAGGCATGTGGCCCAGTCGCCAAAAATCTGATGCAGCTCCTTTAAATACTCGATGGCCGCCTGGGTGGATTTTTCAAAGTCCATGCGCTCATCCACAAAGCGGTTGCGGTCGAGGCCGTATTTGTAGCCGGTGGATGCGATGAACTGCCACATTCCCAGGGCGCGGGCCACAGACATGGCCCGGTCTTTAAATCCGCTTTCAATAAGGGGCAGCCAGGAGAGCTCTTCCGGAACACCGGCGGCCTTGAACCGCTCGACAATATAGGAGCGGTACAGGCCGGAGCGACGGTAGGCCTCTGTGAAGAAATTGCGTTCCGGTCCCGTGAGGCTGCGGATTTCCGCCTCGACATGGCTGTTCATGTCCATGGGGATGGCGTCATGGGCGCCGGTGGTCGCGGTCTGGCGGGAGGCGTAGATTTCGAGGGTCCTGCGCGCGATGGTGAAGCGGATGTCCTCTTTTTGCTGGAAAAGGTCGTCCCCCTCGGGAATTTCGATTTTAAGAAGAAGTTCCGATGCCTGGTCCAGAGCGTCGAGAGCCAGGTCAAGATCTCCCTTTTCCCATTTTTCCTGGGCCTCGTCGCAGTATTCCAGGGCTTTGTCCAGCATCCGCTGGGCCTCTTTCAGGGAGGTCCTGGGCCGCGCTTCCCCAAGGTCGGGGGCGGGCTCGTAATCCTGCTCCTCCTCCATGCCGGGGCCGCAAACCGCGTTCGCGTCTTCCAGTCCGGGATGCGGAATTTCACCCGCGCGCGAGTATCTGTTTTTTTCGTGTTTGGATTTGGCGTTGCCGGTGGCCTTGCCAAAGGATCCATTTATGGCGCAGCCGGCGAGGGAGAGGACGATGAGGCCGGTCAGAAGGAGACGGAATA
Organism: Desulfobacterales bacterium; assembly: GCA_020057225.1. Classification (GTDB taxonomy): domain Bacteria; phylum Desulfobacterota; class Desulfobacteria; order Desulfobacterales; family Desulfatibacillaceae; genus JAGVGH01. The sequence continues at coordinate 411 of JAGVGH010000021.1, read as the reverse complement.
TCACGCGCATTATGTCCCTCTCGTCGTATAGGTTTCTGATGTAGAATTTTTTAGCAAATCCGGATGGATACGGCTCATGCCCGATGGGGCGCGCAAAGCATGGAAGTTTTGACTTGCTATCAGCCTTTTGTAGATGTGTCAACAGCTTTATTCAATTACGGCTGCACCTGGACATGACCCCGCAAATATCCATGCCTCAAGGCGCCGCCCGCAAAACAACCCTTGTGAACGAAAAAGCGCTCCAATACTTTCGGTTTTCACGCGATTCCTGTTGAATCTTGGAAGAAAGGGGAGTACAGATATAATTTTATAAAGAGGTAATTGCAAAACTCATAGAAACGACAAATTTAACGTAGGCCGGGTGGTCCCGCCCGAAGGGAATGTCCACCCAACACATAGAAATTATTTGAG
>JAGVGH010000022.1 GCA_020057225.1 Desulfobacterales bacterium | reverse complement strand
TTTGTTCGCGCGCGGGTTCACCCAACAATCCATTCCACAAGGACCATAATAGTGTCGGGTGAACCTGCGCTTCGCGCAGAACCACCCGACCTACGACCTGCTGTTTAAAGTTACCAAAGTAGAGGTAATTGCAAAACTCCCGAAAGGGATGTTTTTGTGGATGGAGACGCACCCCAATCCGTCATTCCCGCGCTGGCGAGAATCCATAACGAATTGAAAAGACTGGATTCCCGCCTTCGCGGGAATGACATGCAGGCGCAAGTTCCTCAATAGGCGGAAACGGTCTTCCGATTTTGCAATTACCTCAGTAGAATTAGAAAAGCGGCTTGGGGAAAAAAAGCTTCTGATATTTGTCCAGGGCGTAGCGGTCGGTCATGCTGGCGATAAGGTCGCACACGCCGCGCTCGTCCGGAGCGGCCTCCTCCGTGTCCGCCGCGAGTTCCATCTCGGCAAGGCAGCGCCTGTATTCCTCCGGGTTCTCCAGAAGAAAATAGTAGAGTTCCGACAGAATTTTCTTGGCCTTCACAAATTCATTGTGGACCCGGGCGGAACGGTACACGTTGTGGTAGAGAAAGGCGCGCAGTTCCAGCATGGCCTCTTTGACCCTGTCGCTGATGGAAAGGCGCATGCGTCCCTCGGTCACGCGGGTTGTGAACACCACGTCCTGAATCATGGCGGCCACGCGCTCGGAGTGGGTTCGGCCAAGAACCTCGACACACAGGGGCGGGATGTCTCCGGGGGAGATGACCCTGCTGCGCACCGCGTCGTCCAGGTCGTGGTTGAGGTAGGCCATGATGTCGGCAATGCGGACCACGCGGCCCTCCATGGTGGAAGGCAGAGAGGTCTCATCATCGGGGAGGATGTCTCCAAACCCTTTGGAGTGTTTGATGATTCCGTTGCGGACCTCATGGGTGAGATTGAGCCCCTGGCCCCGGCGCTCCAGAACATCCACCACGCGCAGGCTTTGGGCGTTGTGGGTGAAACGGTCGTTGTAAAGCTCTTTAAGCACGGTTTCGCCGCCATGGCCAAAGGGGGTATGGCCGAGGTCGTGGCCCAGGGCGATGGCCTCCGCGAGGTCCTCGTTCAAACGCATGGCGCGGGCGATGGTGCGGGCGATTTCCGCGACTTCAAGCGTGTGGGTGAGCCGGGTGCGGTAGTGGTCGCCAAGGGGTGAGAGAAAAACCTGGGTTTTGTGCTTAAGGCGGCGGAAGGCGTTGCAATAGACGATTCTGTCCCGGTCTTTTTGAAACGCGGTGCGGATGGGACAAGGCGCCTCCTCGCGCAGACGGCCCCGGGACTGGGAACTGCGGCACCCGTGGGGGGAAAGGAACCCGTCCTCCCTTTTTTCAAACTCTTCCCGCAACGAGGGTGTGCGCGCTGTTTGGTCCATCATTCAACAAAAGCCTTGCAGGTGCGGCCCGCGCGTGCGCGCGGCGGCCAAAGGCTAACATCAAACCATCTTTTCGCGTGTTTGGCAAGAATTTTACGCGGGTTTGGGACTCGCGCGGATTCGGAAGGTGAAACCCGTCCCCCGCCGGACAGTCAGGATTCCGCAGGGATTCCGCTATTCCGCTTGCCAAATTCCTGCCCCGAACGTAGGGTGTCGGCTGTGCAAAACCTTCGGGCCCCTCTTACGGCGCCGCTGGAACCGGTTGAAGTGTCATTTCGAGCGAAGCGGGAAATTTTGTCTTTTGAGGCATCCCAAAACGACAAGGTTTTTCGTTTTGTTCGAAATGACAGGCTTGGATGTATTAAGTATGAGTTATTCCAAGAGGTAATTGCATAATTGGCGCAGTTGGGTGGCACCGGGCCGCAAGGCCCGCATATCTGGGTGGCCGGGGAACGTGTTACCCGGACGCGGAGCGCAATAGGGCGGGGATGCGGATGGTTGGGGCTACGGCGTTCGGGGTCGGGTCATGCCAAGGAGGGTTTGGGATGATCAAGGGTTCGGGCATTTTATGACCTCCTCCCATTATCGGCGGACATGGCTGCTTGAGACAAGTTCCCCGGGCCACCCATATCCGCGAGGTTTGCCGAAATTTCCGCGGATTAACCCCGAACGGATTTATGCCAAACGCTCTCTCTTTATCAGCACCCCCCAATTCTTTCCCTCATTCCCTGTCACCCCGCCTCAAAAACCGCCATCACCGGAAAATGGTCCGATGGATACCCGCCGCCAAACGCGCCCGTCACAATCCTCCCCTCCACAGCCGATACCCCGCCCCGGCTCAGTATCCAATCTATCCGCCCCCCGCGCGCCCTGCCCGTGAAACCGTGCCATGTGCCGCCCCCATGCTCCCGGAACACATCCTCAAACCCGCGCTCTGTCAACATCCGGTAACACGGCTCTCCCGGCGCCGCGTTGAAATCCCCGGCAAGCACAACCGGCGCCCCCTCCGGAACAAGCCCTTCCAGCTCCTCCAAAAGCACCCGCGCCGCCGCCTCCCGCACGCGCGCCCGGAAGTCCAGATGCGTGTTCACGCACGCCACCTCCAGCCCCTCCCGCCGGAACACCGCGACCGTACACTGTCTCGGCCATTTGCTTCCAGCAAACCTGCTCGGAACCCAGGGCGAGTCGCTCAAAAAAAACCGGGCGCAGCCTGTCCGTTCCCAGGCCGGAGAGCCTGTTATCACGTTGTTTTGCCAAAAAGCCGGCGCCGGGTCCCGCACTCCGCATACGCTGTGGCCGGGCAGGCATTCCCGCAGAAAATCCGCCTGAAAAAGATTGACCTCCTGGGCGCAGAGAAAATCCACAGGATGCTCCCGCAGCAGCGCCCGCAGCCTGTCTTTCCGCCGCTCCCAGGAATCGGCCCCGTCATCCGCGCGGCCAAACCGAAGGTTGAGCGACATGACCGAAAACCGCGGCCCGCTCATGCGCCCGCCTCGATTTCACCCAGCACCGTCTCCGCGGCCCGCTCCTGTCCCCTGTACGCCTCGAAGGTGAGGTCGGGCGCCGCAAGCCCCAGCCGGTCGCGGACCTTGTCGTGAATGGCCAGATAGGTCGCGGTGATTCTCCGGGACATGGGAAGCCCCAGGCGCCGCGCAATGTCCCGTATCTCCTCCCTGCCGCCCTCGATTTCCACAAACACGCCGTAGGGCATGGTGTCCAGAAGCACGTGGGCCTTGCCCATGCTGTAGGTTTCGCGGTATTTTTCATACACTTGGACCGGCGGAAATCCCAGCGCGCGGAGGATGGCCTCCATGGCTCCGCAGTCCTCCACCACGGTTTCGGTCTCCCGGTGGACCTTGAACTCCGGATCCGCTGTGAGAGGAAGGGACTTGTGGGTAAGACGGCAGGCCGTGTCCCGGCGCAGGCGCAGAAGTTCCCCGCGCGCCCGAAGGCTTCCCGCGGCGTCGTCATGCCGGGTGTTCCGCTCAAACACCCGCCCCCCGCCTGTGGCGCCTGCCTCCCTCAGCGCGCGCCGCAGGGTCTCCGGGTCCTCCACGTAAAACTTGATCTCCACCTCGTCCATGGTCATGGCGCGTCCTCCTTCCCTGGCAAGTATCCCAGACCGATCACGCTGTCAATCCCGGGTCCCGGCCGTTTTGCCCCACAGAATCAGGCGCGGAACCCCGCGTCATGGTCCGCCAGGGGAAAAAGCGTGGAAGCCGTCCTCCGGGCACTTGGGTTCTCCCCTCCGCAACGCCCTTTCGCGCAAAGCCGAAGCAGAAACAGGAAACAGCAGAAACATCCACCGTCCATTACTATAGCGGTTGTCAGAATTCTTTTCCGATTGCGGAGGATAGAATTGTCGGGTGAACCCGCGCGCGAACAGCCCTTTTGCCATAACACATCACCCCGGCGCGCGCGGAACCACCCGGCCTACATGTAATAAACAGCAGAACCGCAGAACCGCAGAAGGGGAAGCTGGCGTAGGATTACAGCAGACGTAGGTCGGGTGGTTCTGCGCGAAGCGCAGGTTCACCCGACAGGTTTATCAATCGGAACGGAGTTATAAAAACGCTCTATGCGGCTTGAGCA
>JAGVGH010000151.1 GCA_020057225.1 Desulfobacterales bacterium | reverse complement strand
TTTCGCGCGCGGGTTCACCCAACACTTGGTATTCTATTAGAACCACCCAAATATAACAACATAAATGTCACTATGGAAAGTTAACGCCTATGGGTTTCAGCCCCAGAGCCAGGAACACGACATTATCCGCGCGAAAAACGCGGATAATCCGGAAAGAGAATCGAACATCTTAATACTACTCCGGGAGATAGGTATTACCGAAACAAAGGATGTTCCGCTCCGAAGGAGCGAAGGGATGCAGCTCGGGGCTTTAGCCCAATATTTGCGGTAAAAACGATAATTATACTGAGGTAATTGCAAAGTGAGGCGTAGGCTGGGTGGTTCCGGGCCGCAAGGCCCGGGTTCACCCAACATTTCTAAAATGATTTCTATGTGTTGGATGAACCTGCCCTACGGGCGGAACCACCCAGCCTGCCTCAAATTTATCGTTTCTATGAGTTTTGCAATTGCCTCTAAAAACAGGGTCTTTTTCCCTATTATTTTAACTCCTGACTCCTGACTCCTAACTTCCAATCTCCAGCGTCAGCGGTTGCCATGAACAGGTTTCCCGGATTTCCAGCGCCTCTTTTAGCAAACCGGACCGCGCGCCTTTTTCTGGTGTGCTGGTCCCTGCCCTTGGCTTTGGGCTGCGGATACCATGTGTCCCGGTCCGGCGGGCTTGCTGTCCCGGTGGCAGTGCGCGTTCTGGACAACAGGACCACCGAGACGGGTCTGGAGGCTTTGGTCACGGACGGACTTGTCAGGGAGTTCGGTGGACAGGGGAACCAGGCCGGGGCCGCGCGCGGGACACCGGTTGCGGCGCTGACAGGGGCTGTGGCGCGTATTTCCGAGGCGGGCGTGGCCCGGAAAACAGGGGGCGCTTCCAGCGAGCGCGAGGTGTCGGTGACGGTGCGGCTCACGCTCGCCGGCGGGGACGGAAGGCTCCTTGTGGAGAACCTGGAGCTGACGGAGAAGGACGCCTACGCGGTGATGGAGGACAAGGACGCCACGACGGCAGCCAAGCGCAAAGCGCTGGCCGGCCTTTCGATGCGCCTCGCGCGCAAGGCGCGCCATGAGATCGCGGCGCGCCTTGCGGCCACCCAATGACACGCGGGGTTGCCGCGCGGGTTACTCGATACCCATGACCTGCCGGGCGAGGCGGGCGATTTTCCGGGAGGCGGTGTTCTTGTGAATCACTCCCTTGGCCGCGCCCTTGTCAATGATGGAGGTCGCCAGCTTCAGCGCTTCCTTGGCCTTTTCCGGAGCCTTGGCCTCGATGGCGGCGCGGACCTCTTTCACAACATTCTTGATGCGGGTCTTGACAGCGCGGTTTCTGAGGTTCTTCTTCTCGTCCTGATGCACCCGCTTCAGGGCAGACTTTTTGATGGTGGGTTTATTGGTGGGCACGGGGATTCTCTCCTTGGCATGCGCCTGCCGCGTGTTCACGGCGTTGTGTGTTGCTTTTTTGCTTGCCCTGGCGGGGGGAATTGGAATAGCATGTCTATTTGACCCCCTCTGAGCGTCAACGATACAAAACGCTTTATATATGGGAAGAGGCCCTGCCTGTCAAGAGCAATCTTCCCCCCGGGCCGCGCCCCCGGACAAACGAAACACTCCCATCCGCCCCCGCCCCGGCGGGACATTGACAGCGCAACCCGCTACGGGCCGGAGTCCGGTTTCGGATGAAATTCGCGATTATCTCGGACATTCACGGCAACCTCGAAGCCTTCCGCGAAGTTCTGGCGGACTTGGACGAGCAGGGCATCGAGGAGGTCATCTGCCTGGGCGACTGCGTGGGCTACGGCCCCGACTCCGGCAAGGTACTGGAACTGCTTTGGGAGCGGGAGATCCCTTCGGTTCTGGGGAACCACGAGGAGGCGGTGTTCTCCGACGAAATCCTCAACTGGTTCAATCCCCAGGCCCGGGAAACCATCCTCAAAATCCGCGCGGCCCTTCCCCCCGCGGCCATTGAAAGATTTCGCGCCTGGCCGCGCACCATGGAATTCCACGGCGCCTGGTGTGTCCACGGATTCCCCCCGGACTCCGTCCACACCTACCTGTTCCAGGTTTCCAACAAGGAGATCGCCGAGGCTTTTGACAACGTCCCGTCCCAGCTCATTTTCGTGGGACATACCCATACTCTGGAGCTTGTGGCGTACAACGGCTCGACTGTGGAGTCCTACGAGCTGGAGGACGGGCTGGTGCTGTTGGACGAGCGCCGGTACATTGTCAACGTGGGGTCCGTGGGCCAGCCCCGGGACGGCAACAACAAGGCCAAGTATGTCATCTGGGACGAGAACCTGCACCATCTTGAAGTCCGGTTTGTGCCCTACGACATTGCGGCCACGGCGCAGAAGATCCTTGCCGCCGGCTTTCCCGAGGTCAACGCGCGGCGGCTGTGGTGATGCCTGGAGGATGGCGGCGCTACTTGAGTCGTGAGTCTGAGCGGCCGAGCGGTTTTCCGCATCACGGCCAGTTGGCGAGGACGCCCTCTTGTCAGCAGGCAAGCTGTTGTTAATCTGATTGGCCACACGGCCACCCAAAAAGGGCTCCGAATCAGGGCTGCCCTGGATGA
>JAGVGH010000088.1 GCA_020057225.1 Desulfobacterales bacterium | reverse complement strand
TCATCCAGGGCAGCCCTGATTCGGAGCCCTTTTTGGGTGGCCGTGTGGCCAATCAGATTAACAACAGCTTGCCTGCTGACAAGAGGGCGTCCTCGCCAATTGGCCGTGATATGGCAAAACATTCTATGTTCTATTTTGTTCCACTTGCTTGTTCCAGGGGGAAAGTGGCAAACATGAATCATCATGCCAAGCTCATCCGCCAACTTTTGAAGCTCAACCTTCCAAAGACGAACACGGCTGCCATTACTCCCGCCACAATCTGCGGTTATCAACAATCTCTTTGCATCTTGATAACTTCCATACCCCATCTCTCTCCACCATCTTCGAATAGTCTCAACTGCGAATTCCGCAGTATCATGATCAATACCGACACTTACCCATCCGACATTGGCGCTGACATCATATACACCGTATGGCGAAACTTTACCCAACTCAGAATCAATAAAGTCGTGAACCCTGACCTCCTCGGGTTTTCCTTTGGGTTGCCATTCCTGGCCGCCGTTTTCAAAATCCCCGATTTTTTCCTTTTTCTTGGTATCAACCGAAATAACCGGGTCTCTGGTGTTCTGAAAATCGGCCACTGTTTGCGCTATGTGGTTGAATCGGGCATCCCGGTCCGCATGATTGCTCCCTTCTTTTGTCTTTCGCGTGAGTTGCAGGCTATATCCCATCTTCGTCAGAAGATCGTAAACAGTTCTCTGGCTGACAGAATGGCCCGTTTTTTGAAGTTCTTCCGCAAGCTTATATGTGCTCTTGCATGTCCATCGCAATGGAGACATGGGATCACCACGTGTTGCTGGCTCGACCAATATATCAAGATCCTTCATCAATGTTTCATCTTTTACTGTAACTCTCTTGCGCCCCCCGCCCGCTGCCCGTATGCGCGGGTTTCCATCACTTTTAAATTCCAGAACAGTGGCTTGCGTTTCCAACTCTTTGATGCCAGTGTGTATTGTCGTTCGGGACATTCCTGTCGCCTGGGCAACCAGGGTGATCCCGCCACGCCCGAGACTGCGCGCCTCCACAGCCGCCCATATGCGCAGCGTGGCCTCATCCATTCGCGGGGAAAGAGCTTTGTATTTGGCTTGTATGGCCGCCATGTCATTCATGGCAATGCAATAGCACAAAACAACCAAATGTACAAATTATTTTTTCTTAACGGCTAAGAAGACGTTACGAGGAAGGTTTGCGCAACTTCGAAACCATCTGCAAACCGCTGGTTGATGAATGGATACTTTACGACAACAGCGGACCACGGCCCGTGCTGTTGGATGAAAAGAGGATCCCATGACAAAAGAGGCGTCCAGCCCAAAGGATAAACCAAAAGAGCGCGACCCCGACATCGCCGCCTCCGAGGCCGCCCTGATACGGGCCGGGCGGCGCGCCCGGGAGAAGGCCCGTCAGGCCGGCGTCGGCGTCATTATCATGCGTGACGGACACATCGTGGAGGAGTTTCCCGATTCCTCCGAATCACGGATTCTGACCTGAAAAGCATAAAAGGGATTGCGCGGCAGCCTCCTCCCTCATCCCGAAAAATCCGTTTTCACCCAGTCCCTGAGCGCCTTCTTGTCCAGCTTGTGAACACCGGTCACCGGAAGCTCGTCCACAATCCGCACAAACCTGGGCACCGCGTACTTGGCCACCCGCTCCCTGAGATAGCCTGTGATCTCCTCCGGCGTCAGCGTGTGGCGCGCCTGAAACTTGGGCTGCACATACACCGCCACCCGCTCGCTTCCCTCCCGCTCCGGGTCCGGCACCCCCACCACCGCCGCCATCTCCACCCCCGGATGCCCGTACAGCATGTCCTCCAGCTCCCGGGAATACACCTTGTACCCGGACACCACAATCATGTCCTTGGTGCGGTCCACAATGGCGAAGTACCCGTTTTTGTCCACTGTCACCACATCTCCGGTCTTCACATAGCCTTCGGGGTCCAGTCCGGTCCCGGGCGCGGGCCAGTAGCCCAGCATCCTCTGGGGCCCGCGCATGTACAGCTCCCCGGGTTTTCCCGCCCGGATTTCCTCCAGGCTGAGTGTCTTTCCCGAGTCCGCGTCCACCATCTTGATTTCCGTGTCCGGCACCGGAATGCCCGGGGATTTCCGCTTCCCGTGCCCGCCCTTGCCCTTGCCGGAAAACGCGACCATGGCCCCCAGCCCCCGGCTTACAACGTCCCCCACAAGGCGCGTGCCCGCGGTCCGGAGCACCGCGTTCAGGGCCGGAGCCACCCCCGGCGCGCCCAGTGCCGCGTTCAGCACCTTGAGCGGCGCGCGCCCCCCGGCGATACGGATGAGGAAGGAAAGGTTCAGGTGCGTGACCGGACCCATTTCCGAAAGCCCGTAGCCTTCCATGATGCCGCCTCCGGACTTTTTCTCATAGGCCTCCTGGACGGCGGGAGGAAGGGGCGCGGACCCGGAAAGGCCCAAAATGCTTCGGCCCTGCAGGGCCTCCTGGGCGAGCTTCATAAACTGGGAGGGCACGCCGAACTGCATCACCGGGCAGTAGGCGTGGACCATTTCAATCATTTTCGCGGTGTCCCGGGGGTCCACCACCAGAAGCTGGTCAGCCCCGAGGATTGTCATGGTGTGCATGACGATATGGCCGTAGGAATGGAAAAAGGGCAGGCCAAGCAGGACGGCGATGGCGCCCTCCACGAGGCGCGCCGCTGCTCCAAAGGCCGCGAGGTTTTGCAGGGCGTTGGCGTAAATGTTTTTATGGGTGCACATGCAGCCTTTGGGAAGGCCGGTGGCGCCGCCGGTGAAGAGCAGGCTCTCGATGTCCCTGTCCACATTGTACGGGTAAACAGGCGGAACCGGCGCCGAGGATTCCAGAAGCCCCATCGCCCACTGCGCGCCTTTTGTCCGCAGGCGCTTCCTCGGCGGGGGCGTTTCCGAGTGGTCTTCGATTCTAAAAAGAAGAAGGTGCGGAACCTTGGCCTCCTTAACAAGCTCTTTGGCCAGGTCCAGGTAGGAGTCCAGGCAGATCAAGACCTTGGGCGCCGCCCCGGAAAACTTGTGGGAGAGGTTTTTAAAAGGCTCCAGGGAGCTGGAAGGGACATGGACCGCGCCCGCCTTGCCGATTGCGTAATCGGAAAGAACAAAGGGGATGGAGGTGGGAAGAAGAGTCGCCACCCGGTCGCCCTTCCCAACCCCCAGGCCCGCCAGCGCCGCCGCGAGTAGGCTTTAGGCTTTAGGCTTTAGGGCTGGCTGTAAACGGCCCATTTTAAAGGGCTGCGCCATTATCTACGCAAAAAACGCGGATAATCCGGACATAGAATCCAAACCGGCAAAGCCGGATTCGCTCGCAATGGATTCTACTCCGTCTCCAAAAGCACCGGCGCCACCGCCTCCACCTTTTCCGCCAAATACCGGCGCACATCCCGCTCATGGCTGAATCCCGTAATCTCCCCCGCCACCTCGTCCAAAAGCTCCCGCGAAAGCCGCCTCGCCAAATACCGGAGCGCGGGCGCCTTGGGCGGCGCAACCGAAAAACTCCGGCAGCCCAGGGCCGCCAATGCCAGCGCCCCGGCCGGCGTGGCGCCGAATTCCCCGCACACGGAAATCTCCTTGCCCATCCCCGCCACCGTCTCTATGAGATGGGCAAACATGCGGATGACAGCCGGATGGTAGCCCGAATACAAATGGCCCACCACGTTGGAGTTCCGGTCCACCGCCAACAGGTACTGGATTAGATCGTTGGACCCCACGGACACAAAATCAATGAGGTCCTTGTAATCCGGAAGCTGGTACAAAAGGGCCGGAACCTCGCACATGATGCCCAGAGGCGGCCGCTGCTCCGGACGCAGCCCCATGCGCATCACCCGCTCGTCCATGATTTCCGCGGCGGTCTCCATCTCCCACATGTACGACACCATGGGCAACAGAATGCGGAACCGGTGCCCTTTGAGGCAGGCCCTTAAAATAGCCTCCACCTGGTTCCGGAACGAGCTTAAATTCTCCATGGAAAACCGGATGGAGCGCAGACCCAAAAGAGGGTTGTCCTCCCGGGGAAACTGCACATAGGGCAGCATCTTGTCGCCGCCGATATCCAAGGTCCGGACAGTGACGTAGCCCTCAAAATTCCTGGCCATCTCCTCGTAGATCTCTTCCTGCTGGGCCACCGTGGGCCATTTTGTAAACCGCATAAATGTAAATTCCGTGCGGAAAAGCCCCACGTCCCGGAGCCGGAACTCCCGGGCCATGGCCATGTCCGCCGGAAATCCCACATTGGCCGTCACCTTGAAAAACGGGGTCACTCCTTCCGCGTCCGCTGTTTCCCGGTGGATTCTCTGGGCGATTTCCGCCTGCCGGGACCAGGTCTGGGCGTATTCCCGGACCAACTCCTCCTCGGGCGAGAGAAAAACAAAACCCGTCTTCCCGTCCACCAGCACGTTCAGGCCGTTGGGCAACTGGCGGACGGCCCCCTCGACCCCCACAACCGCGGGAATCCCCAGGGACTTGGCAAGAATGGCCGCGTGGGAGGTTTCCCCGCCTGATTCTGTAATAATGGCCGCGGGCTGGTCCGGTCCCAGCTTGGCAAGATAGGCGGGACCAATGTCATGGGCCACCAAAACCGCCCCCTTGCCTGTCACCTGCCCGGCGCCCGCAAGGGCCTCTTCGCCCAAAAGCCCCGCGAGAATCCGCTCGCCGATTTCCCTGATGTCGGCGGCCCTCTCCCGCAGCATGGCGGAACCGTGGCTCTCAAACTGGGCGATGATGCTCTCCGCGCCGCGCACCACCGCCGCCTCGGCCGCGGCCCCCTTCTTTTCCACAAGACGCTCGATGGTTTTTCGGAACGAGGGGTCTTTTAGAATGTACAAATGCGCCTGAAAAATCGCGGATTCGCTTTTCTCCAGAATTTCCTTCTTTTCAATTTCCTTGATGAAGGCCCGGATTTCCTGCTCGGCATGCTTGAACGCCGCGGCCAGACGTTTGAGTTCGCGTTTGGCTCCCTGGGACACGAAGCGGTCCAGGGAGATTTCCTGAAAAAGGCCCTGGAAAAGCAGCACACGGCCCACCGCCACCCCTGTGGAAACCCCCTTGCCCTGAAGCACCCGGCGTTCCGTGGGGGTTTTGGCCGGGGTCTTGAGCCTCTCCAGTTTGTCGGAGACCTCAAGCAGCCCGGCAAGACGGGAGGCCACGATGTTTAAAAGGGTTTGCTCCGCGGGATGAATGGCGCGCTGCTCCCCGGCCTGTCCCACAAGGACTCCCAGGCAGCGCGCCCCCAGGACCATGGGCACGCCGATGTAGGACTCGAAGCGCTCTTCCCCGATTCCGGGAAAAAACTTGTAGGCGGGATGGCTGGAGGCGGGCGCCGCAAGCACGGGTCTGCGGCTCTTAAAAACCAGACCGGTAAGCCCCTCGTCCGGCGAAAGGCTGACAGGCGCGGACGGGTCCATCGTGAGCCCGTGGGTCGCCCGCATGACAAGCAGCTTGTTTTTCTCGTCGAACAGATAGACCGAGGCGACATCCAGCCGCAGCGCCTCCGCAAGGCGTCTGGCGACTTTGCCGAGAATGGAGTTGAGGTCGCGCTCCTGGTTCACGAGCTTGTTGATGTCCTCGAGAACCTTGAGATGAAAGTCGGGCCGGTCCAAGGGCCGGACATCGGTGAAAGCTCTGTTGGGCATAATGGCACCTTGCCGGGGCGGTTGTTGCGTCTTTTCGTCTCCGGACAGGAAGGACGCGATGCCGGGCCCGGAGCGTTCTTTCCGCATCATAGCCAATTGCGGGACGCCGCACAAACGGAATCTGGCGGAGGAGGCGGGTCTCTCCAAAGATATGGCGGGCTTTTCAAACACAAGGAATGGGAGGATCCCAAAGCCTGGCGCGTTTGGGTCTGATAGCAAGGCGCAATCAGGCATATCCAAAGAGCAATGCCCTCACCCCGGCCCTCTCCCAGAGGGAGAGAACGATTCAACGAGAGCTTTCAGCAAGTGGTAAGGATTTGAACGCGCCTTGGTATGCGAGGTGTGGAGGATACTGCCGGGGGGCCTGAAAAAACATTCCGGATTATGGAACGTTTCTCTTGACAAGCAGGCAGCACGGTTTATTTTTGAAGTGAAAAGAGCGGGTTGCCCAAAAGGCGACCAAGGGAGAAACCCCAGGCAAGGAGGTGGAGCCATGTTCGACCTGGTACCGGTTTTAAGAAGGCATGCCGGCTGGGACAGCCCGGTGTCCCTGTTTGACCGCCTCTTCGAGAGTTTCCCGCTTGCGGGCCCGTCCCTTTCGAGGGAGACTTGGATTCCGGCCTTTGATGTGCGGGAGACCGAGGGCGAGATCATTGTGACGGCCGATGTTCCGGGCCTCAAGGCCGAGGATGTGGACATTGCGCTGCACGAGGGCGTGCTCACGGTGAGCGGTGTGAAGAAGCATGAGAAGGACGAGGAAAAAGAGGGATGGCGGATTGTGGAGCGGAGCAGCGGTTCGTTTTCCCGGAGCTTCCGGCTGCCTGTGGAGGTGCGCGCGGACGCGGTGAAGGCGGGATACAAGGACGGTGTGCTCACCATCACCCTGCCCAAGGGTGAGGCCGCCAAGGCCCGGAAAATCGCGGTGGCGACGGAATAAGGGGACTTCCGCCCCGGACAAACAAAGGGCCTGCGGACTGTTCCGCAGGCCCTTCAATATTGCGGTTCCTAAACCGGCGGAGCCGGAGCCAGGAGTCAGGAGTTAGAGAGGTAATTGCGAAATAGGGATACCCCTCTTGCCCACCGTGGAAATTGCGCACGGTTGTCATTCCAGCCTTCCCGGGAATGACGGATTGGGGTGCATCGCCATCCGCAAAAACATCCCTTTCGAGAGTTTTGCAATCACCTCAGAGGTAATTGCAAAACTCTTAGAAACGACAAATTTGATGTAGGCCGGGTGGTTCCGCCCGAAGGGCAGGTTCACCCAACATCTTGGAATAATGGTATA
>JAGVGH010000317.1 GCA_020057225.1 Desulfobacterales bacterium | reverse complement strand
TGGATACCCTTAACCGAATCGTTACTTATAGCAAGATTTGCTCCTGTATGGAACACAATAGTTGATGGATTCGGAAATCATGATCCTGGAAAAGGACGCAACCAAGTCTAAAGCCAAGGTGGGATACATTGCATCCAGGAAGACCTTGGGCTGAAAAATGCGGGCAACGTTCTGAAACTGTAGAGCATATTTAGAACGAAATTATTCAATTCTTAAAATGTAACGCTCTATTTATAAATAGCTCCCAACCATTCAAACTCAAATAATAACGCATCGAAACAGGAAAATAACCAAGGAGGAGCCTATGACACTAAGTAATCACCCATTACCACCCTGAACAGAACAAGGAGAGCAAAGAAAGCTGTATGTCCCATATTCTTCGCACACTGGACGATTTTCGCATTGAAGTGGTCCGGCAGGGCGCCATGCGTGTTTCCGGACTCATCTTCGCCACCGCCGCCATGGCGGCGGACATGGAAAAAGAGGGAGCCGTGGCCCAGGTCGCCAACGTGGCCTGCCTGCCCGGCATCGTCGGTTACTCCATGGCCATGCCCGACATCCACTGGGGATACGGTTTCCCCATCGGCGGGGTGGCGGCCTTTGACGCGGCGGAGGGCGTCATATCCCCCGGGGGGGTGGGTTATGACATCAACTGCGGGGTGCGCCTCGCAACCACGAACCTCTGCAAAAAAGACATCGAAAACCGGATGGACGACTTGGTGAACGCGCTCTATCAGGCTGTTCCGTCCGGGGTCGGCTCCACAGGCTTTGTAACCCTCCGCAGGCAGGACCAGAAAAAGGTGCTGGAACTGGGGAGCCGGTGGGCGGTGGAGCAGGGCATGGGCGAGGACTCGGACCTTGTAAACACCGAGGACTCCGGATGCATGGAGGGCGCGGACCCGGACGCTGTGAGCGGGCGGGCGCTGGAGCGGGGCAAAAAGCAGCTCGGCACGCTGGGTTCCGGCAACCACTTCATCGAGGTGGACCTCGTGGCCGACATCTATGACCCTGTTGCCGCAAGGGCCTTCGGCATCGAGGCGGGCCAGATCGCGGTTCTTCTGCACTCGGGTTCCAGGGGTCTTGGCTACCAGGTGTGCGACGATTACCTGGATGTGATGAAAAACGAGGTCCGGAAAATGGAGCTTGTCATCCCGGACCGCCAGCTCGTGTGCGCCCGGACAGGCTCTCCGGCCGGGAGGCGGTATTTCTCGGCCATGGCCGCGGCGGCCAATTACGCCTGGGCCAACCGGCAAATCCTGCTGCACCAGGTGCGGGAGTCTTTCATGCACACCCTGGGAGTTGGTCCCCGGGACCTGGGCATGCGCCTTGTGTACGATGTGTGCCACAACATCGCCAAAATGGAAGAGCACGCCGTGGACGGAAAAATGCGGCTGTTGTGCGTCCACCGCAAGGGAGCCACCCGGGCCTTTGGACCGGGGCGGCATGAGCTTCCTCCTGCCTACCGCGCTGTGGGCCAGCCGGTGCTGGTGCCCGGCGACATGGGCACCGAGTCTTTTGTTCTCCGGGGAACCGACAGGGCCATGGCCGAGACCTATGGCTCCACCTGTCACGGGGCGGGCCGGGTGTTGTCCCGCTCCAAGGCTGTGAAGGAAAGCCGGGGACGCCGGATTGACGAGGAGCTTCTTGCCAAGGGAATCCTGGTGCGCTGGTCCGGGCGCGAGACCCTGGCCGAGGAAATGCCCGGGGCCTATAAGCGTGTAAGCTCGGTGGTGGGTGTTGTGGACGGGGCCGGGATATCGGCCAAAGTGGCGCGGCTTGTGCCTTTGGCGGTTGTGAAAGGGTAGAAATCCGGGCCGGCGCGCGGAGACAGGACTTGGAGTCTGGAAGAACCAGCGGCCTGTCTCCGCCATGCTTTTTTTCCGATAGGGGTCGGGAAGGGTCCGCGCCCTCCCCGCCCTCCGAACCGCGCGTGCGGTTCTCCCGCACACGGCTCTCCAATCGGTGGTTTCAGCATCGTGATTGGCTCGCCAGCGCATACATTCCTAAATCGGTGAAGAACTATGCACAGCGAAGAAGCCGTGAGGCCATTTCTCTTCTTGACGCCGTTTTCCAGCGCCGCCAACATGCGGTCCGTCCAGTCAGAGGCTCCCGCCCGGCTCCCGTCACAGGGGCCGGGAGTTTGCGCCTTGTTTAGCCTGCTGTTCCGACACTGGCGGCGCCTCGCCCATGCTCTGCCTCTTTCCGGATTTCACGCGTCCACCTTCCCGCCTCCCTTCTCTCGGCGCGGTTTTGCTTCCCGCGCTTTCCGCGGCCGTGAGGGCTGGCTGTAAACGGCCCGTTTTTGAAGGCTGCGCCATTATCTACGCAAAAAACGCGGATAATCCGGGCATTGTCCGGTCCTGGTTTAAGGTTGATAGAATCTAACTCCCAACCCCTAACCCGACAAAGGAGCCTCATGATCACCGTGCAACCCCACATCGCCGCCATGCCCAAGTACCAGCCCCCGTGGCAGGGCATGGACCGGGCGCCCTATCTCCGCCTCGACCTCAACGAAAACACCGCGCCCCCCCCGGAACACGTGGTCCAGGCGCTCAAGGAATATATCGAGGCCCGCAGGTTCCCCCTGTATCCGGAATACAGCCCTTTCATGGACTCCCTCGCCCGGTTCACAGGACAGAACCCCTCACGCCTCATGCTTGCCAACGGCTCCGACCAGGCCATCGAGCTCACCCTGCGCGCCTTTCTCTCCCCGGGAGACACCCTGCTCGTGGCGCAGCCAGAGTTTCCCATCTTCTCCCAGGTGGCGGGCGTCCACGGCGCGCGGGTTTTGGGCGTGCCTATTGGACCGGACATGGCGTTTCCGAAAGAGGCGTTTGTAAAGGCCCTCGACACCCGGCCCCGGCTTGTGGTCCTCATCAATCCCAACAACCCCACCGGCACGCCCGTGGACCTTGGCTTTATCGAAACCGTCCTCGGGCGCGTCCCGGACATTCCGGTGCTGGTGGACGAGGCCTACCACGAGTACACAGGCGTGAGCGCTCTGCCCTTGCTCGACCGCTACGACAACCTTATAGTTATCCGGACCTTCTCCAAGGCGTTCGCCATGGCGGGCCTGCGCCTGGGCTATCTTGCGGCCCGTCCGGAGGTGGTGGCGGAGCTGCATAAAATCCGGGGTCCCTTTGACATCAACTCCATGGCCCTGGTGGCCGCCCGGGCGCAGATGGAAAAACCAGATGCCTGGCGCGCCTATGTCCGGGAGGTGATGAAGGAGTCCCGTCCCTTTCTGTACGGTTTTTTCGACCGGACAGGCGTGGACTACCTGCCCGGCGCCGCCCATTTTTTACTGGTCCGCCCCAAGGACAGGGACACTGCGGTGGCCTTTTTAAAAGACCACGGCATCCTCGTCAGGCCCATGCACGCCCCGCTCATCCGGGACACCTTCCGCATGTGCCTGGGCACGCTTTCCCAGACCCGGCATTTCGCGGGCGTCTATGAAACATACCACCGGAGGGAACACGAGGCCGGCGCCTCCCGGTGATTTCAAGCACAAGGAAGAGCCATGAACATCAACCAATACGTCTTAAGCGGTTTGTCGCCGGAGGAAAAGGCAAAAATTTTGAGGCGCTCCGAGCTGGATATCGAGCAGTTCCAGGAAGTGGTGCGCCCGGTGATACGGGACGTGGCCGCGCGGGGCGACGCGGCGTTGTGTGAATACACGGAAAAATTTGACCGCGTGCGTCTGTCGCCGGAGCGGCTCAAGGTGACGGAGGAGGAATTCGCCAAAGCCCGGGAGAGCCTCGCGCCGGAAATCCAGGAGGTCATCCGGATTTCCCACGCCAACATCAAGAAGTTCCACGAGGCCCAGATGCCCGAGGATATATGGTTCACCCAAATCAGCCCCGGGGTTCTCGCGGGCGAGAAGGTGACACCCATCGGGTCTGTGGGGCTGTACGTGCCCCGGGGAAAGGGATCGTTTCCCTCGGTCATGCTCATGCTGTGCGTCCCCGCGGTGACAGCGCGGGTGCCGGGGATTATCGTCTGCACACCGCCCACGCCCGAAGGGGGGGTGGACGACGCGTCGCTCTTTACCGCGGAACTGTGCGGAGTAAAGGAGGTCTATAAGGTCGGCGGATCCCAGGCCATCGCGGCCATGGCCTACGGAACCGGGACCGTGCCCAGGGTGCTGAAGGCGCTTGGCCCCGGAAACGCCTATGTCTCCGCGGCAAAACGGCTCCTGTACGGGCGTCTGGACGTGGGCACGCCCGCCGGACCCAGCGAGTCCATCATTTTGTGCGACGCTTCCACCGATCCGGCGCTGGCGGCCCTGGACCTTCTCATCGAGGCCGAGCACGGGCCGGACTCCTCGGCGCTTCTTGTGACCGATTCCCGGGAACTCGCCGCCGGGGTGGCAAAACGCCTGCCCGCCCTGGTGGCGGACCTGCCCGCAGAGCGCCAAAAATTCATCGCCAACGTGTTCGCCAACTACGGAGGGTTCGTGCTCACGGACAGCCTCGAAGCCTCCATCGCCTTTGTCAATGATTTCGCTCCGGAGCACCTTGAGGTGCTGGTGGCGGACCCGGTGTCGGCGCTCGAAAAAATCCGGAACGCGGGAGAGATTCTTTTAGGCCCCCACACCCCCATCACTATCGGGAATTTCTCTTTGGGGGTCAACGCCATTCTTCCCACGGGAGGATTCGCCAAAACCTTCTCATGCGTAACGGTTTGGGATTTTTTAAAACGAACGTCCATTGCCCGCTGCTCGCCGGAAGGATACGCGGGACTCCGGGACGTTGCCCGGCGCTTTGCCGAGTACGAGGGGTTCCCGGCCCACGCCGCCGCGCTGGCCAAGCGGGGGATATGAGACGCGGAGGGGCCCGGCCTCTCCATAACCCGCAATGCCGGCAAAAGGCTTCGAATGGGAGGGTGAGGGATGGACGCGAACTTTGAATTCATGGCGGGCGATAAAAAGAGGTTTGCCTTTAAAATCGGTTTCTCTCCAGACCCTCACAAAGGCAAGGCGGCTGCGAAGGCTTTGGGTCTGTCCTGGGGCGGTTTCCAGATATGGGTCGGGGGAAAGAACCTCTGCCGCCATGAAGAAGGCGGTGAAATCCTGGAATCCGCGTACTGGTATCTGTTGCCTCTGCTGGAATGGTTTGCCGCGAACTGGGATCCTTTGCTGCATGAGGAAAGGCTGCCCAACGAGCATCAACGGAACAATGCTCAAGAATATGACGCCTGGTCTTCTCTGTCAGACACTCGATTTCCGCCAATGCATATTGAAAACAAGGAAGCCGCGCGCGGGGAATGGGAGACGTGGTGGCAACTGTGGTGGAAACGGCACGGCATCGCGGGCTGCCGGGAGGGCGGGATCTATCCGGATGTGGTGATCCGCCGGTTTGGGGAAGCCGTTGAATTTTCCTGGGGACCAAGCGCCCCGGCGGAAACGCCGGAAGGTTTTTTCTTTTCCTATGACGGGGGGCATGGTTTCGCCGGGGTTCAGGATGTCGCAAGGCCGCTTTACAGGGTGTTGTCTCTTGCCGCGGAACAGTTGCTCTCCAGGGATCCTTCGGAAAAACGGTTTCAGGAGCTCTGCGAAGCGGTCCGCCGCATACCCATGGGCAACGCGGACCAGCGCCAAGGGTGGCTTGCGGGACTGGGCGCGACCCGGGAGGCCGCCTCCAGACGCTGGCAGGAGGCGCGGATTTTGCTGCGGCGGGCCGGACGCCACGCCGAGGAGATGCTCAAGCCCCGTGAGGTTATGGACCTTGCGGTTCCCGGGGCCTGCGACGCGGCGGTGATGTTTGGCTCTCTTGCGCCCGGCATTGACGAGCAGGACGTGCTGGCCATTGCCCGGGCCATGGTGGAGGTCGGGAGCGCCGTGGGAGACCCGGAGGCTTTGCAGCGGTTTGTCCGGCCTGTGGCGCTTGGCGCGTCTTTCCGAAAGCCCTGGGAGGAAGGATACTCCCTGGCCCTGAGGTTTCTGGAGGATGCGGGCCTGCCGGGAGAGGAGGACCAGTTTGTGGACATCGAGGGCATACTCGGAAAGCTCGGCGTCCGGACCGACACCATCCGCCTGGGGGACGCTTCTGTCCGCGCCCTGGCGTTCGCAGGGCCGCGGCATACCCCTTCCATAGTGCTCAACCGGACCGCCGGGGCATACCGGCATCCTTCCGCGCGGAGATTCGCCCTGGCCCATGAGCTGTGCCACATCCTTTATGACAGAAAGCAGGGCAACCAAATTTCCCTGGCCAGCGGGCCTTGGGCGCCACGGGGCCTTGAGGCGCGGGCGGACGCTTTTGCCACAATGCTCCTCATGCCCGCGGCCCTGATAAACCGTGACATCAGCCAGCTTGATCTGGACATTTCCACCGCGGCCGGGGTGGCCGGGCTGGCCGCCGCCCTGCGTGTCGAATTCACCGCTCTTACGCGGCATCTTGTGAGCCACGGCATGCTCACCGGGGAGCAGTATGTCCACGTGCTGGACGAGGCGGTCCTGGGAGCGGCGAAAGGGGCCGCGGAGGGGTAAGGCCGGAGTCACAACCTTTCACAACGGGCACGGGAAAGGCATGGAAGACAGGAAGGAAAAGGGCGGAAGAAGGCGGAAAAAAGGGGAAACGGCGCGCTGCCACTGTTGCGGCGGGGAGTTCCCGTTCTGCTGGACCTGCCGCTGCGGTTTCGCCATTTGCCAGGACTGCCTTGAGGAGAATTTCTGGGGAATGTCCTGCAACGGCATAACATGGTACTGCCCGGATTGCGAAAG
Organism: Desulfobacterales bacterium; assembly: GCA_020057225.1. Taxonomy (GTDB): domain Bacteria; phylum Desulfobacterota; class Desulfobacteria; order Desulfobacterales; family Desulfatibacillaceae; genus JAGVGH01. The sequence goes on along the minus strand of JAGVGH010000317.1, from coordinate 2,149 downwards.
GACAAACGGACTCGGGAACCAGTAGGGCGAAGTGTGAGAAAAATACGCCGGTCATTCCAAAGCATGAGGAGAGTGAAGAAAAACTCAAACAAAACCGTATTTTAGCGCTTGACACCCATAACATTTTGTTTCATACTATTCCTGCTCTACGAGAATGCTGAGTTTTTTCAAAGAGGTAATCGCAAAATGAGGCTTAGATTCTATATCCGGATTATCCGCGCTTTTTGCGTAAATAATGTCTGAGCCATGGTCCTGGGGTTGAAACCCCGGGCGAGCTTAAAAACCTTGCCGCGCCGCGGCTGCCATGAGGAAAAATATCCATTTTATAGAGCGGAGATTTGGCCGTCCGGGCCGCGGGCGGAAGACGGGGCGGGCCGGAGCGTTTTTTTCGCGGAAACCGGTCAACCTGTTCCGGCGCCACATCCTCTTGGAGCGTGCCGTATGCATACCATTTTGCTGGTGGACTACGACACCAACCTCTTACGCTCCCTGGCCGACTCCCTGGCGTATTACCGGGACACCTTCAAAATCCTCACCGCTGAAAGCGGCGAGCGCGCCATCGTCATCATCGCCAATCAACGCGTCAACCTCGTGCTGACCGAGCTTCGCATGCCCGACATGGACGGGTTCGAGATCATTGACTGGATGAACATGCATCATCCGTCCATTCCGGTGCTGGTCATGTCCGAGCTTTTCACCTCCCGGGTCCGCCAGCACCTGGAAGAGGTGGGCGTTTTCAGGACGATTCAAAAGCCCGCGAATTTCCAGGATGTCGCCGACGCCATCACGGCGGGTCTCCAGCGTGTTTTCCAGGGCGGAACCCTTGGAGGAATTTCCGTGGGAAGTTTTCTGCAGCTTATGGAGGCGGAGGAAAAGACGACCCTGGTGGAGGTCAGGACCCAGGAGGGACAGCGCGGCTTCATGTTCTTTGACCAGGGCCGGCTCATTGACGCGGTGTATGGCGAAAACCAGGGGGAAAAGGCCGCCATCGAGCTTTTAACATGGAGAAACACGGAAATCCGCTACCGGGACGTGCCCCAGGCGAAAATCAAGCAAAAAATCAGCACAGGGCTTATGTCGCTTCTTATGGAGGCATCCCGGCTGGAAGACGAGGGGCTGGTCAAGAAGAGCGTGCTCGATTCCGACCCCGGCGCCCGGATCATGGGGCGCATCGCGGGCGGCGGAGCGCCCGCCGAGGAAGACGAGGACGTTCTGGATGCCGGTCCCATCTCCGATGTGGCGGTGGACGCGCTGGTTCAGGATCTCTTGCCCAAACTGGAAGAGAAAAAAAGGGCCGCCGCCCGGACAGGCGGAGTTTCAGGAGGCAAAAGGCCGCCTCTGTTGACCCAAAAAGCCCAGGACGCCGTGAGCGCGGTGTTGGGGAGCATTGTCGAGGAAATGGAGCATGTTTACGCCTGCGCCGTTTTGGACGGCGCGGGAGAGCCCATGGCCTTGAGATGCCCCAAGAACCCAGCGTCGGGCAACGGATTATCCAAGGGAATGGCGGGCGTGCTTTCCGCGGCCAAAGACACCCTCAAGGACATGAATCTTGGCGCATTCGAGGAGTGCATGGTTCAAACCGAGGAGGCCTGGGTGCTCACCCGCTTGCTTGCGCCGGAAACCCATCTCATGATCGCTGTGACCCGGGAGACGCCGTTAGGGTTTGTGCGGCTTATGGCCAGCCGTTACGCCCAAGGCATCATCCGGCACCTTTCCTAACCCGGCAAAGCCGGAGAATTTAGGAGTTAGGAGTTAGGAGTTAGGAGTTAGAATAAAAAATCATCTTTTGTTGTGTTTTTTAGTTATAAAATGGGCCTTTCTCCTCATAGCAGCCGCGGTGCGGCAAGGTTTTTGATCTAGCCTGGGGTTTCAACCCCAGGACATGGCACAGACATTATCTACGCAAAAAACGCGGATAATCCGGACATAGAATCTAACGCGGAATGTCACGGCCCCCTTCCACCCTTTGCTCCTCCGCGCCTTTCCGGGCCTGAAAAGCAACCCGGAACCATCCAGGGACAACTATGGCGGAATCCGGCGACACCCTGGCAAGCCCCTTGACCGACTCCGGGAAACCGGAAACTCCCGCGTCCGGGGAAGCCGCGCCGCCCGCTCCCGCCCGGTCTGGCCCTGGACAGCCCGGCGCCGG
>JAGVGH010000159.1 GCA_020057225.1 Desulfobacterales bacterium | reverse complement strand
GGCAGGTTCATCCAACACATAGAAATCATTTAGAAATGTTGGGTGAACCCGGGCCTTGCGGCCCGGAACCACCCAACCTACGCCAATTATGCAATTACCCCTGACAACCGCTATAAAGATGGGGCAGAGTTTTGGGCCACAGGGTTTTCCCCTCCTCGCCCTGGCCCTCTCCCGCATGGAGAGATGACATCCCGCCGCCCCGCGCGCGCAAACTTCCCTTCCGGATTCCTTGACACCTCGGCCAATGCCCGCTACAACCTGTCCATCCCTTTTCCGGAGCGGCACACCGCCCCCGCCCCAAAACACACCCTCTCCAGCATGGAGGCGCCCATGGCCGGACTCAACAAGGTAATGCTCATTGGACACCTGGGAAACGACCCCGAAATGCGGTTCACCCAAAGCGGAATGGCTGTGGCAAAATTCCGCCTGGCGACCAGCGAACGCACCAAGGACGGCGGCGAAAAGACCGAATGGCACCGGATCGTGGCCTTTGACCGGCTCGCGGAGATCTGCGGGGATTACCTGCACAAGGGCAAGCAGGTGTATATCGAGGGCCGCATCCAGACCAGCGAGTACGAGGACAAGGATGGCGTCCGCCGCTGGTCCACCGACATCATCGCCAACACCATGCAGATGCTGGGATCCAAGGGCGACTCGCCCGGAGGCCCTCCCCAGGGCGGCGGTTACAGGCAGAGAAGCGCCCAGGGCGGCGGCAGCCCGTATCCGGACGATACCCCCCAGGATATGCCCGGACCGTCCTACTCTCCCCCGGCAGGATCCAAAAGCGAGGATGACATTCCGTTTTAAAAACACGGCGCCCAAGGCCGCCGCCCAGCACCGTCAGCCTGAAAATCCGGGCGGCGCTGGCGGCGGCAGAAGCCCAAGGTCTTTCCACCGGGGTGTCGCGGCCCGGGTGGCCGCCCCGCCTTTCCCGCTTCCCCCCGCGGACGCAAGAGACCCCGCGCTCCCTGTGGAGAGCGACGCCTCCTCGCCGGGAATCTGGCCGGGCGCGGCGGCTCCCCCGCCCTGGTTCCCGGGAAAAATCACCGTCCCCGGAGGAAGCTCCCCGTTCGGCCCAATGGAAGGCTCCGGCACGGGCGGCGGCTCTATCATCGGCTCCGGCTCCGGCTCCACAAAACCCTGGTTTCCCGAATAATCCGGCTCCGGCATCGCGGGCTCCATCACCATGTCCCGGAAACCCGGGGGAACGCCCGCGCCTCCGGCCCCCTTTTCCTTGGGATAAACCCATACGCCGATGGAGTACACCGCGCCGTCCCGGTTGCCCCAGATGATGGCGCAGTTCACGTCCCGCACAACACCCTCGATGATTCTTCCCAAGGGCCGGTTGTTGAAAAACTTGTGCTCGATTCTCTGGCTGATGGGCTCGTTGGACTGAATGGCCACCCCGGTCGAGGCGGCGATTTGCTGGAGCGCGGCGGACACCGTGGTGCCCCTAAATTCAAAGGAAAACCGCTCGTCATCCCGCACAGCGCCCCGCCCTCCAAACGCGGCGGGGGCAAGGGCCGCGAAAAGGAGAACGGCGGCGGCAAGCATTCCCGCCCGCCCCCGCGCCTTTTGACGGCCCCTGCGCGCTTCTTCGCGCGGCCCCCCCGCGCCTTCTTGAGTCCTTCCCATGGCCCTGGTCCGCCTCATCTGTCGAAATAGATGTTTTTTCCGTGGGCGGACAAGGGAATGCCCATCACGATGTCCCAGTCCACAAGGCCCATGCGCCGGGCGATCATTCCGGCCCGGTACATGATGCGGTTGTCCACATTGTGGATGCTGGCGGTTTTGACGGCGGAGCCAAGGGCGATGCCCATGTCCAGAAGGCGGAAGGCGCACTGGGGGCCAAGAAGCTCCTCCCCGCGCCGGGTCTGGGCCAAAAGCGCCTGGCAGTTCTCATATCCGCAGGCCCCGCAGTTCAGGCCCACAGGCTTGGCGTCTTTTACGCCCACCAAAAGAACCGCTCCGGATTTTCCAATGCCCCGGGCGTCCCGGTCAAAATCCTTTTTTCCGGAGCGGCGCCCGTACTCGTCCATGGCCGCGGCCAGCTTTTGCAGGGCCTGGCCTTCCAAAACCATCGTTTGAACATAGTCCTCGCCCTTGCTCTTGGGGGCGGTGCGCGCGGAGAGCGCCATCAGCCGGGCAACGATGTCTATGCCTTCCATGCTTCCTCCGTTTGGCGGTTCAAATGCTTTGGAGTAAAAGATCCCATTCCTCCTGGGAAAGCAGCCCTTTTTCCAGCACCAGGCCATGGACGGTGCGCCCTGTGGCCTGAGTCTCCCTGGCCACTTCAGCCGCCTTGTCGTAGCCGATTTTGGGCACCAAAAAGGTCACCAGGGCAAGGCTTTCCTCCACCATGGCCCGGCAGTGCTTTTCATCGGCGGCAAGGCCGTCCACGCATTTTTGGGCCAGCGAAAGGGAGGCCGCGCCCAGAAGCTCGACAGATTGTAGCAGATTATGGGCTATGACGGGAAGCATGGTGTTGAGCTGGAGAAATCCGGCCTGGCCCGAGAGGGTTACCGCGGTGTCGTTTCCGGCAATTTGGGCCATGACCTGGATCACCGCCTCGCAGATGACAGGGTTGACCTTGCCGGGCATGGCCGAGGAGCCGGGCTGGAGGACGGGAAGGACAAGCTCGCCGATCCCGCAGCGGGGCCCGGAGGCGAGAAGGCGGATATCCCCGGCGATTTTACCCAGGCTCACGGCCACGCATTTCAAAACACCGCTGAACTCCACAGCCTTGTCCTGGGCGCCCTGGGCCTCGAAACGGTTTTTGGCTGTCCGGAAAGGAATGCCTGTTTCCTCGGCGACCCGGGCCACGGCCTCGGGTGCCGCGGCGGGGTGGGCGTTCAGTCCCGTGCCGATGGCGGTGCCTCCCAGGGCGAGCTCGCGCAGGCCCCTGGAACCCGAACGGACGCGCTCCGCGCCCAGTTCCGCCTGCCTTGCCCAGCCGGAAATCTCCTGGCCGAGGCGCATGGGCACGGCGTCGTTCAAGTGAGTGCGTCCCACCTTGAGCACATGGGCGAACTGGTCCGTTTTTTTCGCGAGGCTTTTATGAAGGGCGCCGAGGGCGGGCAACAGATGCCGCTCCGCCCGGACAAGGGCGGCCACGTGGATGACAGAGGGAATCACATCGTTGGAGGACTGCCCCAGGTTCACATGGTCATTGGGATGCACGGGAAATTTTCCGCCCCGTTTGCCCGTGAGCATCTCGTTGGCCCGGCCCGCGATGACCTCGTTGGCGCACATGTTGACAGAGGTGCCGGAGCCGGTCTGGAACACATCCACCACAAACTGGGCGTCATGTTTGCCGTACTGGACCTCCTTGGCGGCTTCGGCCACGGCGCGGGCGAGGTCTTCGGGCAGAAGACCCAGATCCTGATGGACCAGGGCAAGGTGCTTTTTGACAAGGCCCAGGGCGGAGATGAAGGACGGGGGAAAGCGCAGGCCGCTGATGGGGAAGTTTTCGACGGCCCGCTGGGTCTGGGGGCCGTAGTAGGCGTCCTTCGGGACCCGCACAGGTCCCATGGTGTCCTGTTCCTCGCGAAATCCCATGAATGCCCCGCTGGGATGTAGGGGTTCGATTCTAGAGGTAATTGCAAAATTAGGCCTAGGTTGGGTGGTTCCGGGCCGCAAGGCCCGGGTTCACCCAACATTTCTAAAATGATTTCTATGTGTTGGATGAACCTGCCCTACGGGCGGAACCATCC
>JAGVGH010000173.1 GCA_020057225.1 Desulfobacterales bacterium | reverse complement strand
GCCGCTCTTTCCGGTGTTGGGCTTTTTCGCCCGTGTATTTTGTTTTCATAACCCAGCGTATCATATTCCATATCAATTTGCAATAATCTTTTCGGGTGATACCGGCGCCACACGGACGTATTTTGTCTTGCATTTCATTTAAATCATGGTATCTTTGGCCCGCCTTAAAGAGCCATGCGGCCTAAAGTCAAGGACTGGCGTGGTTTTTCATGCGCCATGTCCTGCGGACGCAAGGGTTCCCCCGGATATCGCCCTGTTTCGGATGTAACGGCAAAGGGGCCGGAAAAAACGCAACGGATTGGATGCGCCAGGAGCGCGCGGCTCTCCTTGTCCAAATTCATGAGCGCGTTTTTCCGGACACAGGGCAGGCGTCCAACATTCCGACGGTCCGACGGACAACAGGGACCATCCTCAAGACACCTGGAGCGCTTCCGGCGGCCCTTGTGCGGGCTGCCTGAAAAATCTTTTTAGAGTTGACAAGCCCAAGGGGCTTTTATATGATTCTACCCTTGCATCGAGGGTACCGTGGGCGGAAGCCAACACGATGAAAAATCGCCTAAAAGGAGGGTCTCTTAAATGGCAGATGTTGAGTTCAACGGAAAAAAATTCGTAATGGACGAGGATGGGTTTATTGACTCCTTCGAGAACTGGTGCCCCGAGTGGGTCCAGTACGTAAAAGGCCTCGAAGGCATCGAGGAGCTCTCCGAGGAGCACTGGAAGGTCATCAACGTCCTCCAGGACTACTACAAGAAGAACGGCATCGCTCCAATGGTCCGCGTTCTCTCCAAGGTGACAGGATTCAAGCTCAAGCACATCTATGAGCTGTTCCCGTCCGGACCCGGCAAGGGAGCCTGCAAGATGGCCGGCCTGCCGAAACCCACGGGCTGTGTCTAATCCCGCCCCGGTTTTTTAGCGAAAAAAAAGCCTTGCTTTCGGGCAAGGCTTTTTTTATTCAGTAGGAATCCATCCTTCGCGCAGCGCGGGCAAACCAGCCGGACCCTGTTCCCAGGATCCTCCGGCACCGCTCTATTGTCTCTGACACCGGGAGGGTTCCTATGGACATAACGGTCAAGACATCAGCGAAAACGGAAATGCTGGATATAACGCGGCCCATCACCGAGGCCGTGGAAAAGGAAGGCGTCCGCGACGGCGCCTGCCTCGTCTATGTCCCCCACACCACCGCCGCGGTCACCATCAACGAGGCCGCGGACCCGGAGGTCGCCCGTGATATCCTGGTGGCCCTGGACCGCATGGTCCCCGGGGACGCCCCCTTCCGCCACGCCGAGGGCAATTCCCCGGCCCACGTCAAAGCGTCTCTGCTTGGCGCGTCGGCCCTCATCGCCGTGAACAACGGAAGGCTTGCCCTGGGAACATGGCAGGGCGTTTTCTTTTGCGAATTTGACGGACCCCGGACCCGCAAGGTTCAACTCAAATTCCTGTAGCCTCCGGCCCCCCGGAGAGCCTCCCCCCGCGGAGTTTCCCATGCCGCCCCTCGACGGAACCGACCGCGCTATCCTCAACCGCATCCAGTCGGATTTCCCCCGGGATCAAAGACCCTACGGCGTAATCGCCCGGGAACTCGGCCTCCAGGAGGACGAGGTTCTCCAAAGGATCTCCCGCCTCAAGGCCGAAGGCGTCATCCGCCGCGTGGGCGGAAACTTTTATCCTGAAAAGCTGGGGTTCGTGAGCACCCTGTGCGCGGCCCGGGTTCCGGACCAGGAAGTCGAGGCCTTTGCGCGGGCGGTGAACCGGCACGCCGGGGTCACCCACAACTATGAGCGCGACAACGCTTACAACGTCTGGTTCACCTTTATCGCCGAATCCCGGGAGGAAATCGCGGCGGCGCTGGAAAGCATCCGGCGGGAAACCGGCATCGGGGAAATCCTGAACCTTCCCGCCACCCGGGTCTTTAAAATCCGCGCCCGGTTCAGCGTCTGACCATGCTTGCGCGCGACCTCCGCATAGCCCTGGCCGTCGCGCCCGGACGGGTCGGGGAGCCGGGAGCAAACCTTTCGTCCACGCGCGCGCTCGCGCGGGAGGCGGCCCGTTTGGGCGCGCGAATCGTGTGTTTCCCCGAGCTTCATCTCACCGGCTATTCCACCCGGCCTGACACCCCCGTCACCCCTGTGGCCTTTCCCGGCCCTGTCCCGGACAGCCTCGCGGAACTCGCGCGCAATCTCGACATGGTCATTCTCGCGGGCGCCGCCCTTCCCGGAACCAGGGGGAAAGCCGTCCCGGCGCATCTCGCGGCGTTCCCGGACGGCAAGGTTCACGCCGCCCGAAAGGTCCACCTCAACCCGGTGGAACGGGAAGCGTTCGAGCCGGGGGATTCCATCGTTCTTTTTAACGGGCCCGGGTTCTCCTTTGGCGTCCAGATGTGCTACGACGCGCATTTTCCCGAGCTGTCAACGCGCATGGCCCTGGGAGGGGCGGACATCCTTTTCCTGCCCCACGCGTCGCCCCGGGGCAATCCGGAGGAAAAAGAGAAAAGCTGGTTGAGGCATCTTACCGCGCGGGCCTGGGACAACGCGGTCTATGTGGCGGCTGTGAACCCGTGCGGAGACAACGGCGCGGGACTTGAATACCCCGGGCTTGCCCTGGTGCTGGGTCCGGACGGAACCGTGCTCGCGCGGAAGACCGACGGAGCCGGGGGGCTTTTGGTCGCCGACCTTTCCGCGGAACGGCTTGCCGCCCAGCGCGCCCACCCGATGCGGTATTTTCTGCCCCAGAGGAATCCCGGGGCGTGCGCGGTCCTGGAGATTCTGCGCTGGGAAGAAAGCGGGCAAGGCGGCGAGGCTTAGACTTGTATAGTTGGAGAAGCTGGCAGGATGTCAATGTCATTAGAGGTAATTGCAAAACTCATGGAAACGACAAATTTAACGTTGGCCGGGTGGTTCCGCCCGTAGGGCAGGTTCATCCAACACATAGAAATCATTTGAGAAATGTCGAGTACCCCCGGGCCTTGCGGCCCCCCCCCAATCTACGCCAATTATGCAATTACCTCCGCATCCTATCAGGACAGGCTCAGGGCCCTGCCCACAATTGCGCGCATCCGAAATACTCCATGGTATGCCGCGCTGGTCCTCTATTGAAACTCCTTTTGCAGCATATCGTACAACCCGTGCTTCTTCCCCGCAGGCGCCCGGGCCTCCGGGCTTTTGCCCCCGTGGACGCACGCGTCCCGTTTCCAGCGCCCAACCTCCGCGTCCAAATCCACCCTCTTCCATTTGGCGTGGCCGTTGGCCTTGAGCCACTCCAGGTTTTCGCGAATGGCCCTTCCCAGGACCGAAAGCTCGCCGCAGCGCTGGTTGAAGTACGCGGACTGGCGGCTTGAAAAATCAAAGGAAACCAAAAGCGCCTTGACCGCGATGGTGGGCGCCCGGACGGGAAGCCAGGAGTAATCGGACGGGGTGAGCTCCGAAGGCACATAGCTTCCCGCCAGCATGGCCGGGGCTTCCAGAGGCAGGAAATGGACCTCCTCCAACAGGGGCGCGTATTCGGGATTGTTTTTAAGCTCCTCCAGCTTCTTAAAAATCGCCACCGGCTTTCCCGCCACATACACCATGGCGTCCAGTTCCCCCTCCAAAACCGCGGTCACCGCCTTGAGCGGCTCCAAATCCGTCACGATCTCCCCGGGCCTGATTCCCATGAGCGCGAACAGATTGGCCGCGGTAAGCCAGTTGCCGCTTCCCTTGGTTCCCACCGCCACCCTTTTCCCGGCCAAGGCTGAAAACGTGGGCACTGTCTTTCGGGCAAAAACATGCACCTCCTCGTTGTAAAAGGGGAACACTAAACGGAGCCGTTCCGCCACCTGGGGCTGCCTGCGTTCCAGCACCTCCAGGACATCGGACTGGACAATGCCGAACCCCGCGTTTTCCTTGCTGTTCATGCGCTCGATGTTGTCGAGGGACCCTTCGGACTCCTTGACCTCGATGTCAAGGCCGAGCCGCCCGGCCACAGTGGCGATGTCTTTGCCAAACTGGATGTAGGTGCCGGTTTTGGAGCCGGTGACCATGCCCACCTGGGCAAGGGCGGGGGCGGCGGCCAGAAGGGTCAGGGCCAGAGTCAGGGCCAGGGCGGTTCTCTGTGTCCTCATGGTGCGCCTCCGTGTGAGAGCCGCAGGGTCTTGCCCGCGCCCTCGGCGTTCAAGGTTAACGGTTCGGGATATCGGACAAAAATTTCTCGAGCCCGCCAGGCCGGGGACGGCGGGAAGAGGCCGGAACCGGAGCGGGAGACGGCTGGACCGGCACGGGCGCCTGGATGAGAAGCGTCCGGGAGTCGCGGGCGGCATTTCCCGATATGTCCTCCGCCGTGGCCACGGCGCTGTAGCTCCCGGGCGCCAGCCCCTTGGTGGAGAAACGGATTTTCCGCGCGTTGCGCGCGCCCTCCAGGTTCCACACGGCCTGGACCGCGGTGCCGTGGAGCGCAAAGGTAATCCGGGTGAGGCCCTGGTTGTCGCTTGCCTCGATTCCAAGCTCCGCGTCCTCTCCGGGAAGGTAGGAGTGCGCAAGACCGGTGATGCGGACGCCGGGAGGAACGGTGTCCGCGGGAGCGGGGGGTTTGGCCGTCTGGGCGGCGCCTGGCTTGTGGCGCTTGTAGGCCGCCTCGCCCCGGGCGCCAAGTTTTTTCAAAAACGAGCTGTTGATGAGGCGGTAGGGATCCTCGTCCGGAAGGGGGTTCGCGGCGAGTTTTCTTTCGGCCACAAGGCGCCGCGCGGCGGCCTCGATGGTGAAAACCAGGGTCTCCACCGCAAGGCCGCCCTGTGCGGTTATTCCAAACTGGTTCTCAAGGTTTGCGTAGAAATCCGGCCAGCGGATGTCCTGGATTTCCGTCCGGATTTCCCCGGCGGGGCGCCCTGTTTCCTGGGAAAGATGCTCCGCGAGAAGCACTTGATTTTCCAAGTATTCGTCCAAGACCCTGAAATAACTGTCCAGGAAAAGGAGGGCGAGGGTCTCATCCGCGGCAAAGTCCCGGCCCGCCACCAGCACGTCTGTCCCGGAGCCGGGGCGCCCGCCGTCCGGGCGTTCGGCGGCGACCAGAAGGATGACCCCAGGCCAGCCCTGGGCCGAGCCATGGAGAAGCCAGTCGGACAAGGACAGGACGGCAAGGGAGGCGGACTGGTCTTTGAGCATGGCCACGCGGCGCGCCGGGTCTCCGGTTTCCGTCCCGCAGACGAGGTTGTATCCCGCGCGCCGCATCATGGCGCGCAAGGCCGGGGAGCGCAGGGGGAAAGACCCGGGCCCGCCATCCGTGACAAGACGGACTTTGCCCTGGATTTCCACAGCGTCACTGGCTGTCTTTTCCTTGCGGTCGAAATATTCGGGCAGAAACATTTTGACCGCCACGGCGCCCGCGGCGAGTAGAATAAAGAGGATGAACGCTCCCGCGATTGTTTTTCCCATGTGAGGCCGTCCTTGCGGCGGGGAGGAGGTTGGAATTTGGCGTCCGGATTATCCGTGTTTTTCGACTGGATAATGTCTGATACCAAAATGCGGTCCAATCCGTAACACCTGCTGAAAGCTCCCGCTCAATCTCCCTCTCCCTGTGGGAGAGGGCCGGGGTGAGGGCATACCTTGTCTG
>JAGVGH010000314.1 GCA_020057225.1 Desulfobacterales bacterium | reverse complement strand
TGCGCTTCGCGCAGAACCACCCGACCTACATCTGGATTCCCGCCTGCGCGGGAATGACGCACAGGCGCAAGTTCCGCTACAGGCGGAAACGGTATCCCTGTTTTGCAATTACCTCTTCATTCATTTTTTTTATTACATAGCCCTGGGGTTGAAACCCCCGGGCTATGGCAAAACCTTGCGGCATTGCGGCTGCTATGCGGAAAGAGGCTCATGTTTAAAAAAAAGGGCGCTTTCCCCATTATTCTGACTCCTGACTCCTAACTTCTGAGCCCTGACTTCGAACTCCCAACCCGGAGAAGCAACCATGGTATCTGGCCGCGCGCGGGACATCAAACCCTTCATCGTCATGGACGTGATGGAAAGGGCCGCCGAACTGGAACGGCAGGGTGTTCCCGTCATCCACATGGAGGTGGGCGAACCGGACTTCGACACCCCCGCCTGCGTCACCGAGGCGGGAATCCGGGCGCTCCGGGAAGGCAAAACCCACTACACCCACAGCATGGGCACCCTCGCGCTGCGGGAGGAAATCTGCCGCCATTACGCGGACACCTACGGCGTCCGGGCGGAACCCGGCCAGGTCATCGTTACCGCGGGCACCTCCCCGGCCATGCTCCTGGGATTCGCCGCCCTCCTGGAACCCGGCGACGAGGTCATCGTGAGCGACCCCTGCTACGCCTGCTATCTCAACTTCATCCGCTTCGTGGGCGGCGTTCCCGTGTGCGTTCCCGTGGACGAGGAGGACGGTTTCCAGTACCGCACAAAGGCCATTTCCGAAAAAATCACGCCCAGAACCAAGGCCATCCTTGTCAACTCGCCCTCCAATCCCACAGGCAACCTGCTCTCGAAAGAGAGAATGGAGGCCATCGCCCAGCTCGGGCCCCTGGTGGTCTCGGACGAAATTTACCACGGCCTTGTCTATGAGGGAAAAGAGCACTCCATTCTCGAATTCACCGACAACGCCATGGTCTTTAACGGCTTTTCCAAAGCCTACGCCATGACCGGCTGGCGCCTGGGATACATCATCTGTCCCAAGGAATTCTCCCGTCCTCTGCAAAAGCTCCACCAGAACTTCGCCATTTCCGCCAACGCCATGGTCCAGGAGGCCGGAATCGCGGCGCTCCGGGAGGCGGGACCGGATGTGAGCGCCATGCGGAAGGTGTATGACGAGCGCAGGCGGGCCATGATTCAAAAACTCCGGGAACTGGGCTTTGGAATCACCGTGGAACCCACCGGGGCTTTTTATGTCTTTGCCAATGCAAAGCACCTGGGCAACGACTCCTACAAACTCGCCTTCGATATTCTCGAAAAGGCCCATGTCGGAGTTACTCCGGGCGTGGACTTTGGCGCGCGCGCCGAGGGCTATCTCAGATTTTCCTACGCCACAGGGCTTTCCAGCATCCTGGAAGGCATGGAGCGGCTCGCGCGGTATCTCCGCGAACGGCAATAGCCGCTCAAACATTTTTACGCCGCAAACGCGGGTAAACCCATGCGGAAAAAAACACATCGCCGTTATCGGCGCGGGATTTTCGGGCCTTGCGGCGGCCGCGGTGCCGGGGAGCGCGGGGCACGAGGTCGCTGTTCTCGAAAAAAACACCCAGGCCGGAGGCCGGGCGCGGGTCTGGGAGGAGGCCGGCTTCCGCTTTGACATGGGCCCGGCCTGGTACTGGATGCCGGATGTGTTTGACCGGTTTTTCGCCCGCTTTGGAAAAACAACCGGGGATTACTACAGGCTGCGGCGCCTTTCCCCCTCCTGCCGCGTCTATTTCGGCCCGGGTGATTATTTGGACATGCCTGCGGAGATGGAAGATCTGGAGCGCGTGTTCGATGGGCTTTCGCCGGGAGGCGCCCAAAAAGTCCGGGAATTTCTTGCCCAGGCGGAATACAAATACAGGGCCGGCATGGGAGAGTACCGCCCTGCCTCAAGGTGACCGGGTTTCTGGACGCCCGCCTGCTGTGGGCAAGCCTGCGCATCGCCTACAAGGGCAACGCCTACGGACTGGCCAACCGGCTTTCCCTAACCGCGTTTTTAAAGCCCAAACTGCGCGCGAAGAGGGTGGAAAACCTTTTTTTCGCGGAGCGCTCACAGTGCCCGGGCCGGGAGTGCCTCCGTCCCTCATTTCCGAAGAACCCGCCTCGGGCGAGGTTCTCAAATACCTTGGCCAAGGCGGTGCCGTGTCCATGAAAATCCTTTCCGCGGAATTCATCAAAAGCGCCACCCGGCCCGCGCATTATCCTCCGCCCGCGCTTCCGGAAATCGCGTTCGCCGGCCGTTCCAACGTTGGAAAATCCTCCCTTGTCAACCGGCTGGTCAACCAGAAAAAACTCGTCAAGACAAGCCAGACACCGGGGAGAACCCAGCTAGTCAATTTTTTCGAGATAAACCGCGCGTTTTCCTTCGTGGACCTTCCCGGATTCGGCTACGCCAAGGTTTCCAAAAGCGTTCAACAAAGCTGGCGCGCCATGGTGGAGAGCTATTTCAAGGCCAGGAACTCCCTGAAGGGTGTCGTGCTCATCGTGGACGCCCGGCGCGGACCCGAGGAGGAGGAAACAGACCTTGCGGCCTGGCTCGGGATCCTGGGCGTTCCGGTGATCTGGGTGGCCACCAAGGCCGACAAGCTTTCAGGCAACACCCTTGCGGTCCAGCTCACTAAAATCGCCGCCGCCCTTTCGGTTTCCCGGGAGACAGTCATCCCTTTTTCCGCCAAAACCGGAAAGGGCAGGGAGGCCGTGTGGAGCGCCATCGGGGCCTTGTGCGGCAAAGAACCCGCCCCGCAACCAGCGGCGGACGCGCCTAACACCGAGGAACATGGCTAAAACAGACCAAAAGTTCCGTTCCGGGTACGCCGCGCTCATCGGCGCGCCCAACGTGGGGAAGTCCACGCTTTTAAACCGGATTTTAGGGGAAAAAATCTCCATCGTGACCCCCAAGCCCCAGACCACCCGGGGCCGGGTGCTGGGCGTTGTCCACCGTCCGGGCGCCCAGCTTGTGCTGGTGGACACCCCGGGCATCCACAAGGGAAAAACCGCCCTCAACCGGCACATGGTCGAGACAGCCTATGGCGCCATCCGCGAGGTGGATGTGGTGGTGTTTGTCATTGACGCGGCGCGTCCGGACCCGGAATCCGAGGAGCTGGTGCTGGCAAAGCTCAGGGAGCGGGAGCGGCCCGCGCTGCTGGCGGTGAACAAGATGGACGCCGTGCCCAAGATAAAAGCCCTTCCCCTCATCGCCGCCTGGAGCGATCTGCACGTTTTCAAGGAAATCGTGCCGGTCTCGGCCAAGGAGGGCGACCAGGTGGATGTGCTGGTGGACGCCATGTTCCAGGAGCTTCCCCCAGGCCATCCCTATTTCCCCGAGGACGCGCTGACCGACATGTCCGAGCGCGAGGCCGCCCGGGAAATCATCCGCGAAAAACTCTTTTTGTTAACCGGCGACGAAATCCCCTATTCCACCGCGGTCACCATCGAGTCCTACACCGAGCGGGAAAACCCGCGCCTTGTCCGGATCGAGGCGGTTATCCATGTGGAGCGGGAATCCCAAAAGGGAATCGTCATTGGAAAAAACGGGGTGGCGCTCAAGGAGATAGGCACCCAGGCGCGCCTGGAAATCGAGCGCATGACAGGATGCAAGACCCACCTTGCGCTGTTCGTGCGTGTGGAAAAGAACTGGAGCAAGGATCCCAAGGCCATGCGGAGGCTTGGCTACGAGTGATCGTCTCGTTTCACCCCATGCTTGCGGGCCATGAAAACCGGCTGTGCGCGGGCAGGGATCCGGGACCCGAGGACCTTGCCGCCGTCCGCCGGGCACGCGCGGTGCTGCTGCCCCAGGGATGCCGGGAATCCCTGTACCGCATGGCCAAAGACAACGCCCCCCACGTGTTCCCCAATTACGACGCCCGGTTCGCCTGGCCCGGAAAACTCGGGCAGGCCCGGCTGTTCGAAGCCGTCCAGGTTCCCCGCCCCGAGACCGCGCTTTTTCCATCCGTGGAGGATTTTGAGCGCCGCGCGTCCTTGCCCGCCGACGTCCTCCAGGCGCCCTTTCCCTGGGTATTCAAGTTTGACTGGGGCGGGGAAGGGGATTTTGTCCACGCGGTGGAGGATGCGGCGCGGCTGAACGCGCTGCTTTCGGCGGCCCGGGAGCATGAAAAGGGCGGGCGCTTTGGTTTTTTGCTGCAAGAGTATGTGCCGCACGGAGGCAGAACAGCCCGGGCGGCGGTGTTGCATGACATTTTCCGCGTGTACTTCCGTGTGGCGGATGACGCGCCGCTGCCCATGGCCTCGGCGGCAAAGGGCGCGCGGATCGAGCGCGGCAAGGACCCGGCGCGGGAGGCGCGGTGCCTTGAGGCGGCGCGGGAGTTTTGCGGGAAAACCGGGATTAACCTTGCGGGGATTGACCTCCTGTTTCGGGAGGACAGGCCGGAGGCGGCGCCGTTGCTGATTGAGGTGAACTGGTTTTTTGGCAGGCGGGGCCTGGGCGGTTCCGAGGCGTACTACCGGCTGTTGGAGGAGGCGGCGGACAGGTGGCTTGGGGAGCTTGGGCTTCGGAGGCCCTGAATGATACCAAGGTGCGTTTAAACCATTAGCACTTGCTGAAAGCTCCCGCTTAATCTCCCTCTCCCTGCGGGAGAAGGCTGGGGTGAGGGCATACCTTTTTGGCTATGCTGATTGCAACTTGGTATGAAACGGACGGGCGTGGCGGTGTGATGGGCAAAACAGGCAGAAAAGGGCTGTCGCGGCAAAAGGAGCGCGTGGTTGTTCCGAAGCCTTCCGGAGAGGAGGGGGAGCTTGCGCTGGAGAAGGCCAAGGCCAGGGAGCTTCGGCAGTCGGAGTGGTGGAAGCGCCAGTTGGCCAAGGGGGTGTGCCATTACTGCGGGGGCGCGTTTCCGGCGCGGGAGCTGACCATGGACCACGTTGTGCCGTTGTCGCGGGGGGGGAGGACGGCGCGGGGGAACGTGGTGCCCTGCTGCAAGGAGTGCAACACGCGGAAGAAGCATTTGTTGCCCATGGAGTGGGAGGAGTGGCTTGCGGGGAGGGGGTAGGCGGGGGGTAGGACATCATCCTGCTTAGTTCTTGATGGTGTTTTCATGCTTTTCCAGGGACGAAAACGTGAATCAAGCTATTCTCCTTCGCCGTAATGGTCGGTTCAAAGTGAAATAGGTGGATAGGCAGCCCGGTGACAAAATCGTACTTGTCTGTTTGGTAAAAGTTGCGCATGATGAATTCGACAAACCAGCGTGGAGTTAAGGGAGCGGACACCGGGATACGGCATCCTTCGACGTCACCAAGCGTGAGGTGGCAATGAGGATGAATAACATCAACTGCGGCGGTTACGTCGAAGTCGAACCGCAGAGGAAAAGGCACGATGTGTCGGGATACTATGTCCAGAAACAGAGGGTCTGTAAATCTTTTTGTGTAAATGGTTTTTACCCAAGGGGCACTCGCCCCTCGAATTCGATGGCGAACAGGTTGATGGCGGCCTTCCAGTTTTTGA
>JAGVGH010000087.1 GCA_020057225.1 Desulfobacterales bacterium | reverse complement strand
GGAGCCGGAGAATTCAGGAGACAGGAGTTCGGAGTTAGAATACCAGGGAAAGCGCCCGGTTCTTTAAAAACTGGGTCTCATTCCTTACAGCAGCCGTGGTGCGGCAAGGTTTTTGACCTAGCCTTGGGTTTCAACCCCAGGGCCATGTTTCGGACATTATCTGCGCAAAAAACGCGGATAATCCGGACATAGAATCTAACCCCTAACCCCTAAAGCTTAAAGCCTAACGCCTTCATCATTCAAAGGAAAACCCGCATGTCCAGGCTCGCGCAACTTTTCTTAGGGCAGGACCAGCCCGCGTCCCCAACGGGAAAGGATACACCGGTATCGGAAAAACCGGCGTACAAAATCCTGTTTGTGGACGACGAGCCCCATGTCCTCAAGGCCATGCGCCGGATTTTCCGGAGGGAAAACTATGTCATTCAAACGGCCTCGTCTGGCCCGGAGGCGCTGAAACTCCTCGAAGAGGCCACTGTACAGGTGGTGGTGAGCGACCACCGGATGCCCGGCATGAGCGGCGCGGACCTTTTAAGAAAAATCAAGTCCCTGTGGCCGGAAACCATCCGCATCATGCTCACCGGCCATGCCGACGTTTTGGCCGTCATGGGCGCCATCAACGAGGGCGCTGTTTACAAATTCATCACCAAACCCTGGAACGACGAGGACCTGCGCGTCACCGTGGGACTCGCCCTCGAACAGTACGACCTCATCAGGGAAAACACCGCCCTCAAAAAGCAGCAGGAAGAGCAAAAGAAAAAAATCAAAAACCTCACCCGGGCCTTTGCCTCGAACCGGAGCCAGATAGGCCGCGTTCTGGTGGCCAGGGGGGAACTGCGCCAGGACGAGCTGGACAGGGCGGTTTCCCAGCAGGCCCGGACCAACAAGGTGCTGCCCCTTGTGCTCATGGAGCTTGGGCTGACCGACGAGAAGAAACTCATCACCGCCATGGAGGCCCAGCTTCGCCTAAGCCGCGTCTCCCCGGCGGAGTTCACCGAGTCCAGGGCGCTCGCCCCGCTCATTCCCAAGGACCTGTGCGAGACCCACCTCCTTGTCCCTCTCCAGCGCGTGGACGGCCAGCTTCTCGTGGCCATGGCCGACCCCACCGACATCATCAAAATTGACGAGCTCCGCTTTCTTACAGGAATGCCGGTCAAACCCGCCATCGCCACCATCACTGAAATCCGGGAAAAAATAAGGGAACTCTACGGGTCCGAGTCCACCCTCGAAACCGCCATGAGCGAAATCGAGATAACAGACCCCACAGAGAGCATCGAAATCATTTTGGAGGAGGAGGACGAGCAGCTTGACATCAATGATCTGCTGCGCTCCAAAGACCAGCCGCCCGCCATCCGCATGGTCAACGCCATCATCTCCGACGCCCTCCGGCACGGAAGCTCGGACGTGCATATCGAGCCCAAGACCAAATACATCCTTGTGCGCTACCGCATTGACGATCTGCTGCATGAAAAGCTGCACATCCCCATCACAATGCATGCCTCCATCGTGAGCCGAATCAAGGTGTTGTGCGAGCTGGACATCACAGAGCGAAGAAAGCCCCAGGACGGGCGCGTGACCGTGAAGACCCAGGCAAAGACCGTGGATTTGCGCATCTCGACCCTGCCCACGGTCAACGGGGAAAAGGTGGTTTTCCGGATTCTCGACAAAAACGCGGCAAGCCTGGACCTCAAGGAGCTCGGGCTTTCAGACCGGGACTACACCAAAATATGCCGTTTCATCAAACAGCCACAGGGAATGGTGCTGGCCACAGGTCCAACAGGAAGCGGCAAGACCAGCACGCTGTACTCCATGCTCCGCCAGGGAGCCACCACGACAAAAAACTTCACCACCATCGAGGACCCGGTGGAGTATTTCATGAACATGGCGGAGCAGGTGAACGTGCGGGAAAAAATCGGGCTCAACTTCCCCACCATCCTGCGCTCGATTCTCCGCCAGGACCCCAACGTCATCATGCTCGGGGAAATCCGGGACCACCAGACCGCGGAAGTGGCCTTTCACGCCGCCCTCACCGGGCACCTTGTTCTCAGCACCCTACACACCAACGGAAGCATCGCCTCCATTGTCCGCCTTCGGGACATGGGAATCAAAAGCTATGTCATCAGCGAGGCGCTCACCGGGATCATCGCCCAAAGGCTGGTGCGGCGGAACTGCCGCCATTGTCTTACAGAATACAGGCCGGACCCCGAGACCCTGCGCGAGCTGGGGGTCCACGGCAAAGACCTGGAAAAAACTTTCCGGAAGGGAAGCGGGTGCGCCCGGTGCTACGGAAGCGGCTATAAGGGAAGGGTTGGAATTTACGAGGTGTTAGAGTTTAACCAGGAACTGCGGCGCATGGTTCATGGCGGGGCCTCGGACTCCGAGCTGATGCGCGGCGCCCTTCAGGCCAACATGACCACCATCTACCTCGACGCCATGGACAAAGTGGGAAACGGATGGACCACCTGCGAGGAGGTGCTGAGGGTTCTGGGGCCTCAAAACATCCTCGACATCTCCTGCCCCCACTGCGGGGCGCGACTCGCCGAGCGCTACAACTTCTGCCCCTGCTGCACCCGCCCCATCATCCTGCGCTGCGCGGCCTGCCAGACCTTCCTCGAAGAGGACTGGCGCGCCTGCCCCAACTGCGGTGTGTTGACAGGAAAATGAGCGCTTCTCACTTGGACGCGCGGATGTTGTAATACCCGGAAACAATCCCGAACATGAGTTTCAGGATTTTATATACCGCCATCCGGATTTTTCCGTCCCCGGAAGGGGGCGCCGCCCGGTATCCGGGACCAAGCGCCTCTGAAAACATGGCCGCGGTCTCGCTGCCCACGGAAATGACAAGGCTCTCCAGTTTTTCCTTCTCGGAATTCAGTCCCTGGGAAAATTCCAGCGCCGCCACATCCCAAAACCTGCTGTTCTCCTCCCTTGCCCAGCCAAGAATTTCCCTGGCCGGACGTTTTTCCCTGAACTTGGCCGCAAGCCCGGCGTGAAACGATTTGTAGCTTTCCGCCGCGTTCCCGTACAGGTTGCGTCCGGTCGCCACAAAATAGACCATGGCCAGAATGGCGTTCCAGTCCTGAAGCAAAAAAGCCTTGGCCGTTCCCGGATACAGAGCTTCCAGATAGGGCATGGGCAGAAGGCTTGCGGGCACGGCATAGGCCGCTGTCCCCCCCAGCATCCTGGGCTTGCCCAGAGCCGGGTGCCCGGGGATCACCACAGACTCAGGGTCAATCAGGCCAAGGGGACGGGAAGCGATGATGTTCGCGAATTTGCAGTCCCGAAAAGCGATTCCCTGGAACCAGAGCCGGGCCAGGAGGAACAGCAGCTCCTCAATCCAGGTTTCTGTCTCCGCCTTGTTGCGATCGAAGTTGATTTTTTCCACCTTTTTGGCGAAAAGGCCGCGGAAGATTTTCAGTGCCGGGGCATAGTCTTTTCCGACAGACAGGAAAAGACCGTTGATCTCGACGGCCAGGGCGTTGTCTATGAGGCCTTCCTCACGGGCCGGTCTTCCTGACACCAGGCCGATAAACCAGTCCTCCGTCTGCCGCGCCGTGATATCCGGAACATTGCTTTTAGCCGCCAGGGCCGACGCGGCCTGGCGGTAGCGGTGCTGGAACTCCTCCATATCCTCGAGAACCCAGGCCATGCCATGCCCGTACTCCCGCTCAAAGGAGTAATGGTCGCTTAAAACACCCCGCATTTTGTATAGAAAGGAAAACAGACTCTCGCCGGAGCCGTGAAGGGCCCTCACGGTCTGGTCCATGATTTCCGAGTCGGAAAAGATGGAGATATAGACAAAATTTTGGCCGAGCAGCTTGAAAAACTGATGGTAATGCGGGTTGGCCTTGAGAAAATTCCTACAGTCCCCTTCCGAATTAAACATGAGATTAAAATTCCTTAAAATAACGCCTACTTCCGGGACAAGAAGCGTGATTTTAGGACTTGCCGCGCAGGAAGCCTCGTGGAAAACGGCCAACCGCTCCACGTACTCCTCCACCGAGACTGTCGGAACGGGCGGGACAATAAAGACCGCGTCATGCACGCCGAAAATCTCGCCGCATTTCACATGGTAGGCTTTGGATTTGGAACCGCCCCCCTCGCCGATGGCGCGGATGGAGAACCTGAACCCCGCTTTTTTGCCTTTCCCGTGGATAACAGCCTCGTAGGTCTGAAACATGGAAAGGAGGCCATGGCTGTTCATCTCAAGCCTGTCTTTGGGAGCAAAGCCTTTTTTCTCCCTGAAGACACGCGCCAGGAGTTCATGCAGGGCAAAGATGTTCCGGTCCTTTTCCCTCATCAGGCATCTTCCTTTTTACGCCGGTCCGCTTTGCGCCGCTCCCAGGATTTTTTGGTAAACGGCCAGGTCCGCCCCGCTGAAAAGAACAAAGAAAACCTTGAGGTTTGCCCTGTGGGCGGCCAGTCCGGCCAGCACCGTGTCCACCGCGATGACAGCGGCCTCTTCAAGGGGATAGCCGTACACGCCGCAGCTTATGGCCGGAAAGGCAATGCTGCGCGCGCCGTGTTTTTCCGCAAGCGCCAGGGAGTTGCGGTAGCAGGACGCGAGCAGGCGCGCGTCCTGCTCTCCGCCTTTGTACACCGGGCCCACGGTGTGGATGACCCACCGCGCGGGCAGAAGGTATCCTTTGGTTATCCGCGCCTCCCCTGTGGGACAGCCTCCCAGGGTCCGGCATTCCGCGAGAAGCTCCGGACCCGCCGCGCGGTGTATGGCCCCGTCCACGCCTCCCCCTCCAAGGAGCGGGGAATTGGCCGCGTTTACAATGGCGTCCGTCCGCATGCGGGTGATATCGCCCTGCACCGCCTCCGGTTTTGTTACCAGCGCCTGCTCCATGTCTCTCCCCTCCTGTCACAGGTCGTACAGTGTCGGGTCCACTCCGGGCGCCGGACGGCTCCCCGCCGCTCTGCCCCCGCTTTTTGCCTTTTCCTGAAAAACCGGCTCCTCGTTTTCCAGAACAGACCCCATTTCCGCCTCGATGGCCTCCGGGCTTTCCCCGGCCTCCATGCGGGAAAGCGCCTCCTCCATTCCAGGGCCAAGGCCCAGGCCGGCCATTTTGGAAAATTTCCGCATAAGACCGGCTGTTTTTTTAGGGTCGTTCTCGTCCATGGCCGCCGCCTCGCCGGCCAGCGCCGAAAGGGCCCTTTCCATGCCCGGGTCTTCAAGAGGCCCGTCCTCTGTTTCCGGACGGTTCCCGGACACTGAAAAAACGGACATCTGACGGATAAGCTCAGGCCGCCCGCACCGGGGACACGCCGGGATTTTCGAGGTGTTGACCCGGGGCGAGAAGAAACTGAACAGCACATTGCAGTCCGGGCAGTGGAATTCGTACACAGGCATGGGCGTTTCATCCTTTTCCGGCGGGTTTCATCGGCGCCGCGCGCGGCCCTTCCCGTTGCGGTTTGTTCAATGGGGTGGATATACCAGATTCCGGGCGGGAAGGAAAATGGTTGAAGCCTTGAGACGCCTGATGAGGGCGTCCGCCCCCGGGCCAAACGGACCGCCTGTGAAAAAAACACCCGCTCCCTTGTAGGTCCATGCAAAACATGGTATCCTTCCCCTATTTTTCAGCGCCGCTCATCTCTTTTCACGGGCGCCGGATTTGCTCCGGCCCCGGAAGGATAAAACGGAACACGAAACCATGGACGGTGCCCCCATCCCCCGGTGCTTTGGAGTCCTTGAGGAAGTGTTCCCTTTAGGCTCTGACGGCCTGCGCCACTCACCCCCCAGGTGCCTGGAATGTCCCCATAAAACACCCTGCCTCCGGTCCTGCCTCGAAAGCCCCGGAGGACTGCCGGCACACGAGGAAAAAACAGACCGC
Organism: Desulfobacterales bacterium; assembly: GCA_020057225.1. Classification (GTDB taxonomy): domain Bacteria; phylum Desulfobacterota; class Desulfobacteria; order Desulfobacterales; family Desulfatibacillaceae; genus JAGVGH01. The sequence goes on along the minus strand of JAGVGH010000087.1, from coordinate 1,409 downwards.
GCTTACGCAAGCGGACTTTTAGGTTTTGCGGGACGCTGGTCCCGGAAAAAACATCTCGACCGTCTCAGGCAAACCAACACACCAGCCCGGGTACAAGGACCCTCCAAAGGAGAATGAAATGAAAACGCTCAAGGATATCAATGTGGCCGGGAAGCGCGTGTTTCTAAGAGTGGACTTAAACGCGCCTGTGGACGAAAACGGCAAGGTGGGGGATGACACGCGCATCCGGGCGGTGTTGCCCGCCATTCAAAGCCTCATGGCGGCGGGCGCCAAAGTTCTTCTCGCCTCCCATCTCGGGCGTCCCAAAGGCAAGCCGGATAAAAAATACACGCTTGCCCCCGTGGCGGCCCGTCTGGAGGAACTCCTGGGCAGGCCCGTTCCCCTTGCGCCGGACTGCGTGGGCCCGGAAGTGCAGGAAATGGCGAAAGACCTTGCTCCGGGCGGCGTGCTGCTGCTCGAAAACCTGCGTTTCCACCCGGAGGAGGAGAAAAACGACGACGCATTCGCCAAAGAGCTTGCCGCGCTGTGCGATATCTATGTCAACAACGCCTTTGCCGTGTCCCACCGGGCCAACTCCTCGGTCGAGGCCATTGTCCGCCACGCGCCGGTTTCCGCGGCCGGGCCGCTTTTGGAGGACGAGGTCACCTATTTCCACAAGGCCATGGACAATCCCGAGCGCCCCCTTGTTGCGGTGGTGGGGGGAGCTAAAATATCGGGCAAGCTCGAGACCCTCCAAAACATGCTGAAAAAGGTGGATGTTCTCGTCATCGGCGGCGCCATGGCCAACACCTTCCTTAAAGCCCAGGGTCTGGACGTGGGCGCCTCCCTGGTGGAGGATGGACTTATCCCCGAGGCCAACGCCATTCTGGCCGCCGCGAAAGAGCGCGGAGTGCCTGTGTATCTTCCCGTGGACGCCGTGGCGGCAGAGGACATGGCCCCGGACGCCCCTTTTAAAACCGCCCCTGTCCAGGCCGTGCCAAAAGGCTGGAAAATCCTCGACATCGGCCCGGCAACGGCCCTTCTCTACGGCGAGGTCTTGGCGGACGCCAAAACCATTATCTGGAACGGGCCCATGGGGGTGTTCGAGATGGACGCTTTTGCCGCGGGCACCATGGCCGTGGCCGGCCATGTGGCCGGTTCCAAGGCTCTGTCCATTGTGGGCGGCGGAGACACGGACGCGGCGGTGCATAAGGCCGGGGTTGAAAAGCGCGTGACCTATGTTTCGACGGGCGGCGGCGCGTTTTTGGAGATGATGGAGGGAAAAACCCTGCCGGGAGTGGCGGCGCTGGAGTAGGGGGCAGGCTTTAGGTTTAGCGCTTATCCCTAAATACTGCTGAGGAGGATTTTAGGGGCACTTTTTCATCGCGGGCGCACGCCGTGCGCCCCTACGGTTATGTGACGGCCGTTAT
>JAGVGH010000192.1 GCA_020057225.1 Desulfobacterales bacterium | reverse complement strand
GACCGGGTGACGCTCTCGGGCGGGGACGTGACGGTGCGGACCGCGGGCGCGGGATCCGCGCTGGTGGCGAACGCGCTGGTGGACGGCGGCCAGGACCTTGATCTGGATATCGCGGACACGGCCACCTTTAACGCGGCGGTGGGAACCGGAGCCGCGTTGCGCGAGCTTCGCGGCACGACACTCGGAACCTTGACCTTTATGGATGACGTGACGACAACAGGCGATGTTTCGCTTTACGCTGTTGGCCGGACCAGCGACATTCTGTTTGGGACAGGCGCTGATTTCAGGTCTGCGGGATCGGCCTGGCTCAACGCCGGGAGAAACATAGACGCGGTTGATTACCATGGCACAGCCAGCATTACGGGTAATGATCTGCATCTAAGGGCGGGGAACATGCTCGGAATGAGGGCCTACAATGAGTTGACCCAGACAGGCATCACAGTGGACGCGGACAACCGGGCATTGTACATCAGCCTTGGCGAACAAGACGGCAATTATGTTTCGGGCAAGATGAACGCCGGTCCCATGCTTTTGGCGGACGGGAAACCGTCACCCAGCCAGATCAATGCTCCTGGCACGGTGTATGTCAGGCCCTGGGACTATTCGCCCAACTTTGATCCGAACACCCTGATTCAGGCGGTGATGGGCGCGCTCAGGTTCGAGACCATGGAGGAGATGTTGAAGAACGCCTCCAGGGCGGACTTTTTTGAAGCCGCGAAGACTTGGAACTATGTCAAATACGGCAATCTTGGGCAGCCTGTGTCCGATGAGGGGCAGGAGAGCACTCCTCAGAGGTAATTGCAAAATTCTAAGAAACGACAAATTTGAGGTAGGCTGGGTGGTTCCGCCCGAAGGGCAGGTTCACCCAACATCTTGGAATAATGGTATAATTGGTGGGTGAACCCGGGCCTTGCGGCCCGGAACCACCCAACCTACGCCTCATTTTGCAAATACCTCCTCAGTAATGGGAAATTGCTGAAAAAGCGGGAAGGGGAAATCCCCCCCTGCCCTATGAGGCAGACGTTTTATGTAAGAAGGTGCGGCCATCGTTGAACGTCTGCTTGGTTAAATGCTTCTTCCGGATGATACTGTGAGAAATGAGTCCGGCAGGAGGGGCGCGCAAAGGATAATGCCCCCCGGGAAGAAAAAATCCTTCCTGGGGGGGGCAACACACAATGCCTAAAATTTGCTTGCAGGTTGCAAAGGACAATTAATGGAAGGTGCAAATTCAAGCATTGATTGTTGGTATTTTCATGCTATAATCCGCACTTTTTTATGCATCCTCCAGAGCATCAAAATACGGGTTATCCGAGATGGATGCATGTGTAAAAAAAGATTCTCGATGTAATTGTAAGATGATGCCTAGGTTGGGTGGTTCCAGGCCGCGAGGTCCGGGTTCATCCAACATTTCTACATGATTCCTGTGTGTTGGGAAAACCTGCCCTTCGGGCAGCACCACCCGGCCGACCTCAGATTTGTTGTTTCTTAGAGTTTTGCAATTGCCTCTTTACTGTACCTGTTATCCCGTGGTGATCAAAGCGGCCTCAAGACAGGGAGGGAAAGGGCAGAGTATTAAAATTAACTGGTTAAGCCGCCTTGTCTTCCGTTTTGCGTATTAATTCATGTTCTGCGCGATTCAAGCCTCCCGCATTTATACGGGCTACGATTTTATGGACTGGAAAGCCTTAGCCTCTTTGAGCCTGGGTAAGTCTTCCCGGGGGTAAACCTTCAGTTTCCAAAACAGAAACACCATCAGAGTGCCAGCAATCAGGGAGTTAACACGATGAGTTCAAGAGGCGGACCCGACGAATACATGATATCTGACGCGGCGGATACTGTTTTGGATGATGAGAGGGAGGCATCAGGAAAAAAGCAGTCTGGAACAAATTCAAAGGAAGACTTTGTTTATTTCTGGATAAAGGGCAACCCCTCTTCCAAAATAATATTGCATGATGGAATAGATATAACAGTTGGAAGACAGGAAGGGCAGACATTTCGTATATCCGACGATAAAGTTGTAAGCAAACAGCATTTAGTTCTTATCAGAGAAAAAAATCTATTGCGCATTGAAGTGAAGGGGGCAAATGGTTTAAAGTTCGATGGGCGGCTCTATAAACCAGTGGCTACTTTATCAATAGAGATTCCGAATTCATTTACGATTGGTGAAACTGTATGCTGTGTATCCAAGCATGTTGATCAAAATTTGGAAATAAAGGAGGGATCATCGAGTGAAAAAGATGAAGAAAAACAGAAAAGTCTTAAAAAAAGGTTTTCAATGAGCCAGGACGAGTTCGCCTATGAATTTGATATTCACAAGGATCATTCCAATTCCTTTGACCGTGGCGGACGAGTAGAAAATGGCTGTCACCCAGGTGGCCCAATAAGCGCTTTTCAGGGCAGAGACTGTATGCCGGGTGACGCAGGGGCTTTTAAAGAAAAAAAAGAGGGTTATTGGGGCCGGGAGGAAGAGAGGGAGGAGGAAATCCGCCAAAAAGAAAAACTGCTGCGCGGAAACCCGTTGAAGGAACGCGCAAGGGGGGAAGACCTTTTGGGGGCCTGGAAATCCAGAGAGGAATCTTCGCCCGAAGAGGAGGCCCCGTTTGGGAGGGGGCCGCTCCCTCTGGGCCGCCGCGGGAAAGCCGCCTCCCTGCGCATGGGAGACCTTGGGAATGACGAGAATTCCGCGTTGGACCGGGAACACGCCAAGTCCAGAGCTTTTTCAAAATTCGCCGCGGAGGATGATGAATCCGGTGCTTTATCCGGAAGCGGGGAGGAAGCGCCCGGCTCCAAGTCGAAGATTATCACATCCGAACGCCGGAAACGCGAGGCGGAGAAAGCCCGTGTTTTTCCGCCCCTTGAGAAGATTTCCAGACAACAAATCCAGCGGACTGAAACCAGGGAAATTGGATCTCCTGTAATACCAGATAACCTGAAAGCGCCGGGTTCCGGCAAGGAAAAACGGACCGCGGGTTTCTGGGCGGCGGTCGCGGTCGCCGCCGCCGCAACCCTGATGGCGCTGTGGGCGGTTTTCCTGCGGGACGGCGGTCAGCGCCCGCCTGAACCTGCGGCAACGCCGGGCGCGGTTCAAGGCGGGGTTCCCGGTGAGGGAAAAGAGAAAGATGCCGCTATTCCGATGCGGCCTCAAAAAAAGGCGTCCGGACCGTGTGAGGGTGAAGGGGAAACGTATCTTAAGATGGCGCAACTGGCGTTTAAGGACGGGAAAAAATTGGAGGCGGTGGACATTCTCAAGGATATTGAAAAGGGGAGTCCTTGTTATGCCGAGGCGCAGGCGCTGTTAAACACTCTTGGCGGGGAAATGGGGAGGGCTAATGGCCAGCCAGGCGGTAATTGAGGTTTTGGGCGGGCCGATGGACGGGCTTCGTTTGCGCCTGACCGGGAGGGAGGTTTCCATCGGCAGGAAGGTTGGAAATTTGTTCAGTCCTTTTATTGATAAAAGGATAAGCAAGAATCACGCTGTTATTGTTATGGAAGGCCATGAATGGTGTCTTCGGGATGTATCCGAACAAAACAAGATCGTTTTAAACAATAAAATTATTCAGGTTAAAAATCAAAGTTATCCTTTGAAGGATGGTGATTTATTTTTAATTGGAAGCACAGTCATTGAATTTTATAATGATGCAGATTATGCTGATGACTGTTTGATAAGTGGGCAATGTTGGTCCTTTCCGCTGGAAGAATTCAATTTTTCGGATGATATGAAAGAGCTTTTGAATAATATAAGAGATCGTGCTGGCTCTTCTTCTTATTATGGTATCAATGAGATAGCGCTTGCGCTTTTGAATTATCTGGAGGATCCGGCAACACAGGATTTGGCACGTTCTCTTAAGTATCAGGCATGGAATGGCAGGGGGGATTGGATTGACAGATTGCGTCCGGAATCCTGCTATGCCATAGGAGACGGGGAAAAATTCATCACACCAAGGACGATTAAGATTTTCGAGCTTGCCAGAGCCAAAACAAAGGGCGGAGTCATTGGATTTGAGGAGTTAAGGGCGGCGACAGTCGAGGAGGGGAGAAGCGCCGCCGCGAAATGCATGCGGGATTGCGGCCTGAATCCCGCGCCGCCTCCGGATGGTTTTCCTCCGCGGCGGAAAACCAGTAATGAGGAAGCGGAATTTATTTGCGAGGTGGAATATCTTGTCAAGGCGGTTGTGAAGGATGCTGAGGACCGGCATGCTGACAGGGGAAGCACTCTTCTGCCTGGTTTCGACTCAGATTTCAAGCAGATATATGACTCTGGCGATCTCAAGGCCCTGTCACGCTATTTGAACCGGCTTTGGCGGCTTTTGGTTCTTATTTTCAATGCCCAGTCAAGAGCCGCTCAAACGGTGAGCCGGACAACCCTGGAAAGGCTTCAGGAATGCGCCAGGGAGGATGGACACGCGATAGGGCGGCCAAGCGCTTCCAGGCGGCCGAGCGGCGCAGAGAAGCAAAAGATGGTTCTATGGTTAAGCGAGATTATCGAAGACATAAAAATGGAAGACATCGCGGGCACGGCGTTGCGGGATGAAATCCGCAAATCGGTTGTGGAGGCGCAGGATGAAGAAAGGAACGCATGATGAAAACGAAAATTGAGGGTTCCAGGCATTTGCCTATTCTTTTAATCTTGTTGTTGGTTTGGGGGGCTGGGTGCGCTTCCGTTCAGATGGAAAGCCGCCCTTCTGAAATCCGCATCCGGCTTGTCGCCGAGGGGGAAATCAATGACAGGATTCTGCTTCCCGTGGACATCCTTGCGGTGGATGAGACCCTCGCCGCCCAGGTTCTGGAGATAGGAGCAGGCGACTGGTTTGTGCATAAAACCAGGGACCGGTTGGCGGGAGACGAGATTTACCGGTTCGATATTTCCGGAGGGGACAGGAAAGAGGTGACGGTGCCTTTGCGGAAACCTGTCCTGCGAATCATCATTTTCGCGGATTACGACAGGACAACCGAAGGCCGGACGCGGCAGATCGTACTGCCGAGGGACAAGTGGAAATCCGAATACACGGTGCGGGTGCGACAAATGGAATTGGAGCTTGAGCCGTGACAAACGAATTTGCCCATGTGCATTGGTTCGAGGGGATGTTTCTGCAGCCGCACCATTTTCAAGCCATGGAGCGGTCCGCGGCGCTGGAGTACCGTTGCCAGGAGAGGCTTCGCCCTTTTTGGTGGGGGGTGGCCGATCTGGCGGTGAACCAGTCAGCCCTGGACAGGTCTTCGATTAAAATTGACCGGGCGGCTCTTCGGTTTCCCGGCGGGATATGGGTGGATGTTCCTGGAAACGCCGAGGTTCCCGAGGTTCCCTTCGGGGAATCGCTGAGCGCGGACAATCCCTTGACCGTGTGGCTCGCGCTCCCGCGAAAGGAGAGCCACCGTCCGGTGGCGCGTCCGCTGAGCGGCGGGGAGCCTGGGGCGGAGCGTCCCATGACAGTGCGCGAGATAAGCGTGGAGGACGAGAACACGGGGGACGACGCGCGGACGCTGCAGGTCAGGCTGTGGAATCTTAAGGTGTTTACAGGCGCGCGGCCTCCTGATTCGTATGAGTCCATGGCGGTTGGCAGGGTGGTTTTATCGAGGCGGATGGACCGCAGGGTCATGGACCCCGCGTTTTATCCGCCCATGCTTTGCATAGGCGCTTCTTCCGGTTTGAAGGAGGAACTGTTTGACATTGCCGTTGATCTCAACAATTTCGCGGCCAATTTGCGCAGGAGCGCGGCGGAGCGGAGGGTTTGGCAGTCCCAGGAGATTGAGAGAATTGTCACGGGGATGGCGCGCCTTCAGGTTTCCGCAGGCGCGGGTTATGTCCTTTCGCAAATGCTGCGGGTGGGCGAGACGCATCCCTATGAGGTTTATCTGGAGCTGGCGCGGCTTGCAGGCCATCTGTGCGCGCTATCTCCAAAAGTGGCGCTGGATGTCCCCGAGTATGACCATGATAACTTGACAGAGGTCATGCGGCGGTTGATCGGGACAGCCAAAAGGCTGATTAACCCCGGCGATATGCCGGATTATTATCCTTCGCGCCGTTTTGAGATCACGGGGGACCAGCGCAGGGTGCGCCTTGACAAAGAGTGGATTGAAAGCGAACTGGAAATGTATATCTGCATTGATACGCAAAGCCAGGAACTGTCAGAGCAGCAGGTTGATCAGATCCTGGCGGACTTCCGCGTGAAGATTGGTCCTCCATCCGCCATCAAATGGCTTATGGAATCACGGGTGCGCGGTATCCCCTTGAGCCGTCTTCAAAGGATTCCTGACGGGCTGCAGGACAGGCGCGGGCTGCATTATTTTAAGCCTGATCTGTTTCGCAGCGAGGATTTGTTGAATGGCATTCGAAGGGATTTAAGCCTCGAAATACGTGGCATTTCCGAGAATGTCATTCCTATCAATCTTTTGTATGTGCGAAAGGCACAAACTGGTGGAAAAGATGACAAATAATCAGAATTCTACACCAGATAGCCAAAGTCTTATGCCGTTTGTTCGGCCAGTGGTCGAGCTGTTGTTAGCCATTAAAAACAGGATTGAGACAGGCGACAATCCTGATATGAAAGCAGTGTTTGACTTGTTGTACGAAGAGCTTGAGACAGTTCAGGATGCCATGGATGAAATGCCTGGCATGCAGAATCATATTCGCACTATTATATATATAGTTATTGCGTTGATTGACGAGGAGCTTATTTTTTCTAAATGGAAATATAAGGATATGTGGCGTGACCGGCCAATGGAGATGGAGGTTTTTGGGAAAAGTGTCGCGGGCGAGAATTTTTTTAGACTTTTGAAAACCCATGCTCTTGATAATCCGGTCCTGGCCGAGATTTTTTATCTGTGCCTTGCGCTGGGATTCCGGAAAACCGACACAAGAAACGCGGAGTATAGGGAAATCCTGTATGAGAAGCTCCCTGGCCGCCTCCCTGACGGGGACAGGGTTCTTTCTCCGGGGGCGGAGAAGGCTATTCCGGGAGAGAACAGAACGCTGCCGCCTCTTTTTGGTCTTATGGCGCTTCTCGTGGTTCTTGTGGTTTCCATAGGGGCATACACGATGGCGAGCCAGTGGCTTTGGAATGACGCAGCAAGGGTGATCCATGAAGTGGCGGTAACGGTAACCGCTCCCGGAACAGGCCAATGAATCCAAGCGCGCTTATAAACATGCTCTTTAGCAACCCCTTTATGAAAAAAGCCGGCGGGCCGGTGATGGGGGGTGTGGCGGTGGCTGTCTGTTTTTTAATATGGCGCGTGTGGCGCCGTTTTGGAATCCGCTACGGGCTGCTTTTTTTAGGGGGAATTATAGCGGCAATTCTGGTAATTCTTGGTATTTACCTAATATGGAAATACTACCAGAAGCGGCGCGGCGAGAAGCTGGAAGGAGATCTGGCGCTGAGGGTCCGGGAGGCAGTGGGCGATCTCCGGGAGAAATGGACGGAAGCTCTGGCGGTATTGAGGAAACAGAAAATCTCTTTGTACAAAATTCCGTGGGTGCTCATTATCGGCGAGCCTGGAAGCGGCAAGACAACAACACTCCGGGAGTCGGGTCTGAAGTTTACCTTGGAAGATGTTTCCCTCAAGGGAAGCGGGGGGACGGTGAACTGTGACTGGTGGTTTGCGCAGGAGGCTGTGATTCTTGACACAGCGGGCCGCTGGTCCATGCCTGTGGAAACCGCCCCTGACAGGGGCGAATGGCGGGCTTTTTTGGGAATGCTGTCCAAATACCGCCAGAGATGCCCTATCAACTCGGTGATTGTCACCATTCCGGCCACCTCGTTGCTGGAGGACAGCGAGGAGGAGATTGGCAAGAAAGCCCAGAATATCCGCGAGAGGCTTTTGGAACTCGCGGACCTTCTTCATGTCGAGTATCCCATTTACGTCATGGTCTCGAAACTCGACCTCGTGTACGGCTTTGCCGAGTTTTGTTCGGAACTCGCGCCCGATGAGCGCTCGCAGATACTGGGCTGGGACCGGCCCGAGCTTGGCGCAGGCCCGTATTCCGCGGAAGAGTTTCGTTCACAGCTGAAAACCCAGGCCGCGCGTCTTGAGCAGTGGTCCCTGCGCTGGCTGAAAAAGGCCAGGCCCGGAAACAAGGCGGATAAGATATACGCGTTCCCCGGCCAGTTCCAGCGGCTTGAAACCGGCCTGAACCTGTATCTGTCAAGCATTTTCAGGAAGGACATCTATAACCCGCCCCTGATGTGGCGTGGAGTGTATTTTTCAAGCGCGCTGCAGGAGGGCCGGGCTCTCTTGAACGCGTTTGCCCGGGGATCGGGAAAAATGCGCGGGCCTGGATACGGGAAACTCGATCCCTCCATTGTTGTGAAGAGGGCCTATTTCATCCGGTACTTTTATGAAAAGATTTTTATTGAACACGGACTTGTCCGTTTAAGCGGGATTTCCGCCGCCGCTGAGAGGAAATTCCGGCTGGCATCCATCGTTATAGGAAGCCTTCTGTTTTTGGGCGGGTCTATGCTTCTTATAAACGGGCACCGTTCGCTTTCCAAAATTCTGGAACCTATGGAGAGCCGGGTGCGCGTGGCCGGGACCTACCTGAAGGTTAAAGATCCGGCCACTCCCCAGTCAGGAGCGGAAATCGCGGATATTGCGGAAGTGCTCAAGGAAAGCCGCGAAAAACTTTCAAACGATAAAATCGCCGGGAGATTTTTAAGGGGAAGGGAAAACTCCATTGTCCAGGATATTGGAGTTGTAGAGGACGCGCTTGTCATGCGCTGCCTGTTCAAGCCGTTTTTAAGCATGGCCAACGAGGACATGGCCAAATATGAGCTGCCCACCGCAAAAGAGAAGAATGCGCTTCGGGACGCGATGGCGGCTTATTTGGAAATAAGCGGAGGCAAAGACACAAAAGAGAAAAGGCCCGGGCCGTTGCTGAATGTTCTTAGCGGGGGCAGCAAGGCGTGGATGAATGTTCCCCTGGAGGATCTGGAGCGTTTATGGAAGGTGTATCCCAGGAAACTTGACTTCAAGACGGTGGCGCCTTCCGAGGATAAGGATAATCTGATTACACACCGGGCCCTTACCCAGTTCCGGGATTGGTGGGAAACAATGACGCTGGGCAAGTGGGAGCGCGTGAAAACGAGCGCGATGAACACTTCCCGGACTTATCAAAACTATTTGGAGGCGGCGGAGCCGGAAGGGGAAAACGCCCAAGCTGAACTGGAGGCAAAAAAGGAGTTTCTGGCCGCGGCCGCCGAGGACTACACCCAGGCTGTAGGGTCGGGGGTTTTTCCCAAGGAAGGAAAGGCCGGGGAAGAATGCGTGGCGGATTACGAGAAACTGAAACTGGCGGCGGCGGTCGGCGAAAGAGGTCCCCATGTTTTGGCGCCGGCTGTCAACAGGCATTCCAGCGTATGCGCGGAGTCTGTAACAAAGATAAACGGGGAACTTCAAACCTTTGTGAGGGATTACGGTCATCTCATCAAAGCTGACGGCACGGTGAACCCGGAAATTGAGGAGGTGCTGAAAGCTATCAGCCTGGGCGGAGAATATGGCCCGCTGTTTACCGCCACGGAAGAGGGGATTTTGGCAAAGGACCCCTTGAAAGCCGGGGATCTTGTGACTGCCTGGAGCCGGAAATGGGTTCAGGGGGCGGAGGAGAAAAAAGCCGGGATAACCGGAGCGCTGGCCCAGATTGCAGCGCCAGGGTGGGATAAGCAGCGGCTTGAGAACGCGCTGGCGCGTCAAGTGGACAATGCCGTGTGGCTTGCGGAGAAAAAGGCTGTGGAAACAGCCCTGTCGCACATGATGAGCGGATATGAAGCGCCGGCCGGGCCTCTCCAGCCCGGCGGGACGCCTCCGGAAACCGCGCGGGCCGGCTGGCTGGCCGCGCGGTCCGGGATGATCGAAACGCTTACGGGTCATTTGCGGAACCGGTATCCGGCGCGTCCGGAGCCTGCGGAAACCGCGGCGTCGGCCAAGGAGGCCATGGCCGGCGCCTATAAGGGGCTTTTGGAATACTGGCGGAGCACACTTGCCCAGGCGAATCCCTGTCAGGACATTCTTGCGACACAGACATGGAAGGCGTTTTACAGTGGTGTTTCCGCAAAGCAGGGAGTCTTCGTTGACACAGCGGGATGGCCGTTGGGCCCGTTTTTGGCCAGCGTCAAACAGGATGACTTGGATGCGGTCAGAAAAGTTTTGGGCGACAGCCAGGAACTGGGCAATCTGGAGCGCGAAGTGCGGCGGGCGCTCAAGGTTTTCGGCTCTTCCCAATATACCGCTCAGATTGGCCAGGCTCAGAACTTGATGTTCAGCGCCATGCAAAATCTGGGCGGGAGCGCGGAGAGTTTTTGCGGGAATTTTGACAAGGCCGCTGGCGGAGGCCAGGGCATCAAGGCGGGTTTTCAGGCCCTGGCAGGTCTCAAGAGGGCGCTCAGCGCGGACACAGAGGTGGCGGACGAGCCGATTACCGGGAGACTCTCCCAGGTGGGAGAGCATGGCTTGAACCTTCTTATGACAGAGGTTAGGAGTATATGCGATAGAGGTGACAACGATTGCGATGAGGATTGTCAAAGGAAATCCAGGGAATTCACAAAGGCGTTCCCGGGATTTAGGAATACCTGGCAGGGCCGGACCGACGGGGTGTATCCCTTTGCCGTGGGGCGTTGCGTGTCTGACCAGGGTATTGGGAGGGTGGGCATCTCGTGCAAAACCGTGGACGCGGGTGTGTTGCGGGAATTTTTAACCAATGAGCAAAACGGGCTGCCTGCGCTTCTTGCCAAAATAGGAGGAGCAGGGGCGCTGGCCGGGGGGCCGGTGGCGAAAAAACTGACTGTTCCGCAAAAAGAATTTCTCTCCGCCTGTGTCGCATGGAAAAACTTCTTGTTTGATGTCGGCGGCAACGCCAGGACGCATAGGCTTGCCATGGAGATTGTAAGCGGGGAGGTTGACAAAGGGGGCGAGGCGCTTTTTACGGAAATGAGGATTGAGGGAATCAGCGCGGACAAGGAAAACGATCCGTTCAAACTGCGGTTTTCCGGAAAACACGGGGAAGGGACGGTGGATTGGAAGCCAAGCGGAAAATCCGCGCGTTTCGAGGCCCATAATGATGTCCGGCGTCTTGTGTCGGAGGTGCTGTTGACAGGCGGCGAACTGGCGTTTTTCGCCTATATGGCTTTTAGCGGCGCCAAAGAGCAGGGTCTGGGGGGCTCCAGGTTCGCCTTTGAGATGCGGATGGCCAATCCGTTGGAGACACGGTCAGAAGTGCAAGTTCCGGTGCGGTTTGTGGTGGGGTTTGACGAGGAGCCTCCGGGTCCTATCTCATGGCCGTAGTGCCTTGTCGGGCGGGGCGGCGGGCAGCGCGGCCCTGTGATTTTACGGGGGGAATCACGCGCGCCGTTCGGGGCGGCGGCGCCAAGGGAGCGCTGGATGGCGGGGCAGGAACAACGTCAAACAGAAGGTGCAAACGGGGAAAAGCGCCCCGGGTTGTTACCGAGACTGTTCCGGGCGCTGGCGGCATTTTGGTCGCGCGCGGCCGCGTGGCTTAAAGGCGTTTTCAGCAAATCCGGCAAAGGCGGCAAATGGGAGTTCACGCTTCAGGCTTTTGGGAAGCTGCCTCTTTACATGGATTACATCACGGTTGTTCGCACCCCCGAGGCGCGGCAGTGGCAGAATTATTTGCTTCAGATTGCGGGGGCAGGAGGCGCGAAGATTCCGGAGGGGCGCTGGCGTTTTCTTTACAGGGCGGAAGAGACGGCGCCGCTTGTGGCGGGAGTCATCGAGCAAAGCTCGGACGGCAAACGGGAGTTTCCGTTCAGTCTGTTTCTTGTGCTCAAGAGTTTGCCTGACAGTCTTTTTGAATCCGTGCTGTATCACTCCCCGTTTTGGGAGCACATGGAGGAACGGGCGCGCGCGCTGTGCCAAGCACGGAGCATCGAGGACTGGTACACGGTGCTGGGGGATGGGAAGGTCACGGTGGAGCCGGTAATCCGGGAGACGCGCCGGGATGCAAAGATGGAAGCCGAAGGCGCGTGTTTAGCGGGATCCGGGGAGCAGGAAGGGCAGGCGGCGGACAAGGCGATTCCCGGAGGCGGGACGCTGCCGGAAGGGGCTTTGAAAACGGATGCGCCTTCTATGGAAAGAGCGCTGTCCGGTCCGCAACCAGGGGAATCCGACAGCGGCGTGGCGGCAACGTGTTCCGTGAAGCCGGAGGCGGAGTCCGAAGAGTCGGAAGCCCCTGATCCCGAGGGTTTGGTCAAGCCGGAAAGCGGCGAATGCGCCCTGGCGGAATCCGCGCCGGAAGCGGAGAACGAGGAAGTTGAGGAACCCGCGGAAGTTCTAAGTCTTACAGATATTGAAGAAGGCGGGCCGGATTCCGTCCGCGCGGACGCGGCAGCGGAGCAAGACCTCGACAAAACAGCGCCTCCGCCATGCGGGGAACCTGGGACGGGGGCCGAAAAGCCTTTTGAGGAAGCGGATGCCGGAGCGCCTTGCGGGGATTCCGGAAGCGCGGCGGAAGAAAACGGCGGAGCGGGAGGAATCCTTCAGAGCGAAGACAGGGCTGGCCGAGATTCGGGGTTTTCTCCAGGCCCGGATGACACGGTGCGGCTTTTTGAGGAGGACAGCCAGCCCCTGGAGGACAGGGCGGCGTTTTGGGATGATGAGCCCGACATCATCCGTCTGCCGGAACGCGGGGAAAAACTCCAGGCAGGGGGGGCGGCGGCTCAGGCCGCGTCCTTGGACAGCGGCCAGCAGGGGACTTTCACCGGTCAAACCTGGCCCGTGTTGTGGGTGCTGCCGCAGGGCGCTTTGGCTCCGGTGGTCGTGGCAAGGGGCAGGACAGCGCCCGCCGATGTTCAGAACCGGTGGTTTAACCTGGGGAGGGCCTAGATGGAGGCGGAGTTTCAATCCTTGGTTGAACGCTGTCTGGCGCCGTTGCCTGGAGAGGATCCGGCGGGAGCGGACAAGATATTTGATGTTGAGTATTCCAAGGTAAAAGATGAGGCAGACAAAGTAGGGACGGTGGACTGGGGGCTCATTGTCAAGGGTGCCCAGGCGCTTTTGGAAACACAAACCAAAGATATCCGGGTGGCGGGTTTTCTGACGCTGGCGCTCTTCCGCGCCAGGGGCTACAAGGGCCTGGAGGCGGGGCTCGCTGTTTTTGCCGGCATTTTATCGGGATTTGACAGCAAGTATTACCCGCGCCTGAAAGAGGGAAAAGCGCCGGACAAAGCCCGCAGGCTTGCGGTTGAAATGCTGGACGGCCGGATAACGCCCTTTCTTGCCGCTGACAAACCCAGGGATTCCGAGGCGGAGGCGGTTGTCGGCGCCCATGACCTGCTGGTGAGGATACGGGAGGTTTGCGGGCAAAGCCTTTCGCAGCAGCCTGTTCTCTCCCACATCGAGGGGGCGCTGGAGGAATACCGGGGAGAGATGGAAAAAAAGCTCGCCCCGCCGCCTTTGCCACCCAAGGCGGAGGCTCCGGCGGCGGAGCCGGCCGCGCCGCAGGCCGCGCCCTTAGAAGCTGCCGGAGCGCCTGTGTCCGGAGAGGCCGCTACTTCTCCTCCCGCCGCGGCAGTTTCCCCTGCCCCCCAGGCGGCGCCGCCCGCGCCTGTCCAAACGTCCGCCGCGGACGCTGTGGCGCTGCCCGCGCTTTCCGGGGACTCGGCGCAGGCGCTCAAGCAGATCGCCACGGCGCTCCGGGAGGCGGACCTCTCCAACGCCCTGGCCTACCGGATTTTGCGTCTTGCCCAGTGGGAGCCGGTGGGACAATCGCCGGGAGGAGGCGCGGCTGAAACGCAGATTCCGGCGCCTCGGAAAGAAATTCTGGACGCTTTAAGAAATGTTCTCTCAAATCCGGACCCGTTGGTCGTTGTGAAACGGTGCGAGGAGTTTTATTCGAGTTACGGGGTTTTCTGGCTGGACCTGCAGAGGCACTGCCACGCCGCGCTCAAAAAAGCCGGGCCGCAGTTTGCCAAGGCCGCGGAGGCGGTGCGCCAGGAAACGGCGCGGTTCATCAAGCGGGTTCCGGATTTACCGTGTAAGACCTACAAAGGCGGGTTCGCGTTTGCGGACGCGGAGACCCGGGCATGGCTTGAGGACTGCGCGGCCGAGCCCAAGGGCGGGGGCGGGCAGGCTGGGACGGCGCTGGATCCGGAGCTTGAGGCGGAGCTGGCCAAGGCCGGGGAGCTTGCCGCCGACGGCAACGCGGAGGCCGGGCTTGCCTTGTTGCGGCAGGGGATTTCCACGGCGCGTTCTCCCAAGGCAGCGTTTATCAGGCGGATTGCGGCGGGAAAGATCAATCTTGCCGCGGGCAGGGTCTCGGAGGCGCGGGTACTGCTTGAGGACCTGTACAAGGAGGCCGGGGCGGTTTCCCTTGCCGGGTGGGAACCCGGGCTGTTTTTGGAGGTGGCGGCGCTTTTGGAGAAAGCCTGCCGGAGGGACACGCGCCCGGTGTCCAGGGAGCTGCAGGACAGGCTCTATACGGATATTTTGCGGCTTGACCCGGGTTTTGCCATGCCTGTTGAGGAGAACCGCGAAGACCCGGGAAAAGGCGCGCAAAAGGGGCAGGCTTCGGGCGGGCAACGGGGAGGGAGTCCGGCAGGACGGTGAAAGTCAGAGGGAAGGCACAATTTTCCTAATTGGCTGGTACTTTTTCTCAGAAAAGGTATGCGAATTTTCACAAATATTACTGGATATCCTCTTGTATCTAGTGCAATCAGCGTGCTATGTTTTAGGCGTCAGAGGACACAGGAACAAGGCGGCATGGACACTGCGGGCGGGCCGGGCCGCGAAAAAGGGAGGAGAGCAGGCAAGTGGAAGGGCGAAGGTGAAAATTTAAGGAATTGCGGCGCCGTGCATGGGCTTGGCGTGGCTGGACCATCCAATCGCAAGGAGGGCGGGCATGGCAAAGGACAGCTTCCAGAATGAGATCCCCAAGTCCCGTGTCAACATCCGGTATGTGAAAGACACGGGCGGGGCCATGGAAGAGGTGGAGCTTCCCCAGAGGATAATGGTTGTGGGAGATTTCACCTTGCGTGAAAGCGACGAGGATATTTCCGAGATGAAAAAAACGGAAATTGATAAGAACAATTTTGACGCGGTGATGGGCAAGATGAACATCCGGTTCACCGCAAATGTGCCGGACCGGCTCTCAGGCAATGAGGGCGATGAGAGGGCCGTGAATTTCGCCATCAAGGGCATGGAGGATTTCAGCCCCGAGAAGATAGTGGAAAACGTGCCCGAGCTTGCAGCTCTGGCCCAGGTGCGCGCGCTGCTCAACGATTTGAAATCCCGGGTCATCAACAACAAGCAGTTCCGTCTGGAGCTGGAGAAAATACTGAAAGACCAGGGCTTGAGCGCGGAGCTTGCGGAGAAGCTCCAGACGGTCACAGGCGCTGGCGAAACACGATAGGTCCGGACAAGGCCGCGGGAAAAGGAGAGGAAGCCATGGAAGAAGAGCGGCAAGGGCAAAATCTTGCGGAAGACAAGACCGTCGGGACGGAAAGCGTGCTGGACCAGCTTTTGAGCAAGGTGGATTTGGCGGTTCCCGCAAAAGCGTCCAGCCTGGAGGCGGCCTACAGGGGCGACGAGGCAAGCGCAAAGCTCGCGCATGCTGTGAGCTATCTTGTCGGGGCGGTGACGGCAGGGCAGGCCAAACTCGACAAGCTGGACAAGAATTTTTTGGACAGCGTGATTTCGGAGATAGACAAAAAACTCACAGCCCAGGTCAATGAGATCATGCATCACCCGGATTTTCAGAAGCTGGAATCCGCGTGGCGGGGTCTCAGGTTCGCGGTGGACCGGACCGATTTCAGGGCGAATATCAAGATCGAGCTTTTGAACTGCCCGAAGTCCAAACTTCTGGAAGATTTTTCCGAGGCGCCGGAGACGGTTCAGAGCGGGCTGTACAGGCAATTGTACACGCAGGAGTACGATCAGGCGGGTGCCGCGCCTTTTACCTGCATTGTCGGGAATTATGAGTTTGACGCCTCGCCCCAGGATATGTCGCTTTTGGAGAACGTCACCAAGGTGGCCGCCGCCACGCATTGTCCGTTCATCAGCTCCGTGGGGCACAGGTTTTTCGGGCAAAAATCCATGGAGGCGCTGGCCGCTGTCCCGGACTTGTCCGGGATTTTCAAGCAGGCGGAATATATCAAGTGGAACAGCTTCAGAGATTCCGAGGATTCCCGGTATGTGGGGCTTGCGGTCACGAAGTTTTTGCTGAGGCATCCGTATGGCGAGGGGAATCCGGTCAAAACCTTCCATTTTGAAGAGGACGTGATTGGCAAGGCCGAAAATTATCTCTGGGGCAATCCGGCCTTCGCCTTCCTGGCCAACGTGAACCGCTCTTTTGCCAAGAACGGCTGGGCTGTGAATATTCGCGGACCCCAGGCCGGCGGGAAGGTGGAGGATTTGCCGGTTCACGTGTACGAGGCCGCGGGGGGAACCCAGCTTAGGATACCCACGGAAATCATGATTGACGACACACGGGAGCTCGAACTTGCGGAAAACGGGTTCATGCCTCTGACGGTTTACAAAAACCATGATTTCGCGGCGTTTTTCTCCGCCCAGTCCGCCCAGCGGCCCAAAAAGTACAGCACTTCGGACGCGACCGCGAACGCCAAGCTGTCCGCGCGGCTGCCCTATCTGTTCCTTGTGTCGCGCCTGGCGCATTATCTCAAGGTGATGCAGAGGGAGGTTATTGGAAGCTCCAAGGAGCGGGAGGATGTGGAAAAGGATCTGAACAACTGGATAAACGGGCTGGTCACCAAGGATCCGAGCCCGACAGAGGAGCAAAAGGCCAAATGGCCCCTTAGGGCTGCCCAGGTGGAGGTGGCGGAGAATCCGGACAACCCGGGGTATTATCAGGTTTCCATGAGGGTACGCCCTCATTTCCAGGTGGAAGGTGTGAATGTTGACCTTTCCCTGGTGTCGCGCATGTCCAAAAAGAAATAGCGGCTGTTGTCCTGCAGGCAACCCAAATCCAAAGGGAGAGGAGACTTAAGCCATGCCAATGCCAGCGTATATGAAGGTGGACGGGATTCCAGGATCCTCCAAGGTTCAGGGCCGGGAAGACCAGCTTGAGATTTTGGGTTTTAACCATCAGTTGCATATTCCAACAGACCCCAAAAACGGAACAGCGGCCGGCACCCGTGTCCACGGGATGTTCACGGTGCTCAAGAATTTCGACAAATCCTCGCCCAAGCTGTACGACTATCTCTGCAACGGCAAAGTGATTTCCGCCATTGAGCTGAGCTGGTACGAAATCGCGGAGGACGGCAAGGAAACCATCTACTTTGTCCACAAGCTGGAAAAAGCGCGAGTGACCAAGGTGCGCGCATGGATGCCGAACGTGGACGATCCCGCCACGGAGCGTTACAAGCACATGGAGGAGGTGAGCCTCCAGTATGAGAAAATCACATGGACATTCAAAGACGGAAATATCGAGGCATCGAACTCTTGGCTTGAGGACCGCTAGGCGACAAGGCCATGGGGGGGGCTTTTTGCCCCTCCATGGCCGGGCGTTGTCAGGCGGCGGGTTTTGCGGGATGAATAAGAGGGCCCGGAAAGGCGTTCCATGGCTGGGGAGAGGGTGTATCCCTATTATGATTTTTTGGAGGGGCTTTTAAAACAACCCCTTCTGCCTTCGGAGAAGGAAGGGGTTACGGGTCTTGCCTGGTCTATCCGGAACAATCTCAAGATGATTCTGAACACGCGGCGGGACACGCTTCCGCACCTTCCTGATTACGGGCTTCCCGACATATCGGTTGTTTACAAGGATTTTCCGGATTCCCTTGAAAGCGTGCGCAGGGCGATCGCCAACGCCATCGAAAAGTACGAGCCGCGCCTGGAGGACGTGCGGGTCCGGCTTATCGAGAGTGAGCACAAGGTGTTCAGGGCCACCTACCTGGTGTCCGCCAAAGTACGGCGGGGGTACGAGGAGGAGGGAGTCCAGTTCAAGACCCGCATCAATTCCGACGGCGGCACGGAGATTTTGGAGACATGACTCTCATAGATTTTTTTGAGGATGAAATCCGCTATTTTCTGGAAGAGGCCCCGCGCTTTGCCGACCGGCACCGGGAACAAGCCAAGGCCCTGCGGCTTGAGGACGTGCGGGAGCGGGATCCCTATGTGGAGCGGCTCATCGAGGCGTTCGCCTTTCTCACGGGGAGCATCCGCCGGCGCCTGGACAATGAGTTTGGAGAGCTTGCCCAGGAGCTTCTCTCGGTTGTATGGCCCCATTATCTGTATCCGCTTCCAGCCAGTGTTATTCTTCACGCGGCGCTCAAGGGCGGGGCAACATCCCTTGCGACGGAAATCGCTCCGGGGGCGCTCATTGAGTCGGGTTTTGTCTCGTCGGGCCTGCCGTGCAGGTTTTCGCTGCGGTCCCGGCTCCTGGTCCGGCCTGTTAAAGTGACAGAGGCGGCCCTGGTGTCCCGGCCCGATGGAAGGACCGCTTTAAGGCTTCGGCTCTCTTCCTCAAATCCGGAAATCCCGTGGGACAAAACAGGAAAGGAGCCATTGCGCCTGTACCTGCACGGGGACCCGGGATTCGCCCTGACACTTTATTACATGCTGCTCACAGACGTGACAGGCGTGGCGGTCCGGCACGCGGACGCCAAGGAAACAGAACTGCCCCCTTCGGTCATCACCCAGCCTGTGACAGGGCCGGGCGAAGACCTGCCGCTGTTGCCCTATCCCGACCTTTCCTTTCCCGGTTTCCGCTTGTTGGAGGAGTATTTCTTTTTTCCCGAAAAATTCCGTTTTCTGGACCTGGACGTTCTGAGGGGGATTGACGGGACCAAAGGCGGGGATGTGCTCATTGACCTGCTCCTCACCGGGCATACCGAGTGGCGGGTCCAGCCCAAGGCCGGGAATTTTTTGCCGCACTGCGCGCCCGCGGTGAACCTGTTTGAAAGACCTGGAGAACCCGTCCGGGTGGATGACAGTAGGCGGGAATACCGGGTCATGGCGGACCTTGGCAGCGGCGGGCATTATGTGCCGCACCATGTGCTGCGTGTGGAAGGGATGCGGTTTGAGAGCGGCCAGAGGGTAACCTACGAGCCGTTTTTTTCCTACCGCCACGAGGACGGGCAGGCGTATCCCGGGTACTATCATCTAAGGCGCCGGCACGGAGTGGACGGAGCGCCCAATCTGTTGCTTTCTCTGTCAAGGCCGCCGGGCACAGGCGCGGAAGTGCTTTCCCTTGACCTGATGTGCGGAAACGACAAGACAGTCAGGGAGCTCCGGCTCGGAGACGTGCGGCATCCCCTGGAGGGAATTCCTGATACCGTGGGCATGGAAAACATCACCGTGCCCTGTCTGGCCGCGTGGCCGCGCCTGGACGGGAGAGAGCTTTGGCCTCTCGTGAATTGTCTGGCGCTCAACTACATGTCCCTGGACACCAAAGACAGACTTCGAAATATGCTGCTGTTGTATGACAGGAAGCGGACGCGGGCGAACCGGCAGCGGATTGAGGGAGTCGAGAGCGTTGAGGCGCGGGCGGTGGAAAAGATGATGCGGGGTTTTCCGGTCCGGGGCGTGGCAATGGATGTGGCGCTGGACGAGGAGAAGTTTACGAACCGTGGGGATTTGCTGGTGTTCGCCAGCGTGTTTTCGCGGGTCATGGCCATGTTTGTGGCCATCAATTCGTTTTGCCATTTGCGGGTCACGGAGCGGGACAGCGGGGTGGTCCATCAATGGCCCCTGGCCGGGGAGCAGGCCTTGATATGATGGAAGAGGGCAACACTCCGGACACGTCTATCGTGCCCAAAGGCGCGCACACGAGTCTTTTGTGGGCGGCCCATCTCCTTGTCCGCGCGGCGGGCCTTGAGAGAGTCCGGTTCGAGAGCGCTCCCGGCCTTGCTTTTCCGACCCAGGAAGTGCGGGAGGTGCGGGAAGAGGGCGGGCAATGGGTGGTGAGCGCCAATGTGGGCGGGCTGGACGGGACAAGCGGTCCGTTGCCGCCGTGGATGAACGTGCTTCTTTCCAGGGAGGATCCGGAAAACGCGCCTGTCGGGGATTTCCTCGATATCTTTAACAACCGGCTGATACGGCTGTTGTATGAGGCCTGGATTTGGCAGAAGCCGGATTTGGGTTTTCTAACAGAGGGCCGGGACACAATTTCCAGGATATTGTTGTGCCTGTTGGGGATAGCGGGCGCGCGGAAGACCGGGGAAAACGGACGGGAGGCGCGCCCGCGGCCTTCAAGGCTTTTGGCGTATATCGCGACCCTGGGGCACAGGCCGAGGTCGGCCTGGGCGGTCGAGGGCATGCTTCGGGATTATTTCCCGGGGATTCCGGTCACGCTTTCGCAGTTTGCCTTGCGCGTGATTCCGCTGGAGAGAAAAGACCAGTGCGCGCTCGGGGGCGGGAAACGGCTCGGAATGGACATGGTGATAGGGGAACGCGTGCGGGACGTGTGCGGCGCGTTCCGTGTGACGCTCGGGCCGATGTCTTACGACGCGTATCTCGGTTTTTTGCCCGGGGGGGCGAAGCACCGGGAGCTTACGAACCTTGTTGGTTATTTTGTGTCGGATTTGCTGGCCTGGGAGACCGTGGTGGTGGTTGAAGGGCCGAGCATCCGGACAACGTCTTTGGGAAAGCCGGGCGAGGGGCCTGTGCTTGGGCAGACGGCGTGGCTGGAAGCGGGGACGCGGAAGGACGAGCGGGTGCTGTTCCGGCCCGCCAGAATGTCCCGCTCTCAGCAGGTGTAATACCAGGTTGCGTTGAAATCCCTAACAGTTGCTGAAAGCCCTCGTTAAATCTCCTTCTCCCGGCGGGAGACGGCATTCCTTTCCGGTTATGGCTGATTGCAACTTAGCGTAAGGGGTGGTTCCGCCTGATCCGCCCGCGGCAAGCGGACGGGGCGGAGGGCGCGCCGGAGCGCAACCCGGCGGAGTCCTAATGGTAATGTTGGCCCGGGTCCGGGCGGTTCAGGGGGAAGCGAACCATGATTGTGGAGAATGTGAAGCTCCTGCTCAACAAGCTCAACCGGTACTGCCTGTCCCAGCTCGACGCGGCGGCGGGGTTCGCCATGTCCCGGGGCAATTATGAGATCACGGTCGAGCACATTTTGGCCAAATGCCTGGATGACGGCAAGGGAGACCTTCCGGTTCTGTTTGCGAAAACCGAGGTGGGCGTGACCGAGGCCCGGGGCGCCCTGGCGGTGGCTCTGGACGGATACCGCGCGGGCAGCACAGGAAGGCCCGCGTTTTCCCCAAGGCTTTTGGAACTCCTGGAGCAGGCGTGGACCATCGCCTCCATCGAGTTTTCCCAGGATAAAATCCGCTCCGGCCATCTTTTAATGGCCCTCTACACCCCCGCCGGACGACAAATATACCGGGATCTTGCGGACGCGTGGCCCGGGCTTGGCCGGGAAAAACTGTCCAAGGTGTTTGCCCAGGGTCTGGAGGGGTCTGTCGAGGAGACGCCCGCATCCTCCAAAGCAGAGGCCGGGAAGGCGGCGGGAGAGAAACGCGTGAGCGCGGACGGCATGGAGGCGCTCGCGCAATTTACGGAGAACATCACCGAAAAGGCGCGCAAGGGAAAGGTGGACCCGGTGTTTGCCCGGGATACGGAAATCCGCCAGATGATAGACATTCTCACCCGGCGCAGGAAAAACAACCCTATCCTGGTGGGGGAGCCGGGCACGGGAAAGACCGCCATCCTCGAAGGGCTTGCCCTGCGGGTGGCCCAGGGGGATGTGCCTCCGGCCTTTAAGGACGCGGACATTATCTCCCTGGACCTTGGCCTTTTGCAGGCCGGGGCCAGTGTGAAGGGAGAGTTTGAGAACCGGCTGAAAAACATCATCCAGGCCATCAAAGACTATCCCAAGCCGGTCATCACCTTCATAGACGAGGCCCACACCCTTATCGGGGCGGGAGGGTCCGCCGGGCAAAACGACGCGGCCAACCTGCTCAAGCCCGCCTTGGCGCGCGGGGAGCTTAGGACCGTGGCCGCGACCACATGGACCGAGTACAAAAAGTATTTTGAAAAAGACCCGGCGCTTGCCCGGCGCTTTCAGCTTGTCAAGGTGGCGGAGCCCGACGACCCGGGCGCGTGCGCCATTCTCCGGGGGCTTAAGGCGAGCTATCAGAAGCATCATGGCACACGCATGACCGACGAGGGGGTCACCGCGGCTGTCGCGCTTTCCCGGCGCTACATCACTGGGCGCCAGCTTCCTGACAAAGCCATTGACCTTCTGGACACCGCCGCGGCCCGGGTGACCCTTTCCCGGCACGCGACACCCGCCGCCATTCAGGACACGAACCAGGCTGTCGCGGCCCTTTCCCGGGAGCGGAGCGCGCTTTTGGCGGACAAGGCGGTGGCGGACCCTGTTGGAGAAATAGGGGCGCGGCTTCAAAGGATTGACGAGGAACTGGCAACCCTGGAGGCGGAAAAGACGCGGCTGACGGAGCGCTGGGAACGGGAGAAGGATCTGGTCGCCGCGTATCTGGAAGCGGTGGAGGCGGTGGAAAAAAGCATCGGGGAGTCCGGCGCCGCGTCCCCGGATTTGGAGCGGGCGCGCGCGGCCATGGAAGCGCTTAAGGAGTTCCAGGCCGGTAACCCCATGGTGTTCCCGGAGGTCAACGGAGAGGTGGTGGCCTCGGTCATCGCGGACTGGACCGGCATACCGGTGGGGCGCATGCTGGGGGACGAGGCGGGAAAACTCCTTGGAATGCGGGACTCCATCCGGCGGCGCATCGTGGGCCAGGACCAGGCGGTGGCCGCGCTGTGCGAGATGCTCCAGGTGTCCAAGGCGGGTCTTAAGGATCCGGCCAAGCCCATGGGCGTGTTCCTCCTTACAGGGCCCAGCGGCGTCGGCAAGACAGAGACGGCCCTTGCCCTGGCGGAGCATCTTTTCGGCGGCGAGCGCTATGTTGTCACCGTCAACATGAGCGAGTTCCAGGAAAAGCACAACGTGTCGCGTCTTATTGGCTCGCCCCCGGGGTACGTGGGATACGGGGAAGGCGGCATGCTCACGGAGGCGGTGCGGCAAAAGCCCTACTCGGTGGTGCTTCTGGACGAAGTGGAAAAGGCCCACCCGGACGTGATGGAGCTTTTTTATCAGGTTTTCGACAAGGGCGTTCTCTCGGACGGCGAGGGCCGGGTTGTCAACTTTGCCAACACCGTTCTCATCCTCACCACCAACCTTGCCAGCGATCTTATCGGGCAAATCGCCCAAAGCGCGCCCGAAGGGGCTGTGCCCATGGCCGAGGATGTTGTGGAGGCCATTAAACCTGGCCTTGCCGCCCATTTCAAGCCCGCGCTTCTGGCCCGCATGACTGTTGTGCCCTATTTCCCCCTGGGCAGGGACACCATTTCCCGCATCGTGCGCCTTAAGCTGGGCGGCGTTGAAAAGCGTCTTGCGGAACAGGGGGCGGCCCTGGAATACGGCCAGGACCTTGTGGACTGGATTGGCGCCCGGTGCGAGGTCACGGAAAACGGGGCGCGCCATGTGGACCATGTGATCAACTCCCAGGTTCTGCCCATGGTCTCTGTGGAACTGCTCGCGACCCTCGGCAGAAAGGAAACGCTGCGCGGAAAAAAACTCGCCTTTGCCGCGGACGGGGGAAAGCTCCGTTTCGGGTTTATCGGCATGGAGGAAAGCCTGCCCCCATTGCCCGCGCCCGAACCCGCTCCCGCCCCTGTGGAGGGCGAGGCGGGCCTCCCGGCCTGAGCCTGACGGAATGACAAGGCCCTAAGGGCCTTGGACAACAGGGAAAGGTCAGCCCATGGCAGACATCACCGCCGATTCGGCCCGTTTTCTTTTCAAGGCCGCGGCCGGGAAGTTTTCGGTGCTGGATTTTTCAGGCGCCGAGGCTCTGTCCACACCCTACCATTACCAGGTCCGGCTGCGGGCGGATGACGCCAGTGTCCAGCCTGCGGATCTGGTTAAAAAACGCGCCCAGCTCATTTTAGTCACTCAGAAAAACGCCCGCCGCGTTGTGCATGGAGTGGTCACCCGGGCATCCATCGAGGAGGTCGGAAAAAACCATTCCATTTACACCATGGACATCCACCCCTTTTTCTGGCTCCTTGGCCTGCGCGCCCAGTCCCGCATTTTCCAAAACAAAACCGTGCCGGACATTGTGTCCGATGTGCTGGAAAAAGCCGGAATGACAGGGTCGGATTTTGAAATGAAGGCGGGGAGCGGCCATATTTCCCGGGAATACTGTGTGCAGTACAGGGAAACGGATATGGCTTTTGTGGAGCGTCTGCTGGCGGAGGAGGGGATTTTTTATTATTTCAAGGACGGGGGGGACCGCGAGGTGATGGTGTGCGCGGACCAGCAGGCCGCGTGCGTACAGTGCGCCCCGGAATCCGAGGTGGAGTACCATGTCAAGACAGGCGCCCTGGACAGCGACATCGAGGTGGTGTCCTCCCTGAGCCTGGACGCCAGGGTGCATACCGGCAAGATTGTGCTCAACGACTACAACTATGAAAAGCCTGACACGCATTTGAGGCCGATGAACTCGGCCCGGGAGCATACGGAACTGGAAGTGTACTCCCATCCCGGCGGGTTCCGCGAGCCAGGCCCCGGAGACACCACGGCCCTTTGGCGGCAGCAGGCGGCCGCTGTCCAGGCGCGGGCGCTCAGGGGATCCGGCGGGTTCCGCTGCCTTGCAGCGGGGCACAAGCTGAAAATCAAGGAACACCCGGCGGATTCCATGAACGGGCTGTATGTTCTTACGGATGTGCGGGTGCGGGGCACCCAGACCCAGGTTCTGCGGTACGGGGAGGGGGGCGAGGCCGGAGTCGTGTTTTCAGGGGAGTTTTTGGCGGTTCCGGTGGAAACGGACCTGCGGCCTCCGTGTCCTGTCCATAAGATACCGGTGGCCTGTGTGCAGACGGCGGAGGTGCAGGGCCCTTCGGGCCAGAAGCACTACATTGACGATTTGGGAAGGGTCAAGGTGCGGTTTCACTGGGAGCGGGAATGCAGCAAGCCTGCGGAATGCACCTGCTGGATACGGGTGAGCGACGGGTACGCGGGCGCGGACCACGGGAGCCAGTTTCCGCCGCTGCCCGGGGACGAGGTGATTGTGGATTTTCTGCACGGGGACCCGGACCGGCCCATCATAACCGGAAGGGTTTACAACAAGCGGAACAAACCGCCCGTTAAGCCCGATGAGATGATCCGCAACATGGTCTATACGCCCTACGGGCACACGCTGATATATGACGACAAGAAAAAGAGGATCCGCCTTGAGACAGGAGGGGCGGAAAACCTGCTCATGGCGGACAAGGACGACAAGGAAGGCAACGTCATCCGGCTCATCACCAAGGACGGCCACGAGTACACGGCGTGCCACGGGGGAAAGCAGAAGGGCATTAAGATCAAGACGAAAAAGGGGCATCTTATTTTGATGGAGGATTCCAACAAAGCGGGGATCACCATCAAGGACTACAGGAAAAACCTCACCATCAGCCTGGACACGGAGAAAAAGGTCATCACCATCGAGAACAAGACCTCCAAGGCCATCAACGTGGAGTGCAAGGCGGGCAAGGTGAAGGTTATTGCCAAGACTGTGGATATCACGGGCACGGCCGGGGTGAAGATCAAGTCGGACGCGAAAATCGAGATGACGGCGCCCCATGTGAAGATTACAGGAAACGCCAAGGTGGATGTGGAGGGCGCCCAGGTAAAGATCAACGCCAAAGCCATGCTGGAGGCCAAGGGAGGCATGACGGCCAAGCTGTCGGGCGGGGCCTTGTGCGAAATCAAGGGGGCGCTGGTAAAGATCAACTGAGCGCCGGGCCGGTCTGGGCGTGACAGGCGCGCGCGGTTTCAGGGCGCGTCCAAGAGGTTTTGAATGGGAAAGCCTGCGGCGCGCGTTGGAGACATGCACACCTGCCCGATGGTGACACCGGGAACACCGCCGGTGCCCCATGTGGGAGGGCCGATCACCGGCCCGGGTGTGCCCAACGTGCTGGTGTGCGGCGTGCCCGCGGCGGTGGTGGGGGACATGTGCGTGTGCGCGGGTCCGCCGGATGTGATCGCCATGGGTTCCACAGGGGTGTTTATCGGGGGCAGGCCCGCGGCGCGGATGGGGGACAATACGGCGCACGGCGGGGTGATTGTGATGGGCTGTCCCACGGTTCTGATAGGGGAGGCCGGCGGGGGCGGCGGCGGCGGAGCGGGAGGGGGCGGAGCGGCGGCG
>JAGVGH010000281.1 GCA_020057225.1 Desulfobacterales bacterium | reverse complement strand
TTCCGGGCCGCGAGGCCCGGAACCACCCAGCCTGCGCCTCATTTTGCAATTACCTCTTCCGGATGAAGTTTTGCATTGGGCGACCGGCGGCCCGCCCAGGGCAAGGCAGTCCCGCCAGGGAAGTCACTGAGGCGCCATGGGCAAGGCGGCAGGGATGCTTGGGATGTCCTTACAGGGGCCGCCGCGGCGGATATTCAGAGGGTTTACGGCGGGGCTAGCCGCTGTGCCTGTCAATGGTTATGGCAACCTCAATTTTCGCGTTTTGTATATGGTATCCATTTGTTTCCAAATTACGTAACGCCTCGTCGCTGTCGAGCGCTATCCTTTTTTCGCCTGGCTTGATGTCAATTTTTTTTCGAATCGCAACCCGCCAGCTTCTTCTATAATATGTTTCGGCAATGTTTCAACTTCTTTTCCTTCCGGGAGAAGAATATACCTATTCTCGCGGGCCCCCGGCTTTTTTTTGTCTGGTAAATATCTACTTTCATTGTTTTACTCCTGATGTAATTGCAAAATTAGGCGTAGGTTGGGTGGTTCCGGGCCGCAAGGCACGGGGTCACCCAACATTTCTAAAATGATTTCTATGTGTTGGATGAACCTGCCCTTCAGGCGGAACCATCCAGCCCGCATCAAATTTGTCGTTTCTAAGAGTTTTGCAATTATCTCTCCTATATTGTTTTAAATTCTTCAAATGAGAACTGAAGACTGTACCCTGCCGTATCCGGTGGAGATGTAAAATAAGAGACAATTTGCATCATGTGCGCGAATAAAGCAAACAAATTTTTTTCATCATTTTCAAAATAAATCCATCTGTCCTGAGCGGATAGTGGAGTTTCTGGTATAATATATTTTGCCATATCTCGCCTTAAAATCGTCCCTTTCCCTAAAATAATAATCATGTTAACCATCTTTTCAATAGGTGTGTTTGTATCTCTTGAAATTTTTTTCAGCCAACTTGCAACCGTTGAAACTGTTGACGGACAATCATACGCTATCACATACGATATAATATCGCTATAATTGAAATTTTCGGGTATATATATTGGATGGTTTCTTATCAACGATTTATGAATACTGCTTGCGTTGCACGCTTTTTCAAGTTCACCCTTATCCAACGCCGATTTAGTCTCGATAGTCGCTAAAACCCCTTCCGCTAAATAAGCGTTGTTGTCACGGCTGTACGTTATCTTTGGAAGGTCTCTCCTGTACAGTACAATATCAACCTGGGGGCGATACTCAGCCGGTGGCGGGTTAGGACGCGAGTCCTGATCAATAATTTCACCCTGGCCGATTTCGAGGTTGGAGGGAAGGTGGTCTTCAAGGAAGTCGCGTATAAACCATTCCCTTGGCCCGCCTCTCAGGTTGGGGCGGCCCGCGTTCCAGGCGGCCGCGCTCTGGGCAAGCAATATTTTCTCTATCGCGTTTATGTGTGAAACCAGCATGTATTCGTCCTTAAAAAAAGCACGCTCCGAGTAGTCTTGACGGAGTATTTCTTCATCAACCGACGGACATTCATACCCTATGCAATACCACAAAAAGAATGGGGATTCAATAGTTTTTCGCGTTGCAAGGGCGGGTTCCGCGCATCCCCAGCCCCTTCAGGGCGGCAACCGTCTCCCCGCGCCAAAGGTGAGGGCATCTCCCCTGCGGGACGCGGCCTTCGACATGTTTTTTCCAGCCACCGGCCCGGAACGCGAAAAAAAGCCTTGCGGCGTTATTCCTTTTTTAATATAACGTGCGCGGCCTGTTTGGAAAGGACAAGCGCCCATGCCCCCCATCCTCACCCCCCTCGCCCTGACCCTTAAAGTCGCCTCCCTCGCAACCCTCCTGGCCTTTCTCCTCGGCGTCGCCCTCGCCTTTCTCCTCGCCCGCAAAAACTTCCCCCTCAAGGAATGGCTGGACGCATTTTTCGCCCTTCCCCTTGTCCTGCCTCCCACGGTCCTTGGCTATTACCTCATCGTGGTTGTCGGCCGCAACGGGATCCTGGGCCGGATGCTCCATGAACACCTGGGCGTTTCCCTCATGTTCACCTGGCAGGGCGCTGTCCTGGCATCCGCGCTCGTCTCCCTTCCCCTCATCGTCAAATCCGCCCGGTGCGCGTTCGAAGAGGTGGATGTCACCTACGAGAACGCGGCCCGGGACCTTGGGGCCTCGGAGCCGCTTGTTTTTCTTAAAATCTCGTTTCCCCTGGCCTGGCCGGGGATTTTCGCCGGCACCATGCTGGCCTTTGCCCGGGGCATGGGGGAATTCGGCGCCACCCTCATGGTGGCGGGCAACCTGCCGGGAAAAACCCAGACACTTTCCATGGCGATTTACGAGGCGGTCCAGGCCGGGGACGACCCCAGGGCTTGTATTCTTTCCCTGGCCGCCTCCCTTGTGTGCATGGCCGTCCTTGTCGGCTCGCGCAGGGCGCTTGGTCCGGAGCGGTAAAAAGAACGTCAAGGAGGAGAGAATGAAAAGAACGTTAACAGGGGTTTTAGCCGGGACAACAATTGCGGCCGCGGTTC
Organism: Desulfobacterales bacterium; assembly: GCA_020057225.1. GTDB lineage: Bacteria > Desulfobacterota > Desulfobacteria > Desulfobacterales > Desulfatibacillaceae > JAGVGH01. The sequence continues at coordinate 13,103 of JAGVGH010000281.1, read as the reverse complement.
TATTCCTTGCCGCGCTTCCCGCGAACGCGGCGGAGGAAATCACCGTAAGCGCCGCGGTGAGCCTGCGCGGCGCGTTCACGGACATCGGAAAAACCTTTGAAGCGGCGAACCCCGGCGCCAAGGTGGTTTTCAACTTTGGCGCGTCGGGCGCGCTCCTGCAGCAAATGGCGCAGGGCGCTCCAGTGGATGTGTTCGCCTCCGCGGACCAGAAGACCATGGACCAGGCAGCGGAAAAAAATCTTGTCACGGCCGGGACCCGGAAGAATTTCGCGGGCAATTCCCTTGTCCTGGTGGTTCCCGCCCAATCCAAAGCCGCTGTAAAAGGCATTCGTGACCTGGAAAAGAAGGACATCGCCCGGATTGCCGTTGGCAACCCCGAAACCGTCCCGGCGGGGCGTTATACCAAGGCCGCGCTAACGGCGGCGGGGAAATGGGACGCGCTCTCGCCCAGGTTCATCCTTGCGGAAAACGTCCGGCAAGTTCTGGATTACGTGGCCAGGGGCGAGGTGGACGCGGGGTTCGTGTACAAGACAGACGCGGCCCTTGCAAAGGACAAGGCGCGGGTGGCCGCGGACATCCTGGGGGAGCCGGTTCTCTATCCGGTGGCCGTCTGCGCGGGCGCCGCCAACAAGGCTCTTGCGGAAAAGTTCGCGGCGTTTCTTCTGGAAAAAGGCGCGCGGGATATTCTCGCGGGTTACGGCTTTGTCCTGCCCTGATGCGGGAGACCTGTGTTCCGGGGCATGGGTCTGGACCGGGCCCCTTTTTTCCAGAGGTAGAGCGTTTGCCGTAATTCCGTTCCGATTCAAGACGGCCCGGTGGCCGCTCATACCAAAATGCGGCCCCCGGGGATTCACGACCAAAACAGGAGGAGGTTGTCCACATCGCCCGGCGGGTGTATTGACTTGGGGAATAGGATGGGGGAGGAAGCGGGAAAAGAAATCACATGCGGAGCACGATGGCTCCGTCGAGGATGGCGCAGTCGGCGTTGTCGCGGACAGGCATCCCTCCCTCCAGTTTGAGGAATCCGGCGGCGTCAAGGCTCTGGCCTTTGGGGGCCACCTGGAGGCGGCCTTTTTCAATGTGTACGGCGCGGGCGTATTCGTGGCTGATGATGCCGCCGCCTTCGCTGGCGGGATTGTGGATGATGAGCATGTCCGGGACTTCGCGGCCCATGTGGTCCGCCCCGTACCCCACAAGGGTGACCCAGTGGCCGCCCACGCGTTTGTAAACATCTTTGACAGGGTCGTGCTTGTACCAGCCCACATTGAGCCAAACAGCGGATTTGCCGTTAAGACCCTCCTTTATCCATTCCAGCCTGGGCGTTTCCACGCCGGTTCTGTACCTGTCCTGGTGCCCGCGCCATCCCTGGTAGCCCAGGTACTGGAAGTCGTAGCCGCAGTCCCGGATAAAGCGGGCGACCCCGGCAAGGACGCTGGAAGGGCCTGTGCCGTTTTTAAGGTTGGTGTTCATATAGCGTTTGCTCCCCAGAAGCCCGGCCACCAGGGCCTGGGCTTTTTTGGAGTCCGGCGTCTCCGGGACGAGCTTGGTGTATCCCTGGCGGGCGAGGAGCATGAGGGAGTTGGACACCGCCACTGGAGCGCAGAACTGTTTTCCGCCTCCAGGAAGATGCAAGAGCGGCTCTGTCTGGGTCATATCCGGAATTTCGCGGACTTTGTCGGTGTAGGAGGGCGGAAAGGCCCATGCGCTGTTGAACAGCGTAAAAAGGGCGAGAAAGAATATGGCAGATGCGGCGCCTTTCCGGGACATGGCGGGCGCTCCAGGGCGCGGTTCGTTATTCCGCCCGGGACGGGGCGGCGGAATTGGATATTATAGAGGTAATTGCAAAACTTCTCAAAACGTCCAGTTTGATGCAGGTCGGATCAAGCGCGAAGCGCGGATCCGACACCAAGCACGGTTTTTTCCCGGTTACACATCCGTCTGTCGGGTCCGCCGCGCTTGACCCGGCCTACGTCAAAATCTGCTGCTTAGAGAGGCAATTGCAAAATGAGGCGCAGGTTGGGTACACACGGGCCTTGCGGCCCGGAACCACCCAACTTGCACCCAATTCTGCGATTGCCTCAATCGTTAAGAAATATTTACCGTCACCCTGGTTTGCTTCCGGCGGCAAACTTTCACTCCGTTAAACCCGGCCTCACCTCGCCGCCTTCTCCGCCGCCTCCCGCACCCGCGGCTCGCTGTCCTTGATGCATCCCGCAAGCTCCGCCTTGGCCGCCGCCGTCCCAATCCGCATAAGGGAATACGCCGCCAGCGCCCGGATATCCGCCGAATACTTCTTCTTGGTTCCGTACCAGACGTTTTTCCTGAGCACCTTCGCCAATGCCAGAACCCCGTCCCCGTGCCCTATCCGGCCCAAAGCCGTCAGGCACGCCACCTGGAGCTTCTCGTCCAGGGAGTTGAGAAGGGTCGAGGACAAGGCCGGAATCGCGCCCGAAAGCCCTATTTTTCCCATCGCGTCCGCTGATTCAACAGCGGCGTCCAGGTTGGAGCCCGCAAGGCCCGCGGCCAGCGCCCGCACCACCCCCTCGTCCTCCCCGATGCGCGCGGCCAGCTTGAACCCCGCCTCACGGACGCTCGCGTTGTTGTCGCACACCGCGTGGGCAAGCTCCGTGGCCACATCCCGCGTCACTGTGTCCACAATCTCCAGAACACGGATTTTGCGTTGCGTTGTGGTCTCGGTGACCACCTCCGCCTTGAAACGCTCCACCGCCTCCTGCCCAAGACGCTTAATCTGCGCCGCGGCAACCGCCCGCGCGCGCAAGTCCTTTTGCAGCCGGACAATATCGAACAACAGCCCCAGGGCGTCCATCCCAAGACAGCCCAGGAAGCGGGCCGCGCCTTCCCGGCGCTCTGTGTTCTCCCCAATGAAATCCTCGATGACGATGTCCCGGATGCTCCCGTCCAGCTCATTGGACAAGGGCTGGGGCATGTCTTCCCCGGCCCGGGCGGGCGGCGGGTTTTCCACGCGCCGGACAAGCTGGCCGTACAGCCAGCAGGCCAGGCCGTAGTCGCCTCCGCGCACGCAGTTGGTGGCGCAGTTGTGGAGAACCAGGGAACCTATCTCGATGAGAATCCCGTAGGTTTCCGCCAGATAGGCGGGACACATGGGCTCGGCGATGATGCGGGCGAACCGGGCGCTGGGCGCCAAATCCGGCGCCTCAAGGACTTTTCTGCACGCCACAAGGTACGCCTGCCGCTGGTCGGGCTGGAGTTCCGGATAAATGGTGAAAAGCCGCTTGGCGAGTATGTTGCACCTTTTTTCCCTGCCGCGTGAAAAAAGGCCGCGCATGACAGCGCCAAACCGCTCCGGAGCAGGCAGTTTGCCGTCGTCCTCCTCTTCCGCCGCCGGAGCGTCCCGGACCACGATGTCCTCGCCCGCCTGTTCCGGGGGCGTCTCTTCGGCGGGAGCCTCCCCGGGCTGTCCCTCTTCCCCCTCCTGTCCTTCTCCGGCCTGGGCGGCCTGGGCGGCGGCCGCCAGATTGGCCAAAATGGCCTCGCCCATCACGCCGTAAACGCTCTGGTCAAAAAGCAGCCCGCGTATCTGCTGGTCCTTGGCGAACTCGAGCCACCACGCGGAGGAAAGCCCCTGGCCGGGAGGGGTTATAACGGCCTGGACAAATTTGACGATTTCCTCGCGGCTGGTGTATTTGCTTAAAGTCAGGCTCTTGAGCTGGGCGTGCTCCAAAAACTTGCGGAAGGTCGCGGAGACCTTGTCATGCTCCGCCGCGTCCAGCTTTTGCCCGTTGGCCAAAAGCATCTCCCCCACCCGGGCGAGGGTGAGCACCGGGGTGCGCTTGAAAAACTCCATCATCTCCGTAAAAAGCAGATCCATGGCCGCAGTGGCCACCGGACCTGTCGCAGGATAGAGCTTGATTTTCGAATACGCGCTCAAGAGCGCCCTGGAGACCTTGTACACAATCTGAAGGTCTTCCGGGCCAAGCTCCTCGTCCTGGTGCTCCGCGGCGGCAGGGGACTCGTCCCCCAGGGCCTGCCTGGCCATGGACTGGTCTTTGAGCCGGGTGTACTTGACCTGTTTGAGCTTGATCCCGTTGATGCCCTTGGCCCTGATAAAGTCCCTCCAGAAATCCTCCCGGATTTCCGATTTGTCCGTGCGGCTGGCCGCGGCCACCACCTCGGTGATATTCTCAAGAGACACCCCGCGCCGGAACACCAGACCCCGAAGCTCGAGACGCCGCATGAGCTTGAAAAACGCGTCGGCCATGGACTGGAAGTCGTCCTGGGGAATCTCCTCGCCGTTCACCACAAGAATGTTTTGGTCCAGGATCATGTTGACCAAAGGATGGTCTTCCAGAATAGCGTCCAAGACCTCCTTGAACTGGGCCATCGTTTTGTCGGTGATGGCGCTGCCGTTGGGGTAGAGGTTCATGTTCCGGATGGAGACCAAAAACCCCCGGATAATCTTGGGCAAAAGAGCCTTGGCGTTCTCGCTCAAGGCGTCGGCCTCGTCGGCCTCCTCCGACTCGTCCTCCGCGGCGTCGCCGGTGTAGCGCGCCGCCTCCTGGGCGTTGAACACCTTGGCGTTGTGCTCGCTCTGGAGCTTTTCGTACTTTCGGGCTTTGTCCAGGTTGGCGGAGCGCTGGAAATGGTAGGCCAGGGCCGCGGCGGACGGCAGAAGGGATTTCTCGAAGAGTCCTTCCTGGTAGTTGCCGATATGCTCGTGGAGTTCTTCCTTCCGCTCGTCGTTGATGTTGCCGTAGATGAATTCCCGGACACGCTTGCCCAAAAAGCGGATGGTTTCGTCGTTCATCTGGAAATCCACGGTGATGAGGCCCTGGGCCACGGCCTGGTCCAGGAACTCGAGCACGCGGGACTCCGCCATCTCGGTGCTTCCCGTGAGTGTCGAGAGGGTGACGTTTTCTCCCATGGTCGAGGTGTGGTCCAAAAGCCTCCGGCTCTCCTCGTCCAGGGAGGCCACCTTTTGGGCGATGATTTCCTCGATGGAGCTGGGCAGGTAGTTCCCGTCCAGGTTGGCCATTGTCCAGCGCTGGTCCACCAGGGCGATTTTTTTGTCCATGACGAGCTTGGGCAGGATTTCCGCAAGGAACAGGGGGTTGCCGTTGCTGGCCTTGAAAAGGTCCTGGGGAACCTCGTCCGGCATGCGGATCCCCGGGAACAGGCGCTGGATGTGGGAGGCGATGTCGTCGGTTGAAAGCGGGGTGAGCGCCACCTGTTCGATGCCGGTTTCCTCTCCGTGGGCGGCGATGAAGCGATCGAGGGGCCCGGGGTCGGAGTCTCCGGTTTTAGGCTCCGCGGTGGCCCCGCAGATGAAAAGGGGCATAGGCCGCTTTTTGATGAGAACGCGGAGCAGGTGCAGGGTGGCCTCGTCCGCGTAATGCATGTCGTCCACCAGGAGGATGAGCGGACGGTTTTCCAGGAGTTTGGGGATGAAGTCCAGAAGGGTGTTGAAAATTTTGGCGCGGGCCACAGACTCGTCGGCCGCGGCGATGGCCGCGGAGCCTCCAAGCTGGGGCAGGATGTGGGAGAGATATCCCAGATCTTCGGGGTCGAGCCGCTCGATGACCCCGGCGCCCATGTCCCGGCGCTGGTTGAGGATGGAAAGAACGATATTGGTCGCAAGGCAGTACGGACGGAACAGCTCCTGGGGCTGTCCGGCCACGGTGATGCGTTTGACCTTGCTTTTGGCGAGATTGGCCTCGATGGTTTCGAGGAAGACGGTCTTGCCCATGCCCGGGCCGCCCTGGACAAGGACGAACTGGCTTTCGCGCTCGCTGAAGCGTTTGAGGCAGGCGGTGACCTGGGCAAGCTGGGGTTTTCTGCCGGAAAGGATGGTTTCCTCGATCTGGTGGATGATGGTTTTGGCGAGCACGGCCTCGGGCGGGGCTTCCCCCGCCGCGGTGACCCGGTCGCGTCCGGCCTGTTTGGACTGGTAGAGGGCTGTGTCGGCCTGCTGGACAAGGGTTTTGCCGCTGCGGGCGTCATCCGGGGCGGTGGCGACGCCGATGGAAAGAGTGATAGGCAGTTCTCCGCCCGCTTCCTCGCAGATAAAGGGTTTGCGCTGGACAAGGGCGCGCAGGGCCTCGGCCACCTTGCGCGCGACTTCCTTGGGGTGGCGGGGCAGAAGAATCATGAACTCGTCGCCCGCGTACCGGATGGGCAGGCCGCGCTTGTCGCTCACCGCCTTGAGGATTTTGGCGATGTAGATGAGCGCCTGGTCGCCTGCTCCGTGTCCGTGGGTGTCGTTGATTTTCTTGAAATAGTCTATGTCCATCATAAGCAGGGACACGGGGTTTTGATCCAACGAGTCCCACGCCACCTTGCGGTCGAAGTAGTTGAGCAGGAAGCGGCGGTTGCGGATGCCTGTCAGCTCGTCCTCGAAGATGAGGCGGGAGGGGTCTTTGCCGACATGCTTTAGGAAGTCTATCAGTTCCTTGTTTTCCATCCTGGTGTCCCCATGTCCATGGCGCGGAATTGCCGGTCCCTTTGGAACAACCGCGCCCATGAAGGATTAACTGCTTGAAATCACGCCAGAAGCATCAGCGGCTCTTTGAATGGAAAAACCTCGCGCGCAGAATAGCACTTTACCAAAAACAACGCGGATTCCACAAGCATGAATATGGGTTGGGTTGAAGCGGGGTATAGGGAGGAAGGGGGACGGTATAAAAAAGCCCCCTTCCCGGCCTGCGGGAAAGGGACGCACGCGGAGCCGCCGCCGCGGCTCACCACATGGGTATCGGAACGGTTTTATTAAAAACGCTAGCGTTCGACCGTTCTTCTTGGCCAGCGGCCTGCCGTCACCCCGGCGAAAGCCGGTGCCTGTGTCTCTAAAAAAAAACATGGGCCCCTGCTTTTGCCGGGACGACAGCAGATTGCACATGCGCCCAAGCCAACCGCGGGGCGCGTTGCATCGGCGCGGACCTATGACAAACGCACCAGCAATCCGGCTCTGTTGCTACAGCGCCCGCACCAGAGCCAGCATCTCCTTCACCGCCCGGTCAAGCCCCACAAACACCGCGTGGGAAACAATGCTGTGGCCGATGGAAAACTCCTCGATCTCCTTTACTCCGGAGAACGCCTGGACGCTCTGGTAGCACAGCCCGTGGCCCGCGTGGACGCGAAGCCCGATTTTATGGGCGTAACGCGCGGCGGTTACGACTTTCTCAAGCTCCTGGGCGCGGCGGACCTGGCCCGCGGCCTCGCAGAACGCGCCGGTGTGAAGCTCGACAATCTGGGCGCCCGCCTTGTGGGCGTGTTTCATCTGGTCCGGCGAGGGGTCCACGAACAGGCTTACAGGAATGCGGGCGTTGTTGAGGGTGGCAATGGCCTCCTCGACCTCCCGCATCCCGGCGGCCACGTCCATCCCGCCCAGGGTTGTGATCTCATCATGCCGCTCCGGCACCAGGGTCACCTGGTCCGGCACCGTCTCAAGGGCGAATTCCAGGTTTTCAGCCGTCACCGCCATTTCCAGCACCAGCTTGGTCCGGGCTGTTTGCCGGATGAGGCGGACATCCCTGGGCTGGATGTGGCGCCGGTCGCCCCGAAGATGCACCACCACGCCGTCAGCCCCTGCAATTTCCACAATCACCGCGGCGGCCACCGGATCGGGATAGGCCACTCCCCTGGCCTGCCGGAGGGTCGCCACATGGTCCACGTTTACCGCGAGTTTGGCCATGCCTCTGTTTCCCCGTCAAAAAGTTGCGCGTTGTTACAGCGCCGGAATTCCCCCGGTTGAGAGACTGTGCCGCCCGGCCTAACGTGAAGCGGAATCAGATAAACCGCGCCATCAGTTCCTGGATCACGCTGTCCACGTTCTCCGGCGTTATCCCCAGCCTGTCCACAACCCGCTCCGCCTGGGACAGCCGCCCAGGGAACGCCATGTCTCCCACCCCCCGGAAAACCCCCATTCGCCGCCCCACCTGATACAACATCCGCTTTTCCGGCGAAAGCCCTAAAAAACTCCGCACCACTCCGCAGAGCCTCTCTTTGTCCTCCGGGTATTTGCCGTCCACCTCCTCAAAGAGGTTCAAAATATGGTCGCTTCGCACCATGCTGGTTATGCCGTCAAGGGATTCGAGAAACAAGAGAATCTCCTCCGCCATTTCCACGTCCCGCATTTGCTGAAACGCGCCTGAGAGACCCATGTTGTGCAGAGGAATGCCCGCAGGCACCGCTAGGGTGCGCAGGCGGATATAATCCGGGTTGATCTGGTTGAGCGCGTCCGCGGTCTCGAGCGCGTGCTCCCGCGAAAGCTCCCGCCCGCCCAGACCGGGCATGACATATTCCGAAAGCTCGATGCCCGCGGCCTTGGCTTTTTTTCCCGCGCAAACCTGCTGGGCCTTGGTCGTGCCCTTGGCCACCATCGCGAGCACCTTGTCGGAGCCGGACTCGAGCCCGATGTGGACCCGGTTGAGTCCGGCCCCGGCCATGGCGGAAAGGTCTTCCTGGGAAATGCGGGATACGGTGTGGGAGCGGGCGTAGGAGGTGACCCGTCGCACCCAGGGGAAACGCTCCCGGATACGGACCAGTATCCGGATAAGATTGTCTGGTTTGATAACGAGGCTGTTGGCATCCTGAAGAAAGACAGATTCCATCCCGTCGCCGTGCCAGGCCAGGGCCGCGTGAAACGCGGCAACGTCTCCGGCGGGAGGGCCGCCGTTTCCGCCCGGACGGGGGACATCCGGGGCGGAGGCGCCTGGCTTTCCCAGGATGCGCTCCAAGGACTCCGCCACGGCGTCTATGTCTTTGAGCACATGCTCCACAGGGCGGACGCTGAACCGGCTGTTTTTATACACGGGACAAAAGGCGCAGCGGTTCCACGGGCAGTTGCGGGTGACCCGTATCAGGAGGCTTCTTGCCTCGGAGGGAGGACGGATAGGGCCTTGCTCGAAACCCCTGTAAGGCTCCGGCTCCCTGGGAGAGCGGGACGCGTTCATGGACAGGCTCCTTTGCCTGACGGCCGGAAAAAATTCAATTGATAATGATTCCTGTTTTATTTTGGTGCAGGGCTTGCTTCATCTCCCCGCGACATCCCTCAGCGCCCCGCGCGCCGCGTCCGCCTCAAAAAACACGGACGCGGGCTAACAACACATCCCTCTCTCACACAAGGAGAATATCCATGCCCAAAGCTCTGGTCGTCTATTGCTCCCGCACCGGCGGCACACTCAAAATCGCCGAACTCGTCGCCGGGGGACTGCGCTTCGATAGCGCCGAAACTGTCCTCAAGGATTCCAAAAATATCAAAAACAAAAACGATCTTGCCGGATACGGCATTTACGCCTTTGGATCCCCGGCCTACCACGGGGAAATGCTCCAGGCCATGAAAACCTTCCTGTTCCTGGCCGAAAAAGCCGGGCTTGTGTAATTCCAGAAAAAACCCTAAAATACGGCCAGCCTCTAACCACTTTAGACAAGGAAAGGAAAAAAAGCAATGCGCGCCAAAGTTGACCCTAAATTCTGCATGGGCGACAGGAACTGCAATCTCGTGTGTCCCGAGGTGTTCCGGTACGATGAAAACACGCTCATGAGCACGGTCATTCAGGACCCTGTGCCCAAACACCTGGAGGACAAGGTCCAAAAGGCCGCCTTCGAGTGCGGTGCCAAGGCCATCAGCATTGAGGAATAGGTCCCGCCAGATCCAGGGCAGGACCGGCCCCTGTAACCCAAACGCAACACGTGACAGATACGGACAAGGAGAAGACAATGGCATTGTTCAAAGGCAGCCAGACCGAAAAGAATGTGCTTGCCTCCTTTGCGGGGGAGTCCCAGGCGCGCAACCGCTACACCTATTTTTCGGGCGCGGCCAAGAAGGAAGGCTATGTGCAGATTTCCCAGATTTTTGAAGAAACCGCCCATCAGGAAAGCGAGCACGCCAAACGGTTCTTCAAATTTCTGAACGGTGGCGAGCTGTCAATCACCGGGTCGTTTCCCGCGGGCGTAATCGGCCCCACCCTGGACAACCTTTTGGCCGCGGCGGCGGGTGAGCATTACGAGCACACCGAGATGTATCCAGGCTTTGCCAAGGTTGCGGATGAAGAAGGGTTCCCGAAAATCGCCGACGCGTTCCGGGCCGTTTCCGTTGCGGAGAAGCAGCACGAGAAGCGCTACCGGGATCTCGCGGCCAACATCAAGGCCGACAGGGTGTTTAAGCGGGATACCGAAGTGGTGTGGCGCTGCATCAACTGCGGATACCTGCACCTGGGAACCGAGGCGCCCAGGCAGTGCCCGGCCTGCCTGCATCCCCAGGCATACTATGAGCTTTTGGGCGAAAACTGGTAGGAGGGCGCCCGCCAAGGCGTTGATTAAAAGGTCCGAACCCCCCGGTCCCGCGGGAGCGCGCTTCCGCGGGACTTTTTTATTCAGGGACACCCCTCCGCGCTCACCGGCGCCCACGGCGTAGGTAAAAACACTTCCCGCCGCGAAATCCCGCTTGAACCGGAGGGATGAAAGCAGGTAGTATTCCAGAGAGGACATACGCCCGAATCGGAAATGTTGGGCACACCCGGGCCTTGCGGCCCGGAGCCAGTCAACCTACGCTTTCTTTTGCAACTGCCCCGCCTGATTGCGGCTTGGCGCAAAGCATTCCATTTTCCCTGATCCGCCCCGCGCATCGCGCCGAACCCCGCACCCGGTTACTCCCGCCCCAGCATATGGCGCACCAGCGCGATCTGCGCCCTGATATTCGAATCCTCCGGACTCTTCTCCTGCGCCTTCTCAAAATAGGCCAGCGCCTCCTCGTACCTGCCCAGCTTCGCCAGCACCGCCGCCAGATTGTTCAACGCCTCGGCATCCCTGGGATTGATATGCGCCGCCGCCTCCAAATACGGCAGCGCCCTGGCGTAGTCCCCGCCTCCCGCCAGCAAAAGCCCCAGGCTCGAATTGGCCAAAAAATGCCGGGGCGCTATTGCCAGCGCTTTCTTCAACGCCTCCTCAGCCTCCCGCGGCCGCCCGTTAAACGCCAAAGCCTGACCAAGACTTGACAGCGCGTCCGGGGAACCAGGCGCCAGCCGGACAAGCCGCTCAAACTGCCGGACCGCCGCTTCGCGCTTTCCAAGCCGCAACAGCGCCGTGCCGTAGTCGCTGTTCACCCCGGGATCCTCCGGACTGAGCGCGATGGCCTTTTCCAAAAGGTCAAAGGCTTCCTCCTGGCGGTTCATCCGCGACAACACCCGCGCGGCGCTGGCGTACGCCTGGACAAACCCCGGCTCCTGGCCAATGGCTCTCTTGTACTCCAACAGAGCCTCATCCAGCCTGCCCTGGGCCGCCAGCATGCTGGCGAGACTGGTCCGCGCCCCGGGCGTGGGACGTATTTCCAGGGCCTCCCTGAACCGCGCCTCGGCCTCCGCGCTCCTTCCCGCCTCCGCAAGGGCGATGCCCAGGCTTTCATGGGCGCCCGGATATTTCGGATCCAGCGCCAGCGCGCGCTCCAGTTCTTTCAACGCCTCCCGCTTGGTTTTCCCGGAAACCGCGCCCTGCCTGAGAAGCGCGGTTCCCAGGCTGTAATGGGGTCTGGGAATAAAAGGCTCTTTGTAAACACTGTCGCGAAGCAGCATGGAGGGTACGCGGTATATGGAACTCCGGATCGCGCTCCAGGGGATCAGAACCGCCAGCCCCAGGCACAAAAGGACAAACCGGCTTGCCCTCGCCCTGAAAATCCTGCCCGCCAGAAGCACCAGGGCGGGCGCGGCCATCATGGAAGGGAGGTACGCGAAGGGCTCGATGGCCAGGTCAAGGGGAAGGAGCAGGGCGTCCAGGGCCAGGGCGGTTACAAACCAGAAAACGGCAAAGGAAAAAATTTTCTTCTCCCTGGCGTGGACAACGGCCAGGGAGAGCAGAAGCACGGTGGCCAGGACCGCGGGCAAGGTGGTGGCAGGGTCCAGGAGGCTTCTGGAAGGGAAGACCGCGTGGTCCAGGGAAAGGCGCGAGGGGTGGGGATAGAGGAAGAGGCCGAAAACAACCCAGAGCACGCGGAAGCCTGTGAGGAAGCGGGTGATGCCGCTCATTCCGTCCGGAGGGTAAAAAAGGGAGGTCCATGGAGAGAACGCGCCGGAACGGACCAGGAAGACAAGGGCGGCGGGCGCCGCAAGACAAACCGGGAAAAGCCAGGACCAGCGTCTGAGCCAGCGGGAAGACAGGTTTTGAACGAAAAACGCCTCGTGCAGCCAGAGAAGCGCGGGAAGGATGACCGCGGTTTCCCGCGTCAGCAGCGCGGCTGTCCCGGCAAGGGCGGTTCCTGTAAAGAGCGCTGCCTTTGTCAGGGCGCCGCCGGAAAGGCGCGCCCGGGCGTAGAGCAGCACGGCGAGGATTACAAACATGGCCTGCATGGAGAGGACGCGCTGGGAGACCTGGGCAACCGCCTGGGTCTGCACAGGGTTGGCCGCCCAAAGGGCGGCTCCGGCAAAGGCGAAGAGGCGGCGGGCCTTGTAGATTCCGGCAAGGCCCGGGGAAGAAAGAAGGGCGAGGAGGCAGAGGAAAAGGAAAATCCCGGAAAGAGCGTGGACCGTGATGTTCACCGCGTGATAGCCGGTGGTGCCGGGCCCGCCGAGGATGTGGTTTACGGCAAAGGAGGCCATGGTCAAGGGTCTTGGCCCTGTTAGGAACCCCGGAAGTTTGGCCCGGTCTTTCTGTTCGAGGTGGGTTTGGGGATTTTGGGCGAAGCGGTCCATATCCTCCCTGACAAAGGGGGCGTGAAGGGAGGGATACTGGCAGGCGATGGCAAGGGCCGCGATGAGGAGGCAGGCGGTAAGCGGCCACGCGTCGCGCTGTAAAAATCCGGGCGTGGAGATTCGGGGACGCTTGAAGGATTCCGGATGTTCGTCTGGCATGGGCAGGTGTCCCGCGCGAGAGGGTTTGAGGATGTGACGTGTTCCTTTGCAATCACCTCTGGAAACAGAGGGCTTATGCCAACTTGCAATCAGACAAGGTATGCCCTCACCCCGGACCTCTCCCACAGGGAGAGGGAGATTGAGCGGAAGCTTTCAGCAGGTGGTACGGATTGGACCGCATTTTGGTGAGGTAATTGCAAAATGAGGCGTAGGTTGGGTGGTTCCGGGCCGCAAGGCCCGGGTTCCCCAACATTTCTAAATGATTCCTTTGTGTTGGGTGAACCT
>JAGVGH010000307.1 GCA_020057225.1 Desulfobacterales bacterium | reverse complement strand
TTCTTGGTGAAAAATATATGAGGATATTGTCGGGTGAACCTGCGCTTCGCGCAGAACCACCCGACCTACATCAGTATTTTATCAGTGGATTACATGTAGCTTGGGTGGTTCCGCGCGCGCCAAGGAGTTATGTTGTGTCAAAAGAGTCTTTCGCGCGCGGGTTCACCCAACACTTGGAATTCTATTAGAACCACCCAAATATAACAACATAAATGTCACTATGGAAAGTTAACGCCTATGGGTTTCAACCCCAGGACCATGGCACAGACATTATCTACGCAAAAAATACAGATAATCCAGAGGTAATTGCATAATTGGCCTATGTTGGGTGGTTCCGGGCCGCAAGGCCCGGGTTCACCCAACAATTATACCATTATTCCAAGATGTTGGATGAACCTGCCCTTCGGGCGGAACCACCCGGCCTACCTCAAATTTGTCGTTTCTATGAGTTTTGCAATTACCTCTCCAGACATAGAATCTAATCCTCTGGCCTCGCTCCTTCGGAGCGGAACAGTCTATGTCCCCTCATTACCCATATAGCGGAGTAATATCGGGAAAAAAGTTTTCCGCCCTCCGCGCCCGGGCAAACCCGCGTCCGGATTATTTGGCCGCTCCCGGAACCGCGTCAGGGAAAAACAACCGCTTGCCCTCAAGCTGGAATCCCGCGATCACCGCCTGCCCCTTGGCGGACACCAGCCACTCCGCCATCTGGGTGGCCAGCGCCTCCTTGGTCTGCGGAAACTTTTTCGCGCTCACAGGAATAACCCCATAGGGATTGAACAGGGCAGGATCGCCCTCGCACAGGATTTCCAAATCCAGCTTGGCGTCCTTGCCGAATTTCTGCTTCACATAGGTGCCCCTGTCCGCCAGGGTGTAGCCCTGCTTTTCCATGGCGAAGAGAAGGGTCTTGCCCATGCCCTGGCCGATGGACTGATACCACGCGCCCAGGCCCTTGGGATGGACAAGGGTGATTTCTTTTTCTTTGCCGCCGGCCACGAACTTGGTTTTGGCCTCTTCCAGGGCGGTGTCCGAGGCGCGCCACAGTTCCTGCTCCTTGGCGTGGGTGCCGGAATCATCCCCCCGGGAGACAAAGACGGCCTGGGCCGCTGCGATTTTGGCCAGGGCCTGGGCAGCGGGCAGCCCCTTGACTCCGGCGGGGTCTTTGGGAGGACCCGCCAGGACAAAGTCGTTATGCATGACAGCATAGCGCTTGGTGCCGTAGCCTTCGGCCACGAATTTTTCCTCTTTGTCCTTGGCATGGACAAAGACGATATCCACATTGCCGTCCATGCCGTCGCGCAGGGCGGCGCCGGTGCCCTTGGCGATGACTTTGACCTTGATTCCGGTGTCTTTTTCAAGGGCGGGCAGAAGCACGTCCAACAGGCCGGAGTCTTCGGTGCTGGTGGTGGTGGACATGGTGAGGAGTTTGTCCTCGGCCGGGGCGGGAGAGGCGAAAGCGGCCAGGACAAGGAGGACGAGGCAGAAGGAGGCGGGCAGGCGCTGCATGGCAAGGCTCCTTTCGGCGTGGCGGCTGGGGTTTCCCGGAAAGCGGTCCATGGAAACGGCGGGGTTTCCGGGTGTATTTTTCACGGGCGGGTCAGGCGCCCGCAAGAGTTTCAGGATTCAGGCTGTTTCTGGCTGAAGCAGGCCGAAGAGGGCCATAATAGTATCAAAAAAGATATAGCGCAAGGATTATGAAGCGGAGAGCCGGGAGAGGACTCCCTGCCCGAATCCCTGTCTTTTGAGGTAATTGCAAAATGAGGCGTTGGTTGGGTGGTTCCGGGCCGCAAGGCCCGGGTTCCCCCAACATTTCTAAATGATTCCTATCTGTTGGGTGAACCTGCCCTTCGGGCGGAACCCCCCGGCCTACCTCAAATTTGTCGTTTCTTAGAGTTTTGCAATTACCTCTTTTATAAAAATCTCCCCCGTGTCCCGCAAAGGGCTTTGGACCCAATGCGGCCCAAGACCGGTTTCGCGAAAGACGCTTAGACGCCATGTCCGGATTATCCGCGTTTTTTGCGTAGATAATGTCGGTGCCGTGGTCCTGGGGTTGAAACCCCAGGCTATCTCAAAAACCTTGCGGCACCGCGGCCGCTATGAGGAGAAATGCCCATTTTATAACTAAAAAACACAATAAAAAATGATTTTTTATTCTAACTCCTAACTCCTAAGTCCTAAATTCTGAATTCTCCGGCTTGCCGGTTTAGGGCAAAACCTCCTTGAATCACGGACAAAACCGCGTTATAACTCCTCCCGGACTTCCCTTTGACGACCGTGAGCCGGTATAGGAAAAATCCGTCCCGGCAAACAAATATCCGCAAAAACCCGCAAAAAAACCTCCGCAAAGGAGACTCCCGTGCTCGAACTCACCAAGGCCCAGCGCGCCCGCATCGCCATCCGTGTTTTCAAGACCACCTCGGATGCTGTCGCCCTGCGCGGCTTTTTCCGTTTCACGGGCCGTTCCGGCCAGCAGCTCGAGGAGGCGCTTCGGGTGCTTGCCCCGGAAATTTACGGGTCCATGAACGACCCGCGCATCATCGAGCTTCAGGGACTGGAATACGTGATGGACCGCCTTCCCCGGGGAATCGAGGCGTGCTCCCGCATCGTCCTCACCGCCTCCGAGGAGCTCGGCGGAACCTCGTTCGAGCGCATCGTCCCGCCCAAGCGGCGCCGCACCTCCTACCGTGTGAGCGAAAACGAAATGTGTTTTCTGCTCACCCGGGGTCTTTCCGAAGTGTATGACATTCTCACCCATCTCACCTTCATGTACCACGAGGCGAAAAAAATCCGCTTTCAGATGCGGGACGCGGACGGGACGCTCTTGCCCGAGTGGCAGCGGCTTGAGGAGGACGTGCGCCGCAAAGACACCCTTTCCGGCAAGGAACTGGACCAGGCCCTGTGGAATCTGAGCCGCATCGTGGGAGGAACCTACCAGGACACCAAGGACACTTGGGCCAATATGGAGGAGGGGAGGAGGGAGAGTTCCAATTCCGGCCTGTTTGAAATCGTGTGCCAACTGGGAAGGCTGGCGGACGCGCACCGGGAGGACGGGATCATCGTCTCCTTTTCCCCCGCCCTCCGGGACATGCTGGGGCACCACCGCCACGGCGAGCGCTGGGCCGGGACCGTCAAGGCGCGGATCAGGGAGGCGGGACTCCAGGGCAGGCCCCTGCATGTGATATCGGCCAACATGCACAGTGTTGTGAATCTCCTGTACGGGTACGCGGCCCTGTTGGAAACCGGAAGGCGCCTGCCCGAGGGCGGTTTTTACGAAATGTTCTACGAGATGCGCAACATCAAAGAGAGAATCCTTTCCATTGCCCGGAAAAACGGGCTTCACGAGCTGCCGGACTCCTCGCCCATGCATATTGACTGTCAAATCATTGCTATGGAGAAAGCCTGCCAGGTTGCTTTTGCCCCGGGCCTTGCCATTGCCAAAGAAGAGTGCCTTGAAAAAAAGCCTGTCCTTCTTGTCATTGACTACGCGTTCGGCGCCCAGGCGTTTGAAGTGATGGACGAGCTTCTCACCCCCGCGGCCGGAGGGGACGGGCCCCTGACTTTCGAGTCCATCTCCGTCATGGGAAAGGCGGGAACCCTTTGCGGGTCCAAAGGGGACATCATGCTGGCGACAGCCCATGTGTTCGAGGGGGAGCCGCACACCTACACATTCCAGAACCAGCTTGGGCGGGAGGATTTTGAGGGGGAGATGGAGGCCGGGATGCGGCTTTTTGAAGGGCCCATTGTCACAGTGCTTGGGACCTCGCTGCAAAACCGGGACATGCTTGAGAAATTCAAGCGGACAAGCTGGGCGGCGGTGGGGCTGGAGATGGAGGGAGGGCATTACCAGATGGCGGTGTCCGCGGCCCTGGTGAGAGGGTATATTAAAAAGGATGTGCGGCTGTCTTACGCGTACTACGCCTCGGACAATCCCCTTGAGAGCGGGCAGACGCTGTCGAGCGGGCCTCTTGGGAGGGAGGGGGTGCGTCCCACCTATATGATTACCCGCGCGATTTTGGAGAGGGTGGTTTTCGGGGGGAGGAACAGGGGGGGATGCCAGGGGACGTGAAGGGGATGGGGGGCGGGCCGGATTGGGCGGCCGCCTGTGGTGGATACGCCATTGGCCGCGCTTCTTCGGAGCGGAACATCCCTTTGTTTCTCCAGCGCCCTGGCGTTGTTCATAGTCCTTTCCGGTTCAATACGCCCTCATGTATGCTCAGGCCCGCGCGCAACCGGTCGCCGGTGAGGCGGCAAACCCCTGCCCGGACAGGACAGTGAAACCAATTGGAAAGGTATTCTGACAAACGCCGTAACCGGCTTTTTCCCGGGGCGTCCGCAGCCCGGCGCGGTCCGGGCGGTCCGGGCAAGGCCCATGGAACAAGCGCCCGCCCTGCTTTTCGGGCCCCTAACCAAATCCTTCCTTTCTTCTAACACTCTCCTAACAAAACCTTTGCATCCTCCAAATACGCCTGCCGCACTTTTGGGGAATCGGGTGCCGGTTGTGGCGCGCTTGTACGTCCGTCCGGCTTTCTGAAAAAAAGCTCTGTCCCGGAGCCTCAAACCCATCCCCAACAAGGAGGAATCTTACCATGAAACGTTTTTTTCTGGCCGCCGGAACCCTGATTCTCGCCGTCTGCCTCGCGGGCGGCACGGCCTTTGCCGGAATGCTCCAGGTCAACGGCTCCACAACTGTTCTCCCTGTGGCTCAAAAGGTCGCCGAAGCCTACATGAAGGAATTCCCCGATGTCAAAATCTCCATCTCCGGCGGCGGCTCCGGCAACGGCATCAAGGCCCTTGTGGACGGCACCACGGACATCGCCATGTCCTCCCGCTTCATCAAAGACAAAGAAGTGAAAATGGCGGTGGACAACGGCCGTTACCCCGTGCCCTTTGGCATCGCCTATGACTGCATCGTGCCTGTCGTCCATCCCTCCAACACCGTGGCAAACCTCACCGCCGAGCAGCTCAAGGGCATCTACATGGGCGCCATCCGGAACTGGAGCGAAGTGGGCGGCCCTGACAAAAGCATCGTGGTGGTTTCCCGCGACACCTCCTCCGGCACCTATGAGGTGTGGGAAGAGAAAATCCTCAACAAAGAGAAGGTGACTCCGGCCGCCCTGCTTCAGGCCTCCAGCGGCGCCGTGCATCAGGCCGTGGCCGGCAACAAGTACGCTGTCGGCTACCTGGGCGTGGGCTACCTGAGCGGGCAGGTCAAGGCGATCACCGTGAACGGGGTAACGGGCAACGCGGACACCGCCCGGACCGGCCTGTATCCTGTGAGCCGCGTGCTGTACATGTTCACCAACAACTGGCCTGCGGGCGACGCCCTCAATTTCCTCAACTACATGATGAACCCTGCCAAGGGGCAGAAACTGGTGCTGGAAGAGGGTTTTGTCCCCTTGTACTGATGCCTTTGCGAAAAACTGACACTGCCCCAACGCGCCCCGCACAAAAGGGGCGTAACAAAGCGTAAACCGGCGGACGGCGGGTCCCGGAGCATCAGGGATCCGCTTTGCCTGTTAAGCCGGGACCGGATTAAGGCGGCACAGAGGGATGACGGCAGATGGATAAAACGGCGATAAGGTCTTTGAAGGAAACGGCGATCCGGTACGGGTTCGTCGGGGTGGGGCTTGCTTCTCTGGTGTTTCTGGCCATGATCATGATTTTTCTGTTCATGGAGGGGCTGCCCATTTTCAAAGATGTTTCCGTGTCCAAGTTCCTCTTCGGAAAGCTCTGGTATCCCACGTCCGATCCCCCGGAGTTCGGCATCTTCCCTCTTATCATCGCCTCCATCCTTGTCACGGTGATGGCGAGCGTGATTGCCATTCCCCTGGGAGTGGCCACGGCGATGTATCTGGCGGAAATCGCCACTCCCCGGGTGCGGGAGCTGGTCAAGCCGGTGGTGGAGCTTCTCGCCGCCATTCCCTCGGTGGTTCTGGGCTTTTTCGGCATGGTGGTCCTTGCGCCCTTTTTGCAGGAGGTGCTGGATTTGCCCACAGGGCTCAACATCTTCAACGCATCCCTGATGCTGGCGTTCATGTCCATCCCGACCATCTGCTCCATTTCCGAGGACGCTATTTTCAGCGTGCCCGCGGAACTCAAAGAGGCTTCCATGGCTCTGGGGGCCACCCACTGGGAAACCCTCTTCCGGGTGACCATTCCGGCGTCGCTTTCCGGAATCTGCACCGCCGTGATTCTGGGCATGTCCCGGGCCATGGGCGAGACCATGGTCGTTCTGATGGTGGCGGGCGGAGCGGCCATGGTGCCGCGGTCTGTTTTTGACCCGGTGCGGCCCATGCCCGCGAGCATCGCGGCGGAAATGGCCGAGGCGCCTTTCCGGGGGGACCATTACTACGCGCTTTTTGCCACAGGCATTGTGCTTTTTGTGTTTACCCTTTTCTTCAATATCATCGCCGACGCCATCGCGCACCGGTACAAGCAAGTGGGGGCGGCGACGTTGTGAGAAGATAGGAGTTAGGAGTTAGAAGTTAGGAGTTAGAAGAAAAGGGAAAAAGTTTATAGAGTTTTTTTTACAAAATGGGCCTCGTTCCTCATAGCAGCCGCGGTGCGGCAAGGTTTTTGGCATAGCCTGGGGTTTCAACCCCAGGGCGCTTCCTGTCGGGTCTGAAATCTAGGTCTGTAAATCTTTTTGCGAAGATATTACGTTTGCCAGGATGACGTTCCGATTGGGTCGCCAATTCTTACTGGCCAGCGGCCTGCACTCACCCCGGCGAAAGCCGGGGCCCAGAGTCCTTAAAAAAAGCCTGGATCCCCGGCTTTCGCCAGGGTGACGGCAGATTGCGAACACGCCTAAGCCAACTGCGGGGCGCATTGAATCAGAACAGAATTATGGAAAACGCTATAATATTTGTGGCAAAGTCCTGGGGTTGAAACCCCGGCTATATCAAAAGCCATGCCGCTGCGCGGCCGGCATGAGGAGAAGGGCATATTTTATAACAAAAAAATACAATAAAAACAGGATGTTTTCTTCTATCTCCTACTCCTGACTCCTGACTCCTGACTCCTGACTCCTGACTCCTGACTCCTGACTCCTGACTCCTGACTCCTGACTCCTGACTCCTGACTCCTGACTCCTGA
>JAGVGH010000252.1 GCA_020057225.1 Desulfobacterales bacterium | reverse complement strand
GATAACGGCCGTCACATAACCGTAGGGGCGCACGGCGTGCGCCCGCGATGAAAAAGCGCCCCTAAAATCCTCCTCAGCAGTATTTAGCGATAAGCACTATGAAAAACACCTTAACCACCCGCGTCCCCGCCCTTTCAACCGGCCCTTCCCGGGCAGTATCTCCGGGTATGACCCTTCCCTGTGGCGCGCCTCACCGCTTTTTCCCCAATACCTCCTTTCTTTTCCATCCGCTCTGATATAACCTTCCGCCGTCGGTTGAAAGATGCGGCATGTGGTCATTAATGCTTGCGAACGGAATGCCCCCGCTGGTATGCTGTGAGTCATTTCACAGGAGAAAGCACCCTGTTCCGCACCCACTGACCCGCGCCCGGAAACCGGAGGAGCGCCATGACCCGGAAAAAAAACACCCTCCCCGCCGACCCCGGGGAAGAAATGGTAACCGTCAACATCCACGGGGGATTCTACTACAACCGCACCCTCGGGCTGCCCACGGTCATCAAGGAATACCAGAAGGTCGAGGCCATCCTGGAAGAACTCCAGTACATGGCCTGCATCACCATCAACATCGGGCAGCTCTCCAAAATCGAATACCTTTACGGCTCCAACGCCTACAACTACCTGCTCGGCTCCATCACCCAGACCCTGAAACGCATCAAGGAGACCGAGTTCCGGGGCCAGGACGTGTTCGTGGCGGACCTCTACGACTCCGACACCTTTGTCATCTTCCTCTCCCCGCCCAGGGAGGACAGAACCCAGCTTGTCTATCACTTGGAAGCCATCTCCGAGCGTATCCGGATAAGCCTGGAGCAGGAGGTGTTTGACCTGCTCCATCCGTACCTCAAAGAATACTCGCGGCCCGGCATCGGCTACGCCATGGAAATCCAGAACCCCATGGTGAGCAACATGCGCCTCCTCCGCCAGCTTTTGCGCAATTCAAAGTCCATGGGCGACTTCATGACCATGAAGCGGGGCTATGTAAGCCGCTACACCCTGCAGAAAATCATCATCGAACAGGACTTGCACACGGTGTTCCAGCCCATTGTTGACCTGCGAACCCTTGAGGTCATCGGCTGGGAGGCCCTGAGCCGGGGTCCGAAAAACACCGAGTTCAACAGCCCCAAAGTCTTGTTCCTTCTGGCCCAGGAGTGCGGGCTCTCGTTCGAGCTGGACCGGCTGTGCCGGAAAAAGGCGCTGGAGAACGTGAAATCCGTGGACCCGGACAAGAAAATCTTTGTGAACACCCTTTCCATGACCATCCACGACCCGGAGTTCCGCGGTCTGTATCTCAAGGAGCTTTTGGAGGATTTGCAGATAAAGCCCGAAAACGTGGTGTTCGAGATAAGCGAGAAGCTTGCCATTGACAATTACGAGCTTTTCAGGAGCGCCATGAAGGATTACACGGACGTGGGGATAGTCCACGCCGGGGACGACATGGGCACGGGGTATTCGGACCTGGAGCGGATTATGGAACTCAATCCGGGGTTCATGAAGGTGGACATCTCGTTTGTCAGGAACGTGCATAAGAGCTACATCCGGCAGGAGATTGTGCGGGCGATGGTGAACCTGGCAGGAAACATCGGCAGCCAGGTGATTGTGGAGGGGATTGAAAAGCGGGAGGAATGGATCAAGCTGCGGGAGCTTGGGGCGCAGTACGGGCAAGGGTTCTTTTTCGCGCGGCCCGCGGACAAGCCCGGCGGAATCGCGCCGGTTGCATAGGGCCGTGTACTATGGATTCCAAAATCCGCGCGGCGCCTCCCCTTGTGGCAACGCCGCGCCGAAGGACAGACGGACATGGCTGAAAACGCCGAATGGACACGGCGCCTGTATTACGGGGACAACATCAACGTGCTGCGGGAGAGCGTTCCGGACGCATCCGTTGACCTCGTGTATCTTGACCCGCCGTTCAACTCCAAGGCCAGCTACAACATCCTGTTCAAATCCCCCCAGGGACGGGACTCCCACGCCCAGATCGAGGCGTTCGAGGACAACTGGCACTGGGGAATCAAGGCCGAGGCCGAGTTTGACGAGATCGTCAGGTGTTCCAACACCGCTGTGGCCGAGATGGTCATCGCCCTTCGGCGGTATCTCGGCCAGAACGACATGATGGCCTACCTTGTGATGATGACGAACCGGCTTTTGGAGCTTCACCGGGTGTTGAAGCCGACAGGGAGTCTGTACCTGCACTGCGACCCCACGGCGAGCCACTACCTGAAGGTGGTTCTGGACGGAGTGTTCGGGAAAAACGGCTTCCGGTCTGAAATAAGCTGGAAGCGCTCCAGCGCCCACAGCGACGCCAAACAGGGCAGGCGGCAGTACGGCAATATCCGCGACATTCTTTTTTTCTACACCAAATCAGAAAAATGGACATGGAACTGGATTTATACGAAGTATGCCAAAAAATATATGGACGGGATGTACCGGCATGCTGAAGAAGAAACAGGGCGGCGTTATAGAAAGGGAGATTTGACAGCGGCAAGGCCGGGAGGAGACACGCTATATAAATGGCATGGTGTCAAGCCGTATCATGGAAGATACTGGGCCTATTCCAAAGAAAAGATGGAACAGTTTGAAAAAGAGGGAAGACTTGTTTACTCAAAGTCAGGAATGCCGAACTATAAGAGATACCTTGATGAAATGCCGGGTGTCGCCCTGCAGAACGACTGGCAGGATATCCCTCCCGCGTCCAGAAGCGAGTACCTGGGCTATCCGACGCAAAAACCTTTAGCCCTCCTGGAGCGCATCATCCAGGCCTCCAGCGACGAGGGCGCCCTTGTGCTGGACCCGTTCTGCGGCTGCGGAACAGCGGTCCACGCCGCGGAAAAGCTCAACCGCCAGTGGATGGGAATTGACATCACCCACCTTGCCGTCTCCCTCGTTGAAAAACGCCTGCGGGACGCTTTTCCCGAAATCGGATTCGAGGTCGAGGGGACTCCCAAGGATCTGGAGGGGGCGCGGGATTTGGCCCGGCGCGACAAATACCAGTTCCAGTGGTGGGCCTGCTCCCTGGTCAACGCCCAGCCGTACAGAGGAAAGAAGAAGGGCGCGGACACCGGCATAGACGGGCTGATTTATTTCAAGGACGAGCCGCATACCGTCAAAAAAATCATTGTTTCCGTCAAGGGCGGGGAGAGCGTACACGTTGCCATGGTCCGCGATCTGGGCCATATTGTGGAACGGGAGAAGGCGCAAATCGGTCTGTTTGTGACCCTTGCGGAGCCGACAGGCCCGATGAAAAAGGAGGCGGCCGCGGCGGGCTTTTACACGTCCGAGGCTTTCGGGAAAAACTATCCCAGGATTCAGATTTTAACGGTTGAGGATTTGCTCGCAGGCAAGGACCGGCCGCGCTTTCCTGATCCCACGGCCGGAGGACTGACATTCAAAAAGGCGAAACGGGAAAAGGGGAAGGAGAAAGAGGGCTTTTTGGATTTCGGATGAGCCGGGACGGGCCTTTGGGCGGGTCCGGGCAGAGGTTTCTTAAGCGGCAACCGGACAAAGGCCGCCGGGCGCGGCCCATGCGGGCCTGGTTTCGCACGAAGACAGAGCCGCGTTCCTTCCTTTCGGCCCTCTCCAAACATGACCCATGATGGGCCAAGATGCTCCTTCCTGCCCGGGCCAATGCGCCCACGCGAAAAATCCGTTACAATCATTTTGTTAGAAATAGTACGCCCGAAATGGGACATCCTGGCCCTTTTTGCTTTGGGCGGGCTTTTGCCTGCCGCGCGGGGAAGAGGCAATGCTAAGAGGTAATTGCAAAATGAGGCGCAGGCTGGGTGGCTCCGGGCCGCAAGGCCCGGGTTCACCCAACATTTCTAAATGATTCCTTTGTGTTGGGTGAACCCGCCCTTCGGGCGGAACCACCCAGCCTACGCCAATTATGCAATTACCTCTAAAAAAATCGGAAGTGTTAATGAAAGATGGATGGCGCGGGCGCCTGATGGCAAGACCTGAATCCGCATCGGGATTGTAGCAGGGTAATTGCCTGTTCAATTGCCGTTAGGGCGCATGGCGCGCGCCCGGAATGTGGCCCAAAGGCGCCCAAAAAGGATTATCTATCCCGGGCTAACACTCTCCTTAATTCTACGGCCTTGCCGGGTTTGGTTTGACATGGGGTCACCGCGTGAACGGACGGCGGAGAATGGTGTCCTTGAGCCAGCGCTTGTCGTCCCTTGCCGGATGGTCCAGGGTATAGTGCAGGCCCCGGCTTTCCTTCCGGTGCTGGGCGCAGCGGATGATGAGATGCGCGACCGAGCTGATGTTGCGAAGCTCCACCAGGTCCGGCGTCATCCGGAAATTCCAGTAATACTCCCAGATTTCGTTCTGGATGTTTTCAATGCGCTTGGCCGCGCGCTCCAGGCGCTTGTCGGTGCGCACGATGCCCACATAGTTCCACATGCACCGGCGGATTTCCTCCCAGTTATGGGCAACAACAATGGCCTCGTCGCTGTCCGAGGCTCCGGAATCATCCCAGGCCGGCGGCACCAGCGCGGGCTCCGCGGGCAGGGCGGCGAGGTCCTGGACAGCCCTGCGGGATGCCCGGTCCGCATAGACCAGGGCCTCCAAAAGCGAATTGCTGGCAAGACGGTTGGCCCCGTGCAGGCCGGTGCAGGCGGTTTCGCCAATGGCGTAGAGCCTTCCTATATCGGTGTGCCCGTCCATGTCCACCACCACGCCGCCGCACATGTAATGGGCGGCGGGAACCACGGGAACAGGCCGCTTGGTCATGTCGTGTCCGTACTGGAGGCAGCGCCCGCAGATGTTGGGAAAACGCTCCCGGACAAAATCCGGGTCGCGGTGCGAGATATCCAGATACACGCAGTCGTCACCGCTTTTCTTCATCTCGTTGTCTATGGCCCGGGCAACCACGTCCCGGCACGCCAAGTCTTTTCTCGGGTCGTACTTTTCCATAAAGGCGTTGCCCCGGGAATCCAGAAGCACCGCGCCCTCGCCCCTGACCGCCTCGGAAATGAGGAAGTTTTTCGCCTCGGGATGGAACAGACAGGTGGGGTGGAACTGCACAAACTCGAGGTTTGCCACCCGGGCGCCCGCCCGGTAGGCCATGGCGATGCCGTCACCTGTGGCGATATCCGGGTTGCTGGTGTAGAGATAGACCTTTCCGGCGCCGCCTGTGGAAAGAAGGGTGACTCCGGCGGCAAAGGTGTGAATCCGGCCTGTGGCCTTGTCGAGCACATAGGCGCCGATGCAGGTGTCCTCGTGGGTGGTCACCACCACGCCCCGCTTCATCCGCATGGAATAGGTGACAAGGTCAATGGCCACGTGGTTTTCAAAGAGCGCGATGTTCTGGCAGGCCCTGGCGTTTTCCGTAAGAACCCGCTGGATTTCTTTTCCCGTGAGGTCCTGGGCGTGGACAATGCGGCGCTCGGAATGCCCGCCCTCCCGGGTCAGGTCCAGCTCGGTGTCTCCGGTCCCGTCCTGGCGCAGGTTGAACTGGACCCCCATTTCGATGAGACCGCGGATGCTGTCCGGCCCGCTTTTCACCACCATTTCAACAACGTCGTGATGACACAGGCCGTCCCCGGCGTCGTGGGTGTCTTTGATATGGAGGTCAAAGGAGTCCACGGAGGAAAATACCGAGGCGACGCCTCCCTGGGCCTGGCTGGTGCTGGTGTCGGCCACGCCCTTTTTGGTGACAACCGCCACAGTGCCGTGCTCCGCGGCCTTGAGCGCGAAAAGAAGGCCCGCGACACCGCTTCCGATAACCAGAAAATCAAACCGGTGTTCCATAAAAAATCTCCGGGGCGGCGCGGCTCTTAACCAAGCAGGCTCGAGCGCTGACGCCTTCCCTTCAGGTTGATGCCAACAAAAACGCCGAATAAAAGAACACCCGCGCCGGCGAGGAACCCCTCCATGTAGATTTTGATCTTGCGCCGGGCGCCCTCCCTGGAGGCCAATTCCTCCTTGAGGCGCGCATGCTCCTCGCCCATGGCGTCCAGAGCGGTTTTGATAGAGACAAGGTCGTATCGCCCGGGCTCGATTCCAGGGAGGGAAAGCGCAAGGCGTCGGATTCCCTGGCTTTCCTTTTCCATCTCGATTTTAAGCGATTCGTTTTCCGCCTTCAGGGCGGTGTTCTCCGCCTCCAGGACTGTCAAACGCTCCTGGTTTTTCCGCGTGTCCCCGGGAAGCCCGGAAGTTAGGAGGCGGCAGGTTTTCTCCTCTTGTAAAAACCGTGTGGGAATGTAGCCGGTTTTGCCGTCCTCGGTGCGGACGCCGGTCCAGTCGCCCTCCCCCTCCTCGGTGACCTCGACAACCTGGTCGGATTTTAGGACGGCAAGGCTTTTAAATTCAGAGCCTTTTCCGGCGCGGAGGGACACCACCACCCGGTCGGAAATGTACATGGTTTTGGCATAAGCGGCCTGGGCCGGCAAGAGGGCTGCAAGGGCGAAAAACAAGCCCTTTGTAAGGGTGCGCACGGTGGTCTCCTTTTAAAGCGGCGTTGCGCCGGCTGGGATTTGCTGCGGCATGCCGCGGTTCTCCGGCCATGGACCCTTTGGAGAGCGCGCGGGGTGAAGGCCAGAATATGAGGAACACGGGGACATGTCAACAAACAGATTGAACAGGCAAGGGTTTATGATATACCCTTGGGACATGGAAGGCGCCCGGGAGGGCGCCGCCGGGGCTTGGCGCCCTGCGGGGCTTTTAAGTTTTGCGCGGGGCCGGGCGGGATGGAGGAGGTATGATCATTTTTGACATGGAATGCGAATACGGACACGTCTTTGAAGGCTGGTTCGCCACTGCGGAGGATTGCGACGGCCAGCTTCAAGGGGGGCTTTTGACGTGTCCGGTCTGCGGGACCGTCCGGGTGGCCCGGGTGCCCTCGACCTTTGGCATTGTTTCCCAGGCCGGGGAGCGGGCGGAGCGGGAGCCCGCGCCCTCCAAAGAAGTTGCCGGGGCGCTGTTGGCCCGCAAAATGGCCGAGTTCATGCGGCAGAATTTCGACAACGTGGGAAGCGATTTCGCCAAAGAGGCCCTGAAAATCCATTACGGCGCCGCGGAGCCGAGAAACATCCGGGGAACCAGCACGGCGGAAGAGGAGAAGATGCTGGACAGCGAAGGGGTGACGTATATGAAAGTGCCGGTGCCCCGGGACGACTCGGACGCGTGAGGGGAGACCCGGCCAGGGGCTTCTTGGAGAAACGGTACTGACCGGCGTCTGCCCAACTGCCTGTAACCACATGAGGTACACCCCGGATATGCCATCGCTCCCGCCAGGAAACAGCCGGTATGCTTCAGGCCGCGCCCCGGTCCCCTCCTGGCTCGCCTGGCTGCCCCGGCTCTTTTTCTACACCGGCGCCGCCGCCCTTTTGTTTGCCGCGGGAACCTCCTTCGAAGCCTGGCAGACACGGAACTGGCCCAGAACCCCGGCCCGCGTCTCCCTTTCAATGCTCCAAACCGCCCGGCCTTTCCCCTCGCCTGTCATTCAGTATTCCTACACGGTGGACGGGATAAAACACCGGGGAGACCTGATTTACCACGGTTCCCGGGGCGGCCTGGGGTTCCCCTCCGCCGCGCGTCTTGTGGAATCCCTGCCAGAGGGCGCCCGGACCAGTGTGGCCTGCGACCCTGAAAATCCGGCCAGGGCGCTTTTGATCCCTGGACTCACCCAAGGCCATTGGTTGTTGCTCCTGGCCGCCTGGGTGTTCTTCCTTTCCGGCTGGACCTCGGCCCGCCGGATACAACGCCTCCTGGAAAAACAAGCCGCGCGCCTCCCCGGTGTTGCGTTGACAAGCGCGGACACCCCCCGGAAATCCCGTCATTTTGACACATGCCTGACCGTTGCGGCCCTCCTGGGCTTTGCCGTCCTTGCCGCGTCCGCGCTCTGGCCGGACCTTCTGGCGCGCGCGCCTGAAGAAGACGCCTCGGGAGACGCCCTCTGGCGGCGGCAGTCCGAAATGCTCCGCTCCCAGGCTGTGGAAACCATGCGGGAAAAACGCTTTAAAGACGCGGCGGAACTCTATAAAAAACAGGTGGAGCTGTTACGGACAAACGCGCCGGACGAGACCCGGGAGCTTATGCTGGCCCTGAGCGGACTTGCCCACTCCATGGCCGCCCAGGGGCACGCCATCGAGGCAGGCTGGCACTTCCAGGAAGCCCTTGCCCTTGCGGACACCAAAAACCTGCCGGACAACGAGGCCGTGGCCCAGGCGGCCCTTGGTCTTGCCGCGGCCCTGGAGGAGCGGGGCGAAACCCGGCTCGCGCTCCCTTGCCTGGAAAGGGCGGCGTCGGCCCTGGCAAAGCTGAAAGGGCCCCACAGCCCGGCGGCCAAGGCCGCCCAAGCCCGGGTGGAACAGGCCCGGGAAAAGCTCCTGCGCGCGCCCGAGGCTGTCAGACTTCCCCCTCTCCGGCACCCCGCGCCCCCTCCGGATCCCTCTGTCAACGAGTTCGTCATCAGCGTCTCCTGTCAGGACTTAGAATAAAAAATCATCTTTTGTCGTGTTTTTAGTTATAAAATGGGCATTTTTCCTCATAGCAGCCGCGGTGCGGCAAGGTTTTTGACTTGGCCCGG
>JAGVGH010000197.1 GCA_020057225.1 Desulfobacterales bacterium | reverse complement strand
TTCCGGGCCTTGCGGCCCGGAACCACCCAACCTACGCCTCATTTTGCAATTACCTCAGTATAATTATCGTTTTTGCCGCAAATATTGGGCTAAAGCCCCGGGCTGCATCCCTTCGCTCCTTCGGAGCGGAACATCCTTTAACTCGTTAATGCCTATCTATCGGAGTAGTACTAACACTGGAGGTAATTGCAAAACGCATGTCTATGGTCCGTCCGCAGCCTTTTTAAGGTGCGGCAACAGCGCGTCCACAACGCTGTAGGGGTCGGTTTTACGCTCCAAAATCTCTTCCACGGCCGCCGCAAGCCTGCCGTTTCCGCCCCATTTTTCCGTCAGGTGTTTCAATATCTCGCTCTCCATGAGGGAGAGAAGCTCTTCCTTGACCCGGCTTTTCGCCCAGCGTTCTTTGCCCTGGCCCTTTTCGGCGTAGGCAAGAACCGTTTCCAGCAGCGCTTTCACGCCCTCCCCGGAAACCGCGGAGGTTTTGATGACCGGGGCGCGCGATTTTTTCCCGTTGTCCGCGATGTCCAGCATGCCCTGCACGTCGGCCACCACCTCGTCCGCGCCGCCCCTGTCCGCCTTGTTGACCACGTACATGTCCGCGATTTCCATGATGCCGGCCTTAAGCGCCTGAATCCCGTCACCCTGGCCGGGCACCAGAACCACCAAAACGGTATCCGCGGTTTTCACCACCTCGATCTCGTCCTGGCCCACGCCCACGGTCTCGATGAGCACCATGTCCTTGCCTGCGGCGTCCAGGATGCGGGCAACGTCCCGCGCGCCCTGGCACAGCCCTCCCAGTGCGCCCCGGGTGGCCATGGAACGGATGAAGACCCCGGGAATGGTCGAGACCTCTTTCATCCGAAGCCGGTCGCCCAAAAGCGCGCCGCCTGAAAACGGACTCGAGGGGTCCACGGCGATTACGCCCACCGTAAGCCCCCGGGCGGAAAGCTCGTTGACGAGCGCGTTGGTGAGGGTGCTCTTTCCCGCCCCGGGGGAGCCGGTGATGCCCACGACCCGGGCCTTGCCGCTCGCCGAATACAGAAGCTTCATCGCCTCCTTCCACCCGGCGTCGCGGTTCTCCACCAGGGTGATGAGCCGGGACATCGCCCGCTCGTTCCCCTTGAGAGTCCCCTCGACCATCTCTTCCAATGTCAGGGCCATGTTGTGTCCTTGGCGGTTGTTTGCCGTTCCGCCGCCCCCGGTCCAGGAGGCGGCGGTCATGAGGAATGTGAATTTGGGCCCGGGCGCCGGGGTGGAGACCTTGTTTATGTTTGCGCTGTTCCCCCGGCGCGCCGCCCCGCGCGCCCGCGGCCCAAACCGTTAGAGCTTCACAGGCTGCGCTTCACCAAACACCCCGCGCATCACGTCGCACATCTCCTGGAGCGTGCAGTACGCCCCCACGCATTCAATGAGCGTTGGCATGAGATTTTTCGACTCGTCCCGCGCCTCGGCCTCGAGCTTTTTGAGCGCGGCCTTCACCGGATTCTGGGCCCGGGTTCTCTTAAGCTCCCGGAGGCTTGCCACCTGCCTGTCCTCCGCCGTGGCCATGAGCGCCGCGTCGTAAGTGGCTTCCACGCACCGGTTGATGCGCACATCCACCTCCAGGTCGCTTGTAAAGCAGTTGACTCCCACTTGGTATTTTTCCAGGGACTCGAGCTGCTTTTGCTTCTCATAGGCGCTCTGGGCCACCGCCTTGGGCATGTATCCGGATTCAATCCCCGCCACCGCCCCTCCCATCTGCTCGATTTTCTCAAACTCCGCCAGGGCGTCGGCTTCTATCTGGTCGGTCAAAGACTCCATGAAATAGCTGCCCGCCCAGGGATCGCAGACCTCGGTGATTCCGGTCTCGTAGAGGAGAATCCGGCTCCCGTCCATCTGCATCTGCACGGCCTCCTGGCTGTGCCCGAGGCCCAAAGGCTCGTCCCAGGGAGGGAACACGCCCGGAATGCCGCCGGACATGCCCGCCGCCATACCGCCCACCGCGCCCCGTATCCAGTTGTTCAAGGGCCGTTGGAGCGTGGCGCTCGAACACCCGATATGGGCGGTGGAGATCTGGCGGATGATGAGGCTTTCCCGGTTTTTCGCGCCAAAACGCTCCTTCATCATCCGGCTGTAGAAGCGCCGGGCCGCCCGCTGAAAGGCGATCTCTTGGTACAGTTCCATGCTGCCGCCAAAGGCGTTGAAGGTAATTTTAGGCGCGAAGATATCCACGGGAAGCCCGGCCTCGGTGCAGGACCGCACATAGGCGGCCGCGTTGGCCATGGAGAACGCGAGATCCTGCTCCCTTGTGGCACCGGCTTCCCGGATATGGTAGCCTCCGATGGAGCAGATATTGAGCTTTGGCATGTGCTCCGTGCAAAAAAGCGCGGTGTCCCGGAAAAGGCGCAGGGACTGGCGGGGCGGATAGATGTAGGTGCCCCGGGCGATGAATTCCTTTAAGATGTCGTTTTGCGGCGTGCCTTCAATGATTTTGGGATCAATCCCCCGCTTTTTCGCCAGGGCATAGTACATGGCGATAATGATGGCGGCGGGGGCGTTGATGGTGAAGTTGCTCGCCACCTTGTCCATTTCCATATCGCCGGTGTAGGGCTCGTAGATGACCTCGAAGTCCGCGAAGGAGTCAACCGCCACGCCCACGCGGCCCACTTCGCCCGCGGTCCGGGGATCATCCGAGTCGTAGCCGCACTGGGTGGCAAGGTCAAAGGCGATGTTGGGCCCGCCCCTGCGCCCCATGGTGTGCATGCGCTTGAGATAATCGCGGTAGTCCTGGGCCGTGCCAAATCCCGCGTATTTGCCCACCTTCCCGCCCCAGTCGGCCCGGTAATTGGTTTGGGCGGCCATTCCCGCCATGGCGCGCCAGAACTCAAAGGGCGAGTTTCCGGCGGTATAGGGATACTGGCCTGGGAATCCGACTTTTTCGAGAAAATCGTGCTCCGGAAGAGCAGTGGGCGGATAAAAGGCCGTGGGGCTTTTCTGGAGGTTGAACCTGGCCACCCGTTTATCCAGCACGTTTTTCTTCCAAGCCTCGTAAGCGGCCTCAATCCGGGCAAGTTCCTCTTTCTTTTCCGGGCAGCAGGCGCCCTTTGCTTTCATTTCCCCGTCATCCTTCATCGCGCACCTTCTTACATTGCTCCGGCTGTACCGCGCCGGTTTGACTTGACTAGTTCACGGCCACGTTTCCGGAAATAAACTCCGCGACCTTGGAGATGGGTGTTCCCGCGGTGAAGACCCCGGCCACGCCCATTTCCCTGAGCACCGGTTGGTCCTCCTCGGGAATGACTCCGCCCACCAGCACGAGCACGTCCCCGGCCCCCTTTTCGGCAAGTTTGCCCAGCACCTTTTTGGTCAGGGTAAGGTGCGCGCCGGAAAGAATGGAAAGCCCCACCACGTCCACATCCTCCTGGACCGCGGCGCTGGCGATCTCATCCGGAGTCTGGCGCAGGCCCGTGTAGATGACCTCAAAGCCCGCGTCCCTGAGACCGTACGCGATGATCCGCGCGCCCCGCTCGTGTCCGTCCAGCCCGGGTTTGGCGACCAGCACCCGGATTTTTCTTGCCTCCTTCACGGTCTTTTCCTCCCTTGGAAATGTCCCTGGCCGCCCCCCGGAGACCATGGATCTGTTGGTGTTACTTTGCTTTCTGTATTGAGCAAGGATGGTGCCAACCCGGCGGGCTGATATCTTAACTATAGGATTTGCAAATGTTTTCTTGAGTTTAGGAAATACTGACTCGGATTGGGCAAGTCAAAGGTGGGACAGTCCTGTCCGGGAATGCGCGGAGCGCGGGCGCCCGCTCTGCGGGAAGGTGCCCGGATGATTGAATAACACTTTGATTTTATATGAGGAAAACAAGTGGAGCACGCGGATGGTCAATTGCGCGCGTTTTGGGTCACAGAAGGCCAAGACGCTTCATCTTCCTAAACAGCGTCTTCCGGCTTATCCCCAAAGCCTCCGCTGTCTTGCTCTTGTTCCACCGGTTCTTGTCCAACGCCTCCTTGATCACCGTCTTCTCCAATGTCTCGGTGGCCCCCCGCAAATCCATCCCGTCCCCGTCGTCCGGATCCCCAGGCGCGGGCGCGCACACCCGCGCGCCCGCAGGGTCCCGGCGCGGCTCCGTGCCTGGGTCCGGCTCCTCGGACATGATGCCCCGGGCCGTCAGAAAATCCAGCTTCTTCACCGTAAGGTAGCGCTGGATGACGTTTTGCAGTTCCCGCACGTTTCCCGGCCAGTCATAGGCCTCCAGGGCCTCCAAGACCCGGCCCGGAAGCGCGGGAGCTTTTTTGTCCGGGGAATACTGTCTCAGGAAATGCTCCACCAGAAGCGGGATGTCGTCTTTTCTCTGGCGCAGGGGGGGAAGCGTGATGGGGATGATGTGGATGCGGAAAAAGAAGTCCTCCCGCATAAGTCCCTTGCGGGAGCGTTCAAGCAAATTGCGGTGCGTGGCCGCGATGACCCGGAAATCCGAGGTCTTGGTGATGTTGGAGCCCACAGGCGTGTAGCCGCCCCCCTCGATGGCCCGGAGCAGCTTCACCTGCATGGTGGGGTTGAGCTCGCCCACCTCGTCCAGAAAAAGGGTGCCGCCGTCGGCCAAATCCAAAAAGCCAGGCTTGTCGGCCAGGGCGCCTGTGAACGCGCCCTTTTTGTGCCCGAAAAACTCCGCCTCCAGAAGGTTTTCCGGAATGGCCGCGCAGTTCACCGGCACAAAATGGCTCCGCACCCTGCCGCTCATGTCGTGGATGGCCCGGGCCACAAGCTCCTTGCCCGTGCCGGATTCGCCGTAGATGATGACATTGGCCGAGGAGGCCGCGGCGTTGAGCACCAGCTCATAAACCCGTTGCATGGCCGGGCTTTTTCCGATGATGTTGCCGAAGCGGTAGCGGTCCTTGATGGAGGAGCGGAGAGTCACGTTTTCCCGGCGCAGGTGCTCGGCCTCCTCCTGCATGGAGATTTCCTTGAGCTTGGCCTCGGTGATGTCCCGGGCTGTGAGCAGGACGCTGGGCTTGCCTTTCCAGGCGATGCGGTTGCCCCGGCCCTCGACCCAGAACTCGCGCCCGGCCCGGGTGACCCAGCGCGCCTGGAAAAAGCGCTCGTTGCACTGTCCGGCCTCCAGGGCCTCGTAGAGCTCGCGGAAATAGACCTGGAAACTGTCGGTGACAAGCTCCACCGGCAGGCGGTCCATGAGATCCTTTTCCTCCTCCTCGTCGAACATGCGGGCGAAGGCCTTGTTGACAAAGAGGATTTCGGTTTGGCGGAAGAGCATGACGCCTTCGGTCATGCGCTCGGCAAAGATGTTGTAGAGGGCCTCGCTTTCGCGCAGGGTGTCCTCGATGGCGCGGCGCTCGCCCAGGTCCAGGCCCACGCCCAGGAGAAAGGATTTGTTGCCTATCTGGGTGCGGGTGCCGGTGAAGAAGTAGGGGGTTCGGGCGCCGTCCTTGGAGATGAGGACGGCCTCGGCGGTGCCTTCGCCCTTGCGGAAGACGTCGCGGATGCTGTTGCGGATGTGGGCGCGGTCCGGGCCTTCGAAGAGTTCGAGGAGGTTTCTGCCGGTGATTTCCGGGTAGGCGTAGCCTGTGACGCGCTCGACGTTTTTGTTCCAGCGGATGGGGAGGAGTTTTTCGTCGAAGACGTAGAAGAGCCCGGGGAGGCTGTTGATGAGGACTTCGAAGAACTGTTTTTTGCGGTTGGATTCTTCGAGGGCCTGTTCGAGGTCGGCGACCATGGAGGTGAGGCGGTGGATTTGTTCCCGCATGGGGTCGTTTTTGGGGTTGTCGGACATGGTGTTCCTCGCGGGGCAGAGGGAGTGGGAGGGTGGGGGCAGCCCACCGTTGCGCCGGTTTGAGCCGGAAAGGCCCACTATACACCTTTTTTGGGTCAGGGGGAAAGGGTTTTGCGGGGGGGATGATTTACTTGCGCTTGTCAGATAAAAACAAATACATCAAGAGTAACTATTGAAAATTACACAAAATTATGACATTTTGCTTGTGGCGGAAGGATATATTTAGTTTACCGCAGAGTAAAAAAACTTATTCACTGTAGTAGATTGCTTGAGAACTAATCTACTAGTTCATCGCAAAAGTGTCTCGCAATCAAAAATAGCCATGGAATTTGGCTTCTTTGAAGCAAAGCAACATTGTATTCACAGTTGAGCGGTGGTAACGCCAAAATTTTGTTTAGATCTGCTATAGAGTATGCATAATCATTTGCATCAGATACTCCTGTGTCAATACAAGCACGAATTAAAGCTGTAATTACTTCAATGAAACAATTTGGCCCTCCAAGATATTCCCACCAATCAAGTCCAATTTTAATATTAACATTAACAGATATATTATTCTCATTGAACGAACAATGAAATATCCCTGTTGGTGCCATCGTTATTGAATTACATTTCCCTGAATCCGTGAACGCCATTGCAGAAAAATTCAGCAAATTAAAATATAACAATCTTGATTTAAATCAAATTTTATGGTATTGGTTTTTCATTCGATC
>JAGVGH010000158.1 GCA_020057225.1 Desulfobacterales bacterium | reverse complement strand
TAATTTTACGAGTGGGTTACGCGTAGGTTGGGTGGTTCCGCGCGCGCCAAGGACTTATGTTATGTCAAAGGCGTCTTTCGCGCGCGGGTTCACCCAACATTTATTATTATAGCGGAACTACCCAAACATAACAATATTCATGCAATTAATGTAAGTTAGCGCTTATGGGTTGAAACCCCGGGCTATGAAAAAACCCGCCGCGCCGCGGCTGTCAAACGGGAAAAAGGCCCGGTTGAAAGGAGAAAACCCCATAAAAACAGGGCTTTTTTTCCATATTATTCTAGCTCCTGTCTCCTGACTCCTAACTCCTGACTCCTGACTCCTGTCTCCTCCATCCTCCCCCTTCACCCCACCCGCTCCAATATATGGATGCACATGGAGGCCTCCTCCACACCAATGTTGCCGCCGCCGTTTTCGCACAGCCCAAGCCGCGCGCCCTCGACCTGCCGCTTTCCCGCTTCTCCCCGCAACTGCGTCCCCACCTCGTAAATCTGGGCAAGGCCCGACGCTCCAATGGGATGGCCCCGGCACTCGAGCCCGCCGCTGGTGTTCACCGGCTTGGTTCCGCCCAGTTTCGTAGCCCCGCTTTCCGCAAACGGCCCGCCCTCGCCCATGGGGCAGAAGCCCATGGCCTCGGTCTGGTGCAGTTCCCCGTAAGCGGTGGCGTCGTGCAGCTCGGCAAGGTCAATGTCCTCCGGTCCCATGCCGGCCTTGGCATACGCCTCTTTGGCCAAAAGCTCGCCGATATCGGTCTCGTCCAGGCTACGGTCCCTGCCTTGCCCCAGGACCGACGCGCGGATTTTCACCGGACGCGCTCCCGTGAGCTTTTTGAGCCAGCTTTCGGAACACACGACAGCCGCGGCGGCGCCGTCTCCCACAGGGGCGCACATGGCCCGGGTCAGGGGATAGGCCACGGGCCGGTCGCCCAACACCGCCTCCACGCTCATGTCCTCCTGGTACTGGGCCATGGGGTTCAAGGACCCGTGGAAGTGGTTTTTCGCGCAAATCGCCGCAAGCTGCCTCTGGGTCGAGCCAAAGGTCTTCATGTGCCACTTGGCGCCCATGGCGTAGGCGTCCATGAACACGCTCCGGCCCTGGCCCGGCGCGCCGTCCTGGGCCGAGGTGTCCATGCCCAGTTCCTGGGAGAGCTTGAGGAAAAGATTCAGGCTCTCCTCCAGCCGCTCCAGGTCCATGCACGAGGCGTAGGCGCCCAGGGCCATGGCCTTGTTGGCGTGGGTGATTTTTTCAGACCCCAGGGCCATGGCCACGTCAAAGGCCCCGGCGCGGATGCCGCACACCGCCAGATGCAAGGCGGTGCTCGCGCCCGCGCAGGCGTTTTCCACATTGGTGACGGGAATCCGGTCCACCCCCATGGAGCGCATGACGCACTGCCCGCGGATGGAATGCTGGTTGGTGTACATCCCCCAAAACGTGTTCGAGAAAAACACGGCCCCCAGGTCTTTCTTGTCCATCCCGGCATCGGCCAGGGCCAGCCGGGCGGCCTCGTGGGCCATGTCCCGCACGCCCCGGTCCGGATACTTGTTGAACCGGAGCATGCCAAGACCAACGATATACACATTTTCCATGGTCTTTCTTCCCTTTCCTTACCCCTCCTTCTGTTGGGTTTTATTCAATCCACTCCACCGGCGGGCTGTCCCTTGCCACCACCGTGTCAATCTCTCCCCGGGGCCAGCCCAGGGCGATGCTGGTCACCGGCTCCCAGGGAGGAACCACGCCAATGCGCTTCTTAAGGGCCGCCATGTGGGGATAGCGCATCGGCTCAACGGAAAGCCCGATGTAACAGGCGCCCAGTCCCAGGGAGTGCGCCGCAAGCACCATGTTCTGGGCGCAAATCCCCGTGTCCAGGTCCGGGTTGCTGATGCCCCTTGGATTTTTGCAGATGAGAATCACGGCAGGGGCGTCCCAGTACACTCCCCCGTCGTTCTCCGCCTTTTGCACCGCCGTGAACGGACGCTGGTCCAACTGGTTCACCATCACCGTGGAAAGCGTGGTGAAAAGGGCGGCCTTCCACCACCGGCGTTTGCCCTGCCGGTCCATATAGAGATTCTTGAAGGGCACAAGCGCCCGCAGGGCGAGCCGCTCGATATCGGCGATGGCATCTTTCCGGGTGATGACGATGAACTTGTAGGGCTGGCAGTTGCCCGCGGAAGGGGCAAAGCGCCCCGCCTCCAGCACGCGCAGCAGGAGTTCCCTGGACACGGGTTTCTTTTTAAACAGCCGGTTGCTCCGCCGCTTGTAGATGGTCCGCTCCACGGGCGTAAGCTCTGCCTCGAATTCCGCCCAGGATTTGCCGCCGCCAAGCCCAAGGGGGTCCGGCGGAGTCACCGCGCCCGCAAGGCGGGTCTTGTAGCGCCCTTCAGGCACCCGGTAGGCGCCCTCCATGGAGATGGCGCCTTCCGGACACACGGCCACGCAGTTCCAGCAGTTCAGGCAGGCCTGTTCCAGTCCCCCGTAGCCCACTGGCACAGGGTATCCTTCCGTATCCAACACAAACCCTGCTGTGGGGCAGGCGTCGAAACACCGTTTGCAGCGCTTGCATTTCTCCCGGTCCACGGTCCGGCGGGGAAACTCGGTTTTCGGCATATACGCCTGTTTGAAATTTTCGAGCATAGGGGCCTCCTACAGCCGGACCACATTCGTCGCGTCCGGCGAAAACCCTTCACGAAGCACCCGGTCCAGGGCTTTTTCGCTCACGGTCTTGGGAATCTCGTCCACAATCTGAAGCCATGTGGGCACGGAATTGCGGTCAAGGGCTGCGGCGCAGGCGGCGCGGATTCCGGCCACATCAATTGCCCCGCCAGGAAACGGCGCCACCGCGGCCACGAGATCGCTTTCCCCCGGCGCGCCCGAAGCGGCGGGAACCCCGTACACGCTGACCTCGGAAACGGATTTCTCCTCGCCAATCACCCGTTCGACAAAATCCGGCTGGATAAAATCGCCCTGGCGGCGGAGTCCCCCGCCCTTGCGGAAATCAAAGTAGAAAAATCCGTTCTCATCCTGATGGCAAATGTCGCCGCTACGAAGCCACCCGCCCCGGGTCTTGTCCCGGCTTTCTTTTTCCTTGCCAAAGTAATCCACCCGGGTTTCGCCCGCTGCCATGCGGGAAACAAGCTCCCCGCGCGTTCCGGGAGGCGCCTCCTGGTCATTCTCATCCACGATTTTCATTTCAATCAGCCCGGCGGGAGCCTTGCCAAAGGAACCCACAGGACCGGTGCCCGGCGGGTTGTGGGCAAGCCCTCCTTCCACCGCGCCGTACCATTCGTGGATTCGGACGTTGAAACGTTTTTCAAAAGACTCCCATATCGCTCTGGGCGTGCCTGCGGAGATGACCCGGCGCACAGGGTTTTCGGCGTCGTTGGGTCTGGGAGGCTCGTTGTAAATTCCGGACATCATGCCGCCCAAAAGGGAAAACGAGGTGCAGCCGTGTTTGCGGCAGATGTCCCAGAGTTTGCTTTTGGTGAACCGGCGGCTCACGACTGCCGTGAGACCCAGGGCCAGGGCCGGGATGACGCTCACGGACTGGGCGTTTCCATGGGTCAGGGAAAGGCCGGTGTAAAGGATATCGTCCGGCTGGTACTGGAAGACCACGGAGCCGAGCATGCCGGAAATCATGAAGCGGTCGGCCTTGAGCACAACGCCCTTGGGGTCTCCGGTGGTGCCGGAGGTGTGGATGATTTGCGCCGGGGCGGCGAGGTCCAGGGGAACCTGGGATGCCGGGGTTTCCGGGCTCATGGACGCAAGGGCATCCCCTAACAGCGGGTAAGCTCCGGTATCCTGGCCGGGGTCCGCCAAAACGCCCAAAACCCGGGCGCCGCGGATGTCCGCCGCGACCTCGTCCAGGCTTGGGAGAAAGTCGCCGGACACGAGAATGCCCTTGGACTGGGTGTTGTTGATTTGAAAGGCGAGTTTTTTGCCCTTGGACCGCGGGTCCACCGGCACCGCGACGGCTCCGGTGCTGACGGCGGCGAACAAGGCGTAGAGGAATTCCGGGTGGTTGCGCATGAGGAGAACGAAGCGGTCGCCCTTGCCGATGTTGTTTTGGGCGAGGAGGCCGGCCATGCGGTTGGTGTTGGTGTAAATGTCCGCGAGGGTGACAGGGGTTTCGGCGCCGCTGTCATCGAGGAAGATACAGGCGGGTTTTTGAGGGTTGATGTTGCGAAGACCGACGCATTGGAAGATGGGCAGGTTTTCCATGGTTCCCTCGTTGGGTGGCGCGGCCACTGTTCGCAAGCGAATGTCCGTTATTTCATACGGACGGGAAAAAATAGAAAAGAAGAAGACAGGAGCCAGGAATTATGAAGAGTGAAAAAAGCCTTTGTCCTTAAAGCGGCCGCGGAGGTTTTTTCTTCAAATTCGCGCTGCGAAAAGCACGGAAATACATGGCCGCTATCAAGAGCCTGGCGTTGCTTTCATCCTTCATCCTTCATCCTTCCAGGCAGCAGCCGCGTGACGGCAAGGCTTTTGATCTGGCCTGGGATTTCAACCCCAGGGCCGCAACCCCTAAAGCCTAACTTCAAAGCTCCTGGGCGGCAATGATCATCAGCGTGTCGTTGGCCCCGTCCTCCACCAGTCCGGCGCGCGCGTCCCGGAAAATCTTTTCAATGGGGTACTCCTTGGAAAGCCCGTTGCCGCCGAATATCTGCATGGCGTCGTTGGCCACCTCGAACGCCACCTGGGTGCAGTAGGTCTTGGCCGCGATGGAGTACCGGCTGAGGGGCGGGGTGTTGTTGAGATTGTAGATGAAGGCGGCCCGGGAGAGCGCGCGGGCGGCCTCGACCTTGGTGAACATCTGAAAGAGCTTGTGCCGGATAAGCTGGTGCTCGAAAAGAACCTTGCCGCCCTGAACCCGTTGTTTGGCGTACTCCAGGGCAAGCTCGTAGGCGGCCCGGGCGACTCCGGTGAACATGGCGCCCATGCCGGCGTTGGCGGTGGCCAGGGTGAGATCGAGCATGGGCTCGTAGGAGTCCGGCTCCACAATCATGTATTCTCTGGGCACCCGCACGTTGTCGAAATAGATTTCGCCCTGGTTGAGCGCCCTTTGTCCCATTTTGTTGAGCGGAGCGCCCCGCCGCACTCCCGGGAGATGGAGCGGGATGATGCCGATGCCGCCGCCCGCAAGCCCCATGGAAGGGTCAATGTTGATATAGGCCATGCAGTGGCTTGCCACAGAGCCGTTGGAGACCCAGGCCGACTTTTGCCCGGTGATGACATACGCGTCGCCTTCCAGTCTCGCGTGGCACTGTCCGGTGATTTTGGCGTCATGGAACCAGGGGGCGCCCACGGAAAGCTGGTCGCTGCCGTGGTCCGGCTCGGTGATGCCCCAGCAGCCGATTATGGTTGCGTCTTTGTTTTCGCAAAAGGGCACGATGATTTCATCAATCAGCTTGTCGTTGGGCACCATGGTGGCGAAAAACGCGGGGAAACAGGTGACACCCAGGCTCACGGCGAAATCCACGGAGCCCCAGGCAAGCTCTTCGAGAACGATATGGATTTCCAGCGGGTCAAGCCCGAGCCCTCCCCAGGTGTCGGGGATGAAGATGGTGTGGTATCCAAGCTCGTAACCCTTGCGCAGGGTGTCCCGGTACAGGCCGCTTTGGATGACCGAGAGGGGGTCCATGGAGTCCAGCTCGATGGCCGCGGGCCGGAGCACATCACGGGCGAACTTGTTGGTTTCCTTTTTGATGGATTCCTGAGCCGGGGTAAGCTCGGTGCAAAGGTCAATGTAGCTCATGGCGGTTCTCCTTTTAATCCACAGGCAGGCCGTGGGAGCGCGC
Source organism: Desulfobacterales bacterium (assembly GCA_020057225.1). Classification (GTDB taxonomy): domain Bacteria; phylum Desulfobacterota; class Desulfobacteria; order Desulfobacterales; family Desulfatibacillaceae; genus JAGVGH01. The sequence goes on along the minus strand of JAGVGH010000158.1, from coordinate 8,174 downwards.
GATTTCGGGGTAGCCTTCGTGGGCGGGTTTGAGCATGGGAAGAAGTTTCAAGACTTTGGGAATGGGGCCCTTGGATTTGATTTTTCCGGTGGCGATGGCGATGGGGAGCGAGAGTTTTTTGAGCCAGAACGCGTGGCAGGAGTCGCCGGAAAGGGTCATGGTGATGGTGGGTTTGATGTCGTGGGCGCCGCAGATGACATGCCGGGGGTCATCCGGGTCCAGCCAGATTTGTCCCTTGGGGTCGTGGATTTGGAAGAGGATGCTGATGCCCGCTTCCTTGGCTTTGGTGTACACTTCCTGGTTTTGCATGAGCATGGTGAAGAGTCCGCCCAAAACCTCGTACATTTTTTCGGTGCTTTCGAAGATTGGCATGGGAACCTCCCTGTTAGAAGTTAGGAGTCAGGAGCCAGGAGTTAGGAGCCAGGAGTTAGGAGTTAGGAGTTAGGAGTTAGGAGCCAGGAGTTAGGAGTTAGGAGTTAGGAGCCAGGAGTTAGAAAAAATACATGTTTTTAGCGTGTTCTGTTGCTATAAAACAGGTCTTTGTCCTCATAGCAGCCGCGGTGCGGCAAGGTTTTTGACATAGCCTGGAGTTTCAACCCCAGGGAAAGGGCACAAACATTATAGAGTGTCTGTCAACGCCGCAGCCAATTGCCAAGGTCTGTTCTCTGTAAATTACATGGCAAATTGAAGTGTTATTTCGAGCGAAGCCAGAAATGAAATGTTTGGATGCTTTAACTGTAACGCATTTCGAAGCCTGCCAAAGCAGAGTTGTTAAAAACAGGTCTTTGTCCTCATAGCAGCCGCGGTGCGGCAAGGTTTTTGACATAGCCTGGGGTTTCAACCCCAGGACGCCTTGGTATCCGCGCAAAAAAGGCGGAGAATCCGGACATAGAATTTAGCTCCTAACTTCTGACTCCTTCACCGTCTTCTTATAAGGCTCGATAAGTCCCTGGATTGCCTGCCGGTACGAGGCGACGGCCCAGTGGTCCGAATGCCCGTTGGGCGCAAGAAACCACCGGGTGGCAACCCCCTGGTACACTGCGGAGATGACCCGCGCCATGGCGTTGGTGTCCATTTCCGTCAAATGGCCTTTGGCCACGCCCTCGTCCAGGGCCGCTTTAAGAAGCAGTATCCAGTTGTCCACCCACTCTTCAAAGAGAGCCTTGTATTCGGAGTCGTGGGCGGCCAGGAACATGCAGTCATAGAGAAGGGGATACCCCAGATGAACCAGGGGTGTCTTGGGGTCGCCGATTTCCATGGCGGGCTCCCGCGCGTCGAACAAGAGCTCGAAGGCGTAGAGGCGCATTTCGGGGTCTTTGATGCCGGCCTGGAGTTCGCGGAAGCGGAGGAAGACACGGCTGAAGAATTCTTTGAAGGTTTCCTTGAAGAGGGCTTCTTTGGAGGGGAAGTAATGGGTGAGGCCGCCTTTGGAGAGGCCTGCGGCGGCGGCGATATCGGTCATGGTGACGGCGGCGCAGCCTGAAACGGCGAGGCATTTGACGGCGGCTGCGAGGATTTGTGCGCGGCGGATTTCCTCAAGTTCCTGGATGGGCGGCATGGTGTGCTCCCGTGCGCGCTGGGCGTTGCGAAACGTTTGTGGGGGCCGGTGTTCCGCGGGGAGCCGCCGGCCGGGCGGGAACGTTTGATTCGCGGCCATTTGAGGCGTGTTAGGAGCGCGTATCGCGCGTCCTTGACCGCCGGGGGCGGTGTGAGGTGTTGGGTTTGTGGTTTCCGGGTCCCCTGGCAGGAGGGGGCCGGCCAGGGGATCCGGAGGGGGATCCGCAAGGATGGGGCGTCCTTGCGGGGATTCGCGCCGGATATGGGGGAGGCGCGAAAAGGGCCGCCGATGGGCGGGGGGATTATCCGGCGCGTGGCCAGTCCTGTGGGGGGCCGGCCTGCGCGCGCTGCGGGGGTATTGGGAGGCGGCGCGGGAGCCGGGCGGATTTTTTGAGGGGGTATCCGTGTGGAGCGGCGAAGAGGGAGTTAAGGGGGGTGGGAATTCGCATGGCGGGTGCGCCTCCGGTTTGTGAACCGTCCCTCTGGATTGTATTCCGTCCAGTCGGTCTGTAAATATGTACACCTCAAAATTACTCTGCCGGGTCTCATACCCCGGCGCGCACAGCTTGTCAAGAAAAAAATCCCAAACCCATGGAGGCAATTGCAAAACTCATGGAAACGACTCATTTGAGGCGGCCGGGTGGTCCCGCTCAAGGCCCAGCTTCACCCAACAAGTAGAAATCATTTGAAAAATGCTGGATGCACCCGGGCCTCGCGGCCGGAACAACCCAGCCTGCGCCTCATTTTGCAATTACCTCCTTGAAGACCGCCAAAACCACCCCTCATACCAAAATGCGGCCCAATCCGTAACACCTGCTGAAAGCTCCCGCTCAATCTCCCTCTTGTAAGTTAGCGTCAGTTCGCTCCCCCCTGGGAGGGGGCCGGGTGAGGGCGTTACTTGTCTGATTGCAACCCGGTATCAAGGGCCCGCCCGGCCTGCGAACCTCGGGACGTATGGCTTTTCCCGCCCCTTTATCCCGGCTTCCTCCAAGGTGAGAGCATGCCGTTGGCCGCGCAGGACAATCAAATCCGTCGGGAAAATAATCTGAAAAACGCTCTGTACCCCGTCCGCCTCACCGCGTAAACGGGTTGGTCGCCTTTTCCCTCCCAATGGTCGTCTCCGGGCTCTCCCCGTAATGGTGCCCGGGCAAAACCACCGTGTCTTCGGGAAGCGCGTACAGCCGCTCCTTGATCGAGGCCATGAGTTGCGGAAGATTGCCGCCCGGAAACGCCGTCGTGCCCACCCCGCCCACAAAAAGCGTGTCCCCGGTGAGCACCTTGCCCGGCGCCAACAAACACACGCTGCCGGGACTGTGCCCGGGTGTGTGCAAAACCAAAAGCCGGGACTCCCCTATCCCGATAACATCCCCGTCCGACAAAAGCCGGTCCGCCGGAGGGCTGCCCTTGCCGCCCACGCCCCGCGCCATGACCCGGTACACCGGATGCCGGAGCTTGCCCGCGTCCTCCCTGTGGATGCACACCTTGGCCCCCGTGGCCGCCACAACCGCCCGGTTGCCGCACACATGGTCCGCGTGGCCGTGGGTGTTGATGACATGGGTCACTTTAAACCCGGCGGAGGCCGCGGTTTCAAGTATCCTGTCCGTCTCAAAGGCGGGATCCACCAGGGCGCATGTTTTGGTCTCGGTGTCTCCCGCCATGTAGCAAAACACCGCCATTTTCCCCACAAGAATCCGCTCTATCACAAGCATCGTGTCCTCAGTCTCCTGTCTTTTCCACCGCGCCCTGACAAAAGCCGACCTTGAAATCATGGACCCGGAGAAATCCGGCGCAGGCATGGGGATTGGCGCGGCGTCCTCCTGACTTGAAAAGAAACACAACGGACAGAGGGTCCGGACATTCCTCCTTGAACACGGCGATCTTATCCCACGCGGTCCCGTTTTTCGAATAGCACGCGATTTTTCCGCCCTCCCGTGTGAAACGAAGCCCGCCCAGAAACCTGGCCCCGGCGCCCTTGACGTTCTCGTGCTCCGCGGTTCCCGCGCGCTCCCACCAGGCCCGGTAGGAGAGCCGCTCCCTGGGCGAATACGTGACATGGGCCTCGTAGGAAACAGCGCCTCCTGCCGGTCTCAAGGCAATGCCTCCGAAAAACTGGCACCGGTCCATGTTTTTGGTGTCCGCGGTCTCGATTTCGCACTCCACGTCAAAATCGCCGGTGAAAAAAAAGCGGGAAGCGGTCTCGATGTCCACATGTGTGTCGGAAGGCGCCACCAGGGCGAGATAACCGTTTTGACAGACAACAGCGCCCTGGTCGCGGGTGAAGCGCAAGGGGATGTCCCATTTTTCCGGCTGGAAGATGTCAAAGGAGTCCGAGTGGCGGGCGCAGTCCGTCTTGGGGGCTGGAGCGCCGGACGCGGGCGCCGGAGCCGCGGAGGGATCGGCAAAGGAGACCGCGAGGGCGAGGAAAAGAGTCCGGAGTGCCGCTTGGCCGTGGTGGCGTTGGAAGCGCATGGTTCACCGCGTGGGTTGGGGTTGCGGAACAGGCCGGGCGCGCGTCGCGGGTTGGATTGTAGCATGAAGGCGGGGCCGGGGCAAATTCGATTTCGAGGGGCTTTCGCGGAGGATACTGCGTGAACCGGGCCAATTCGCACAGTTTGAGTATCAACGGGTTTTGCAATTACCTCTCTACCTTCAAACCTCTAACCCCTCCGGCTCCGCCGGTTTAGGGCAACTGCTGAAAACACGCGCGACATCCTTTCCTCCCCCCTACTCCGCCTCCAGCATCGCCTTTTCCCGCGCCTCCAGCTCCGTCTGCTCCTTTTCCCACTTCGCCTCCAGCGTCTCCAGGCGCTTCTTGAGCTTCCCGTACTCCTCAAAGAGCGGGCGGCTCTTCTCGTGGTCCTCGAACACCTCGGGGTCCGCCAGGGCCTGCTCCACCTCGCCTATCCGGCGCTCCACCTCCGCCACCTCCCGCTCGGTCGCCTCCGCCTTTTTCTTCAAGGGCCCCAGCTCCCGGGAAATTTTAAGCCGCTTCTCCGCCTCCGCCCGTTTCTGCGCCTTCCTGCTCTCCTTGTCCGGGTCTTTCCCGGGCCTTGGCTCCTCTGCCTTGCGCCGCCTTGCAGGAGTCTCCTCCGGGCTCTCGCCGATGGCGTCCAGATGCTCGAAGTATTCCTTGAGGTTTCCGGGATACTCGATGATGGCTCCGCCCCGGAGGTCCCACACCTTGGTCGCCAGGCGGTTCACGAAAGCGCGGTTGTGGGAGACGAACACCAGGGTTCCGTTGTATTCCCGCAAAGCCTCGATCAAGATCTCGGAGCTTAGGATGTCCAGGTGGTTGGTGGGCTCGTCCATGAGAAGGAGGTTGCCGGGTTTGACCAGAAGCTTGGCCAGGGCGACCCGGGCCCTTTCGCCGCCCGACAGCACGCCCGTTGGCTTGTCCACCTCGTCCCCGGAAAACAGAAACGCGCCGCAAACGCCCCGCACAAAAGTCACCGTGGCGCTGGGCACCGAGGCATAGACCTCCTCGACCACGCTTTTCGCGGGATCAAGCTGTTCGGCCTGGTGCTGGGCGTAGTAGGACAGGCTCACGTTGTGGCCGAACAGAAGCCTGCCGGAGTCCGGGGCAAGCTCCTGGGCGATGATTTTTAAAAGCGTGGTCTTTCCGGCGCCGTTGGGCCCTATCACCGCCACGCGCTCCCCCCTCTGCACCACCTTTGTCTGGCCCTTGAACAGCACATGGTCCCCATAAGCCTTGCCAAGCTCTTCCAGACGCACAACGTCCCTGCCGCTCTCCGGCACCTTGGGAAAGTGAAAATCAACGGCCTTGGGTTTTTTATGCTGCCCGATGAGGTCGAGTTTGTCGAGCATCTTGATTTTGCTCTGGGCCTGGCGCGCCTTGGTGGATTTGTACCGGAAGCGCTCCACAAACTTCATGGCGTCTTTGACTTTTTGCTCCTGGTTTTTGGCCTGGCGCTCAAGGACTTTTTCCTCTTCGGCGCGCTGGACCAGGTAGCTTTCATAATCCCCCTTGTATTGGCGCACGCCTTCGGTCTCGAAGCTCACCACCCGGTTTATCTGCTCGTTCAAAAACTCCCGGTCATGGCACACCAGCATGAGAGCGCCTCTTGCCCCTTTGAGGAACTCCCCGAGCCAGCGCACCGAGGGCACGTCCAGGTGGTTGGTGGGCTCGTCCATGAGAAGAAGATCGGGACGCTGATACAAAAGCCCGGCCAGGGCAGCCCGCATGCGCCAGCCGCCGCTCATTTCCGCAAGGGGCCGGAAAAAGTCCCGGGTTGGAAAGCCAAGGCCCGAAAGGATTTCCTCGGCAAGATGCGGGGCGAAAAGGGTCTGGTAGTGTTCCAGGCGCTCGTGGAGGTTGGCGAGTTCCCCGGCAAGGTCCATCTGGCGTTCGGGGCCGGTCTCCGAGGAAAGGGCGGCCTCGGCCTCGCGGATGGTGTCTTCGAGGGCGGTTTTTCCGGGCACGGATTCGATGACCGAGGCAAGCACCGTCTTTTGGGGAACCTCGGAAATATCCTGGGGGAGGTACCCCACGCGGGCGCCCCGGGCGAGGCGGATTGCGCCCGAGCTTTGGGACTGGACGCCCGCGAGAATGCGCAGGAGCGAGGTTTTGCCGGTGCCGTTGCGGCCCACAAGGCCCAGACGGTCCTTGGGGGATATCTGCAGGGAGAGGTCTTTGAAAATCTCCCTGTCCGCGTAATAGAGGGAAAGGTTGTGAAGATTGACGACGCTCATGGTTTTTTTGTCCGTGCCGGGCAAAGGCTCAGTATGGGATGGCCCAGGCCGCGTTCCGGGGCCTGCGGGCGGGGTTTTTATACACCGGCTTTCCCTGGCGTCCAAGGGGGAAAGCGGTTTTTTTCAAAAATCCTTGACAAGGATTTGAACCATAAGATATCAATTCCATTTGTGCCCAAGCCGCGGCGCGTCCGCACCGTGGCGGCCCAAGCCACCAAACCCGGCGACGCTTAAGCCGGTTTAAAATTCAGGAAGGATTCCGGGAGGTTCCCATGGCCAACCCAAAGCACAAACTGTCCAAGTCCAAGCGGGACAAGCGCCGCACCCACTATAAACTGGAAGGCGTAAGCTTCCAGCTTTGCCCCCAGTGCCGGGACCCCAAACTCCCGCACCATATCTGCCCCAACTGCGGCAGCTATAAAGGCCGCACTGTTATCGAGACCGATTAGCCGCGGGTTTTTTTCCGCGCGAGGCCGCCAGGGGACCGGCGCTGAAACGCCGCGCCCCGCGGCAGGCCCGCGAGAGAAAGGGCCATGGCGGACAATCCGGAAACAAAGACGCGCCCGGCGGGACTCGGACCCGAAGAGCGGGAAATGGTGCTTGACACCCTCGCCGGGGTTCGCCGCGCGCTCCTGTCAAGGGAAACAGCGCTCGCCCTGGACAGGGAGGGCCGCTTTCCGGAAGATTTGGTCCGCAGACTGACAGGTCCGGAAATCGGCGCGCACCTCGTCTTCCTGCCCGAAGAGCACGGCGGCATGGGAGGCGGCGCCGCGGACGCCTGCGCTGTCGCCCGCTCCCTTTCCGAGGGCTGCCTGGGGGTCGCCACCGCGGTGTTCGCCCTGCTTCTCGGCGTGGAGCCTCTTCTCGCCGCCGGAACCCCCGGTCAAAAGGAGCGATGGCTCAGGCCGACCGCGGAAGGCCGCCTTCTTTGGGGATACGCGGTGACGGAGCCCGAGGCGGGCAGCAATCTCGCGGCCCTGAAATGCAGCGCCCTTCCTGTTGTTGACACTGACGGCGCGATTGCCGGATACCGGCTCACAGGCGCCAAACAGTTTATCAGCAACGCGGGCGTGGCGGATGTTTACACGGTTCTGGCCGTGGCCCCCGAAGGCCCTTCCTTTTTTATCGTCGAGGCCGCGAGCCCTGGACTTGCGGCGGGAAAACCCGAAGACAAGCACGGAATCCGCGCCTCCGCGACCGCCGCCCTCCATTTCGGGAATGTTTTTGTCCCTGTTGAAAACCTTGTGGGCGGCGCGCCCGGCCAGGGCCTCAAACAGGCCAACCAAGTGTTCGGCCACACCCGGCTCATGGTGGCGGCCATGGCTCTGGGCGCCGCCGACGCCCTTGCCGCCATTGTTCTGCCCTACGCCATGTCCCGGGTCCAGTTCGGGGCGCCCCTCGCCCGCAAACAGGGATACACCCACAAGCTCATCCTCCCCCATATCGTCCGCGCCGCCGCCGCGGAGGCCCTGGTGTTTGAAACCGCCGCGCGCCTGGACGCCGGGGAAAACAACCTGGACACCGAGACGTCCATGGCCAAATACTTCGCCTCGGAAACAGCGGACCGGTTTGCCGGGGACGCGGTGCAGGCCCTGGGCGGCTACGGCTACATGCGCGGGTACGGGGTCGAAAAAATCCGCAGAGACGCCAAGATTCTCTGTATTTACGAGGGAACCAGCGAAATCCAGCAAAACATCATCGCCATGTACCGCTGGAAAACCGCATGGAAAACCAAGGGCGGATTTTACGAGAACAAGGCCGGAGACCTGCGCGCCATCCATCAAGACGCCCCCTCCACAGGGGCGGCGGCGGCGGCCCTGGCCCTTGCCGCCACAGGCCGCGCCTTCCTGTTCGCCCACCGGCACGGGCTCACCCGAAAGCAGGCCGTGATGTTTGCCCTTGCCGAC
>JAGVGH010000130.1 GCA_020057225.1 Desulfobacterales bacterium | reverse complement strand
TCGGGCGTATGTCCTCTACAACGACATGTTGTGGAGGATCATATGCCCGAAGCACAAATGAGGTGTCTATGTACGGCAGAATACCGGACATAGACCCTCCTTTAGAAACGACAAATTTGATGTGGGCCGGGTGGTTCCGCCCGAAGGGCAGGTTCACCCAACATCTTGGAATAATAGTATAATTGTTGGGTGAACCCGGGCCGCAACGCCCGGGTGTACCCAACATTTCTAAATGATTTCTATGTGTTGGATGAACCTGCCCTACGGCGGAACCTTCCGGCCTACGTTAAATTTGTCGTTTCTGCGAGTTTTGCAATTGCCTTCTGTGTTTTTACGTTAACGTGGTCAAGGCTCCCGGGTATAACGCTCTGGTCAGGAAAATCCTTTCCGCAAATTCGGCGGACAGTATCCGCGCCCCTATGCTTTTCATTTACCTTGAAAGCGTCTGGCGAAAATGACTGCCGCTGAGCCTCGTGATCAGCGGGACGCAACTGGTCAACGACGCGTTGCCGCATGGAGATGTTCCTTGTCTGGCAAAGGCGGCGGGAGGAGGCCGGCGCAAGGGGAATAAGCAGGGGACGGGCGGGGCGGCCCGCGCAAAGGGCGTAAGACAAGGCCTGCGGGCCCGCGCCCCTTCCCCCTCCCGGCGCGTTCCGGCATCCCTTTCGGCTTATTAGCAAATCCCGGGGCGCCGGGCAAGGACTTTCCTTCAAAAAGATATTGAAATACATATTAAGTATTTGATATTTAATAAAAAATAAGCAATATTCCTTGATCGCCCTTATATTCCGCCAGGGTTTATATTGCAGTTTTTAGAATAGCTGTCCGATTGGCTTGATCGTTTTGCTTGGCCAGCGGCCTCCGGTCGCCCCGGCGAAGGCCGGAGGCCAGGGTCTTAAAAAAGCCTGGACCCCGGCTTTCGCCGGGGCGTCGGCCCGTTACGCATGGGTTTTAGAGGTGCTGCGGGGCGCATTGAATCGGAACGGATTTATGACAAACGCTTTGGCGGTTGCCGGAATTTCACTCCGATTGCCGAAACCCGTGATCCCCGCTCGCCACGGAATTCTGACCGCCGCCGCAAACCGGAACGAATTCACGGGACACACGATGATATCAAGGCGCAATCAGACGAGGCAATTGCAAAACTCATGGAAACGACAAATTTAACATCAATGTCATCAACTTAAGGTTATCTTGGCCCTGCATTAAAAAATTGAATTACGGCAAGGAGTTAATCCCCCCTCACCCTGGCCCTCTTGTAAGTTCCCCCCAAAAAGGACCGGGGGGCGAGGGAATCCCGCGCGGCGCGTGTGGATAAAACGGCTACGCCCAATTTCGCAATTGCCTCACCTCTTAGAGTTTTGCAATTACCTTGTCAGAATTCTTTTCCGATTGCAGGGGATAGCATTGTCGGGTACGCCCGCGCGCGAATGACGCCTTTGCCGCGACACAGCATCCTGGCGCGCGCGGGATCACCCGGCCACCATCGGATTTGCCGCATCAAGGGTTGCGCAATACCTCGAAAAACTCCAAACGGGGCGGTCTCCGGCGCGTACCGGACCAAAGCTGGAGCCAGCCGTTACTCCTGTTTGTCATTCCGGGGTTCCAAAAGCCGCCCGATGCACAGGCCGCTTTCCTCCAGGCTTTTTTCCAGAATGCCGCCCAGGTGTTTCCGGATTTCACCCAGCATAGCGTCCGCCCGCGCGGCGCCGCCTGGGGCAAGGGCGTCCCGCGCCTCTTCCACGGCCCTGGAGAACACGGTGAGCACCTCGGGCGCGTGGGGGTTTTTCTGGATGAGGTCCCGGTAGAGCCAGAGGTTTTGGGCGAAAAGGCGTCCCACAAGGGCCATGCGCAGGCGGAACACCGGGGTGGCGAATCCCTCGAGGTCCGCCGGGTTGACCCCCAGGCGTTCCAGCGCAAGCCCAAGGGCAATGCCCGCGAAATGGTTGAGTCCCTGCACCACCGCCATGTTCCGGTCATGCTCCCGGGCGGCGCACCGGGTAACCCTTGCGCCGCGCGCGGTGAAAAAACCGTCCAGCCGGTCCAGCCATGTGTTCCCCCTGCCGGGGCACAGCACCACGTTCTGGCCGGACAAGGTGGTTTCCAGCGGTCCGAAAAGCGGGTGGGTTCCCACCACCTCGGCCCGGGTCGCCTCTGTCATGGCCCGGGTAATTTCCTCCTTGAGCGAGCAGAAATCCGAAAGAAGCTGGGTTTCGACGAGCAGGGGTCCGATTTCCCTGGCAATTTCGACAGCGGGTTCAAGGGGCGTGGAGAGAAACACCGCATGGCAGAAATCCGGCAGGTCTTTGGGCTGCAGGGCGGTCTTTCTCCCTGTCACCACGACCCTGTGTCCGGCGCTTTCAAACAAACGGGCAAACCACTGGCCCATGTGGCCGGTTCCCCCCACGATTCCGATGGTAAAGCCTGAGTCGTCCATTACACGTCCGTCTCTGCAGGTTGGGAGGATGCAAGCGTTTTGGGAGAACCATTGCCAAGATTTTCAGAATGTCGTGGAGGGCCGGGCGTTGTCAATGATTTTAAGACAGCCCCGGCGGAAAAATTGCGCATGGGTTCCAGGCAGGATGCCGGGGAACGCCCGCATGGTCTTGCCCGTAATGGAACGGAGTCATGAATACCACAATGTTACTCGCATCCCTATGTTTTTTATCGAAATTTTTTAGCGAAAACGCAAGCCTAATGATGATTTCATGTAATAGAAATATGAAAATTGTAGGCGGGGGGTAATAAGGGGAATGCCAACACAGGCTGGCATATCAGGAATGGCCGGAAGATGTAAGCCCTGGGAGCTGAGGAGGTTGCCGGGCCCCGCCCCTTTGAGAAGGCGGAAACCCGGCGGCGTGGCGCTTCTAATGGTCGCAGGCGTTCGGCCCGCTCTCAAGGCTCTTTTCCAGGTACTGCTTTGCAAGAATATCCGGGGAAAGAGGAGGCGCCCCGGTGACAACCTTGATACCGGCCTCGTTGAAAAGTGTTATGGCCCGCTGGCCCATGCCTCCCGCGATAACCACATTGACGCCCTGCTCATGCAGCCAGCGCGGAAGCACGCCCGGCTCGTGGGGCGGCGGTTCCTTGAAGGTGGTGGCGGAGATTTGCCCGTTGGTTTCCTCCACAAACGCGAATTCCTTGCAATGGCCGAAGTGCTGGGTCAGTTTCCCATCCGCGATGGGCACGGCGAATTTCATCGGATGCCTCCATAGTTTGGGTATTCGTGGAAAACGGCTTCGTTCCAAAACCAAGGAATAGTGTCAACACACCGTTTTTCCGTTTAATTCCAGCTTCTGAGTCTTGAGTTCCAACTCCTGGCTTCTCACTCCCCCTACACCCAATGCCCCTCCACGTCCGCGCCCTCCGCCAGCGAAAGTTTCCCCTGCCGGAACGCCTCCACCGTTTCCCTCACAGTTCCCCGGGCGCCCAGGTACAGGGCCACCCCGGACGAGGAAAGAACCCTGTATGCCTTGGGACCGCAATGCCCTGTGACGAGGGCCGAGGCCCCTGTCTCCACAACGGTTTTACCGGCCTGAATCCCCGCGCCCTGGGGCAAATCCGGATTCTGGCCGTTCTTCACTCCCCGCGCCTCCAGGGTCTCCGTGTCCACCACGACAAACCAGGGCGCGCGTCCAAACCTTGTGTCCACCGGCGCGTCCAAACCCGGGCCGCTCGCCGAAACCGCTATCCGCATATCCGCCTCCTTGTCCTTCAAAGAGTCCGCGTTTCACGCCCTGCCTTGTCCGCAACAGCCTTTCGGGCTGTCGCAGGGTGTTGCGGATCCGCAGCAGGTCCCGCCATGGGCCTCCCGCGCTCCAAAAACAGAATGGGCGGAAGGCGCGCTCAGCATCCGTTCGCCCGCCGACCCGCAGGACGGGCACGGCGCGGCGGATTCTCCTTTGGAAAGATGCAAATGCTCATACTCTTTGCCGCACTGCCCACAACGGTATTCATACACCGGCATGATGTTTTTCCTCCGGCCTCAAGGTTTGTCCCGGGCGTTTCGCCGCCGCGATTTCCCGTTTGTAATAATCGTCCACAGCCCTGCCAAGAGCCGCGGCCGCGACTCCCGCGCAATGCTCCTCCTCTTTGGGAAAATCTTCCAGACCCTTGGTGATTTCCCCGGCGCGGATGTCCGGCACCTCGTCCACAGGACGCCCCTGGGCAAGCCGGGCCGCGGCGGCGGCCGCGGTTTTGCTGGAAACGCATCCATCCGAGAAAAAACTTGCCCGCCTCACGGTTCCTTCCCGGACAAGAAGATACATCTCGATGGTTTCCCCGCAGTCTCCGGTGGCCTTTCCTGTTCCGCTGCACGCTTCCATGCGTCCCTGGTATTCCCGGGCCCATTCCGGAACAACCATGTCCGGCCCGCCATTTTCTCCGGCCTCGTGATGATGGCGTCTTTTGTCATGCCTCATGGTTTTTTCGTTTCCTCCCTGCCAATCCCCGCCGCTTCGCCGTGTCTTCCTGGCGGCAAGCGGTGTTTTTTCATACGTTCCCTAAAAACCGCGCCGGAGCAGGAGCGACATGTTTCCATTTCGCCATGCGCCCTGTGAGCGCTTCCCAGATTCCGGCTGCCGCTGCCGCCGCGCCGTTCTTCTTATACTCCACAAGGGTTTTTCCCTGGACCATGGCCCGGGTCACGTCCGGGTCATGGGGGATTCTGCCAAGCGCCTCGATCCCCAGGCTCCGGGCAAGCTCCTCAATAGCTTGGCACTCGCCGGGATTGATGTCGTGCTTGTTCACGCAAAGGTAGCCCGGAACCTTGAAATGGGCGAGAAGACGGGCAACCCGCTCCATGTCGTGTTTGCCTGAAAGGGTTGGCTCTGTCACAATGAGCGCCGCTGACACGCCTGTAATGGAGGCGATGACAGGACAGCCAACACCCGGAGGTCCGTCTGTCAGAATGAGGGGGATACGCCTGTCCCGGGCGAGTTCCCTGGCGCGCCTCCGGACAAGGGAAACGAGCATTCCCGAGTTTTCCTCGGCGATGCCAAGCCGGGCGTGGACCATGGGACCAAAGCGGGTGTTGGACTCGAACCACCGGCCCGCCTCGCGGCGGGGAAAGGCGATGGCGCCTGCGGGGCAGAAGTGTACGCAGACCCCGCAGCCCTCACACCCGAAACGCTTGACCGTGAAGTTTTCGGTTATGGCGTCAAACTGGCAGCGCGCCAAGCACTCCCCGCACCCAGTGCATTTGTCCGGGTCTATGCGCGCCACGTGGCCGCCCAAAAAGGTTTCTGTTTTAAGCACCTCGGGCGCTGTCACAAGGTGAAGGTCGGCGGCGTCCACATCCGCGTCCGCCAGCACCGCGCCCCCCGCAAGCGCCGCAAAGGAGGCCGTGACGCTGGTTTTTCCGGTGCCGCCTTTTCCGCTGATGACAAGAAGCTCTAGCATGGCCTCGCTCCCTTCCCTTGCCGCGCCGCGTCCGCGCATTCCCGAATGCGGCGGTAGAGCGCCTTGAACGGCTCTTTAAGCTCCGGCAGGGCGTCCACCAGCACAAGACCGCGCGAATAGGCTTCCGCGGCTTTCCGTGTTTCCGGAATTTCCAAAAGCACTGGTATGTGTTCCCGCGCGGCGTACCGGGCAACGCCGTCATAGCCGGACCCGGCGCGGTTGATGACAAGCCCAAAGGGAAGCCCGAGCGCCCGGACCGTTTCCACGGCCAGGGCAAGATCGTTCAAACCAAAAGGTGTCGGCTCGGTCACGAGAAGGACAAAATCCGCTCCGGAAACCGCCTCGATGACAGGGCACGAGGTGCCTGGAGGCGCGTCAATCAGTGTATCCGCGCCGTTTGTTCCGGCGTGCTCCTTGACCTTCCGGATGAGCGGAGGAGACATGGCCTCGCCCACCCGAAGGCGTCCTGTAACAAGCCCGACGCCTTCCGCCTGTCCGGTCTCCACTGTCCCGAGAAGCCTCGGGGACTCGGAGATGGCACCCGCCGGACAGACCATCATGCAGCCCTTGCATCCGTGGCACAGCTCCGGAAACACGAGAATCTTTTTTCCCGCCTGCACGATGGCGGAGAAGCGGCAGATTTTTTCGCATTCACCGCAAAGGGCACACAGGGCCGGGTCCACTTTGGGAGTTGGCATGGCGGCCTCGAAGGTCTCCATGTGTCCGGCCTTGATAAAGAGGTGCGCGTTGGGTTCCTCCACATCACAGTCCAAAAGCCGGACCGGATTCGGGGCGACCCGTGCGAGACACACCGCGACGGTGGTTTTGCCTGTTCCGCCTTTTCCACTGGCAATGGCGATGCGCATGTTTTGGGCCTTCTTTAAAAAAGCCGCCGGAAGCGCCGGTCCGCATTTTGAGCATATGCCAAAAACTAAGTAAGACGGCGCTAATGCTTTGTCAAGGAAAATTCAACGGATTGATGGAAAATGTTAGGAAAAGCGAAATATCCTTGCCCTCTTGCCCGCGCGCCGCGCATGGCTCAAATCCGGCAAAACACGCTTTAAAAAACAAAGACTTGCGTCCCGGGCCGCTTGAAGGTATTTTCCCGCCAGCGGAACTCGAAACTCCCGGAGGCTCTCATGAAACACGCGGCGCTCTTCCTTGCCTGTCTCTTCATTCTTGCCCCCCCGTGCCTCGCCGGACAGGCTCCCCTCTCAATCGGGGGGATTTCCCTGGGCGTTCCCTTAAACACGGTAAAAGACAAACTCGATATCCAAAGTTCTTTGCCTATCCGCTATTTCGAATCCGTAACCGAAACCGTTGTAAAACCCCTCCCCGGGTTCAAGTCCGGACTTGTGTGCCACGGCTCCTGCGCCGCGCCCGGACTGATTGTCCGCCTTAAGTTCAAATACCAGGATCCAAGCCGCGTCTTTTTCGACCAGATCCTCCTTCAATATAAAAAGCGTTTCGGGGAGCCGGGCGAGTGGAAAGGCGACGCTTTTGGCCTCATCCACGCCTGGAAATGGACATTCACCGCTCAAAACGGCCACGCCGTGTCTTTGATTCTCCAGCACAACGAGAAAGCGGAGGATGAGAAGCTGGGGAACGCGGTCAAGCTCACTGACATGACCTTGTGGGATGCGGAGCGCGCGTGTTTTGACAAATCCCGGACGGACACGCCCGATGCGCCTCTGCCTGAAAACTGGGACCCCCTCCTTCCCCGATAAAATGAATACCGCAAACCCGAAAGACCCTTGGAGGAGGACCGCGTGGCACGGGGCCTCCTGGGAGACCCCGGCCTCCTGGGAGCCTTCGGTGCTGAACGAGGGGTATATCCTTTTTGAAAACAACGGAACCCCGGCCGCGGAATTCCGCTGGGGCGCCCACGGGAAAAATTTTCAGCCTGAAATTCTGTTTGAACGCTTGGCCAGAAAGGAAAAAAAGGGGGGCGTGATCTTTATGCCCCGGGACCTCCCTGTGGAATGGCGCGGCGGATTTCCTTCTTTTATTGTCCGGGGTTTTTCATGGGATGACACTATACGGAAAGGCCGGGGGGTCATGCTGTACTGCCAGGAATGCGGAGCGGTCTCCCTGGTCCGGTTTTTTTCCCATGTGCCCCGGAAGACCGCGGGACGCGTCCTTGCCTCCTACCAGGACCATCCGGCGGAGGAGCTTGTGGCTTGGACTGTTTTTGATCTGGACCTCCGGGTTCCCAAAGAACACATCCTCGTCCGCCGCGCTTTCCGGCCCGGCTGGTTCGAGCTTTCCTTCCGACACGGAAAGGAAATTTGGAGTTATTTTCGGGCGGGACCCGCGGGCGCGCTGCTTCAAGGGAAAACTTTGGCAACCTGGGGGGAGGAGCGGCTGCCTGGCTGGTGCCGGGCATATACCCGGCCTGTTTTGAGGCTTAACCAGGCGGACGCGGTGGAATGGAGCGCGCGTCCGGGCGCGGGGGCGCTGGCCCGCCTTCAGGCGGGGATTGTTCCGGGTCCGGCCTTTTTCGCGTGCCGTGTCTGGCGCGCGCCGGAGAAAAACCGGATACTTGCGGTATGTGTAAACGGAAGAAAAGACACGGAACAGGAACGCTTTGAAGCGGCGTGCGCAAACCACAGGCTCCGATGACAAGCCGGAGAAACTGAGCCGGGCAGAGGCGCTCGCCTGCGTGCCCCTCCGCAGTCCTCTGGCGCGGGAAACCCGCCTGGAATCCGGGCTTGTGCGCATCGCCTATCCCGCGCCGGAGCGTCCGTTCACGGCGCGGATCGCGCGCTGGCTGGGCGTTCCCCAGGGCCCTGTGGAAAACCGGACCGAGCTGGACTATCTTGGCACGGAAG
>JAGVGH010000023.1 GCA_020057225.1 Desulfobacterales bacterium | reverse complement strand
CCTCACCAGGAAGCTGGAGTCTTTAAAGGAACAGGGAAAAAGACCCTTAAAAAGGGAGGCGGGCCACTGTTTTCTCTTGACAGGCCACAACACTATCAGGTTGGGTGGTTCCGGGCCGCAATGCCTGGGTTCACCCAACATTTCTAAAATGATTTCTATGTGTTGGATGAACCTGCCCTACGGGCGGAACCATCCAACCTACGTTAAATTTGTCGTTTCTATGAGTTTTGCAATTACCTCACGAAAAAATCAATGTTACATCCTACTAAAACAGGATGACCGAATCCCTTTTCTGACGGGTCGTATTGAAAAGCCGCTGTTTGTAATCGTTTTCCTCGTTGATGGTCTCCGGGGCCTTTTCCATATCAAAGCGCTTCATCAAAACCTTGGCCGTGTCCGTGAAAAACAAAAGCTTCCGCCCCTTGTTCCCGCCCACGTCCTGACACTCCGGCGGGATTCCCTCCAGCTCCAGATATTTGGCGGCGAACCGGATGTTGGAGCCTGTAACGTCTCCATCTGAATTGCGGAACCGGAGCACATTGCTC
The DNA here is from genome assembly GCA_020057225.1 of Desulfobacterales bacterium. Classification (GTDB taxonomy): domain Bacteria; phylum Desulfobacterota; class Desulfobacteria; order Desulfobacterales; family Desulfatibacillaceae; genus JAGVGH01. The sequence continues at coordinate 5,162 of JAGVGH010000023.1, read as the reverse complement.
CCGCCAAACACCTTGGCGTGGAGTTTCTCGCGCCTGGCCCCGTTTTTGATAAGCTCGCCAATCAAAAGCTCCATGGCGTACATCCCGTACCGGCCCACCTCCGAGGTGAAAATTTCCCCGGGATGGACCATGCCCGGCAGCAGAAAATGGTTCATCCCGCCGATCTTCCGTTCCGCGTCGTACAGGCACGTGGCAATGCATGAGCCCAACAGAGTGAAGATGACCTCGCCCTTGGTGGACACGAAATACTCGCCCGCCCGGAGCATGACCACATGGCGGCGCAGTTTTCGGCTGTAGAACCTTCTCACGCGGCGTCCCTTTTCCTGTATATTGCCTGCCCCGTCAAAACAAACCTGTCATCCACCCCCAAAAGCGACTCCGAGCCTCCCAGGCACAGAACCCCGTCCTCCGCGAGCAGGCGGTGGAGTTCCAGGATGATTTTCCGTTTAAGCGGGGCTTTGAAATAAATCATCACATTCCTGCACAGAATCAAATCAAAAGGCCCCCGAATGGGATACGGCGTGGCTGTGAAATTGAGGCGCCGGAAGACGACCAGCTTTCTCGCCTGGTCAACCACCCTGAAAAACGTCCCCTTCGGAGCCGTCTCCTTGAAAAAATACTTGGAAAAGTAGTAATCGGGAACTCCCTGAACCGTTTCCAGGGGATAGCGCGCGCGCCAGGCTGCTTTTAAGGAGTCCGAGTCCACGTCCGTCGCGAGGATTTTCACGTCGTTAAAAGACAGGGAGCGCAAGGCCTCCAACAACAGCATAGCAACGCTGTAGGGTTCTTGTCCACTGGAACATCCCGCGGACCATGCCCTGAATCTCCCCGAGCCCGCGCGCCGGGCTAAAAGACTGGGCAGCACGGTCTCCCGGAGTATCTCGAACTGACGGTCTCCCCTGAAAAAACTGGTCTTGTCAATGGTGATAAGATTGATAAGGGCGCGAAGGTCCGCCTCTCCCGACGGGCGTGCCAAATGCCGGATGTAGCCTATCCAGGAACTGTGCCCCCCGGCTTTGGCCAAGGCCAGCATTTTTCTGCCGAGCAAATCCCGCTTCCTGGGGTGCGGGGTTATCCCCACCTTCTTGCGCAAAAGGTGGCGCAGCAGTTCAAATTCCTGCTCATTAAGACCCTCTTCCATGGTCAGGTCGCGTCCACTATCTCAAGCTCCTCCATGCTCAAAAGCCGGTCCACATCCAAAAGGATAATCAATGTGTCCTCCCGCCTCCCGACCCCTTTCAGATACTCCCGCTGAATGCCAGGAGGCAGGTTCCCGGTGGTCTGGAAATTTTCCGGCTGGAGTTCCAGAACATCGGAAATCTCGTCGGCGATGATCCCCATGACCCGGCCCTGGATCTCCACCACGATGATCACGTGAAACGGAGTGTAGGCCGCCAGGGGAAGGTGGAACTTCTCCCGGAGGTCGAACACGGGCAGGATGACGCCCCTCAGATTGATGATGCCCTTGACAAAGCCCTTGACGTGCGGCAGCGGAGTGATCTTCCTGTAGCTGAAGACCTCCTTGATTTTGAAAATCTCGATGCCGTACTCCTGGCTGTTCAGGGCAAACGCGACGTACTGGGTTGCCATTAGAATTCCTCGAACCCTTCCTCGAGCTCCTTGTCCAACAGGTCCTCGGACATTTCCTCGAGAGCGCCCTTATGCACAAGGTCTTCCCGCAAGGGGCGCGTTGCCCGGGCCACGCTTCTGCGCTCCCGCTTCGGCGGGAAGAGCGCGTCCTCCTCCTCCATTTCGGCATCGTCCTTCCCTCCCGGGGGAGGGGTTTCCTGTCTGTGCGCGTCCTTGCCTGCCGCCTCCTTGCTTCCCAGGATGAACAGGTCGGTAATCTCCTGGAGCTGCCGCGCCTTTTCCTTGAGCTTCTGGGTTTCCTGGCTTAACTCGTCCACAAAGGAAGCGTTTTTCTCGTTGACCTCGCACACCTCCTGGGTTCCAAGGTTGATTTGCTCGATGCCCCGGCTCATCTCCTCGGAGCCCATGGTCACCTCGCCCAGGGCGTCGGACACATGCCCCGAGGTTTTGATGATTTTGGTAAAGCAGTCTTCAAGCTCCCCCACCCACTGGCGCCCTGTGGTGACCTTCTCCATGATTTCCCGCACCAGGGACTGGATGTCCTTGGACGCCGAGGCGCTCCTTTTGGCAAGGTTGCGGACCTCGTTGGCCACCACGGCGAACCCCCGGCCCTGCTCTCCGGCCCGGGCCGCCTCCACCGCCGCGTTGATGGAGAGAAGATTTGTCTGGAAGGTGATTTCATTAATCAGGTCCATCATCTCCACGACCTTGTGGGAGGCCGCCGCCATTTCGCTCATGGCTTTGGCTGTCCTTCCCACATGCTCCCCGCCCTCGTGGGCCACCTTCACCGCCTCCTTGGACAACGCGTCCGCGTGGCGCACACTGGAGAGGTTCTCGCTGGTGTTGGACACCAGTTCCTCGAGGGTCGCGCTGATTTCCTCCATGGCCGCGGCCTGCTGCTCGGTGCGCTGCGCCAGGTTCTGGTTTTCCCGGGAAATGCGCAACACGCCGTTGATGACCGGGGTGATGGCCTTCTTGGACTGCATGATGAGGTTCACCATGGCGTCCAGAGTCTCGTTCACCCGGGTTGTCAGCACATCCATGGTGGCGTTGTCTCCGGCAGGCATACCACGCATGGAGAAATCCCCGTGGCTTACCTTGGCCAGCACCTCCGAGAGTTCCACCACCTTCATTTCAAGCACCTGCTTGGCGGTCTCCTCCCGGGCGTAGGCCGCGCGGATCTGGTTTTCCGCCTCCACCTCGATGGTCATATCCCGCATGATTTGGAATCCGCCCAGAACAGCCCCCTGGGAATCCTTCAACAGCGCCGCGCTGCACATGGCCGGAATGTTCCGCGATTTGCCGGCAATGGTGACACGCCGGCCCATGGAAGGCACACCGCTGGCCAAGGCTTTGCACATGGGGCAGTGGTCCCGGAAGTCCGGGGTGAGAAAGACTTCCTGGCAGGGCCTTCCCAGCACCTCCTCCTGCCCCCGTCCCAGCATGGTAAGCGCCGCCTGGTTCACAAAAGTCACACGGCCCTGGGGGTCCACCATGAAAAACGGGTCGGAAATGCCCAGCTTGAGGCTGTTGGCGTACTCGATCCTGTCCCGGATACTGGTTATCATGGTGTTGAAATTGCGGGTGAGCCTGCCAATGGAGTCGCAGGAATAGTCCATGATCTCCACGGAAACATCCCCGTCCGCCACCTGGGCTGTTTTCTCCTGGAGCTGCTGGAGCCGTTTGGTAACAACGCTGTTGAAAAACAAATAGAGACAGCCGATGAGGACGACCAGGAAAAAGAGGTAGATAATAGCCTGCTCTGTTCCGGACTTGAAGAGCTCCCAGTACACCGTGTCCATGGGCTGGTGCAGAACCATGGCGCCAAGCGCTGTCTTCCTCCGGCTTCCATGGCAGTGCATGCAACTGTCCTGCCTTGCGATGGTGCGGATGGTGGCCTGGTAGGGATGTCCGACAGTAATGTCTTTGATCTTGTTGAAAAACCTGTCGCTGAGGGAAAGCTCGGCAGGCGCCGCTTCTTCCCCGGTGCCGCTGTCCTCTGTCTGGGTCTTCTCAGCCTTGTCCTCTTCGTCGTCCGCCTTGTCTTCCCCCTCCGCCTTGGCTTTGCCTGCCTTTTCCCCCTCGCTGTCCTTTTCCGGTTTCGCTTTCCCGATGTTCAGGTACTTGCCCTGCCCGTCATACTCGATGAATGTTTTCTTGATGCTCTTGGAGTCCTCGTCCTCCCCGCCATTCTTTTTGCCATCCCCGGATTGCTCCATGAGGGTGGAGACAAGCGCCTTTCTGGCCCCTTTGGTAAGCAGATGCTCCTCAATGGTTTTCCCTGCGAACTCGTCTTCCGAGGCAAACCTGACGTTTTTATCAGGTCCGCATATAAAAATACGGACTCCGCCCAGCTTCTTCGCGGTTTCTTCGATTTCCCGCTTCACCGCCTCGGTGTCGCCCCTTTCCATGGGATAGATGAACCCCGAGAAGGTTTTTTCAAGGAGTCTGTTGGAGAAATCCGTCACCTGGCTGGTGGCGATCTCCTTTTGGGTTTTAAGGTTGTATATGAGGTTTACGAACATTACCACGGCGACAATCACCGCTGTGATGAGCAGTATCTTGGTGCGCAGCCGCGTTTTGATCATGAACTTTTGAATCAGGTTCATCTGCCAACCCTCCGGGACTGTGGGCCAGGGCTAATGAGCGCCCGCGTAAATAACGGATTTGTAGCGGAACGACTTGACCTTTGAATTCACGTGGCATTTCTCACACACGTCAATGGTCACGGTCTTGACGATGTGGGCCATGTCCATGGTCTCGGTGTGGAGCTTGCCCGGACCATGACAGGCCTCGCAGCCCACGTCCTTCAAATCCGGCGTTGTCTTGGCGTCCACAAAGCCCGTGCGCTTGCCGTACCCCGTGGTGTGGCACTGGTAGCACTCCTGGATTTCCTCCTCGCTCAGGCCCAAGCGCATCTTCTCGACAGCGGCGTAGGAACCCGCTTTCCGGGAAAACTCCATGAAGCGCGCGTACTGCTTTTCATGGCATTCCTTGCACGTGGAGGTGCCGGAGTAGCCGCCGCCGATCAGGGGCTGCGCGTCCTCCTGGGAACGCGCCGGCGTTCCGAAGAGAAGAACGGCGGTCCAGACCATGCCTGCCACCAGGGCCGCGAACGCGGCCTTTTGCGCGAACGCGCCCGCGCGTCCCTTGTTTTCCCTGCCCCCGGCCACCCGCGGGCGTTTTACCCCTTGCATGCCGTCCTCCCCGTACACCGATGAGTAGAAGTTAGAAGTTAGAAGTTAGAAGTTAGGAGTTAGGAGTTAGGAGTTAGAAGTTAGAAGATAGAAGATAGAAGATAGAAGATAGGAGATAGGAGTGGGATTCCATATCCGGATTATCCCTACAACGCAAGATGTTCCCTCTTGGCACAATATATTGTGGTTGGTTAAAACTCCAACCGCTATAAGTTGCACATAAACAACAAGGTTGCGCTGTGGGGTTATCTATGTTTTTTGCGCAGGCAATGACGGTGCCATGTCCTGGGGTTGAAACCCCAGGCTAACTCAAAAACCTTGCCGCGCCGCGGCTGCTGTAAGGAATGAGACCCGCTTTTTAAAAAACCGGGCGCT
>JAGVGH010000047.1 GCA_020057225.1 Desulfobacterales bacterium | reverse complement strand
GGGTGGTTCCGCCCGAAGGGCAGGTTCACCCAACATCTTGGAATAATGGTATAATTGTTGGGTACACCCGGGCCTTGCGGCCCGGAACCACCCAACCTTGTATGTTTAGCCCCGAAGATATATCTTTGGCGCGGAGCCCGTGAGACCGCACCCCATTTTGCAATTGCCTCTGCAACTCGGTATTACAACGGCCCAGGCCAATTTTAAGGGGAACCGGCCTCTTGCGGGATGCCCCGCAGGGGAGTATAGGAAGAAGGCGCTTCCTGTGGCAAGTTTTGCTCCCAACGCCTGGTGGCTGTACGACATGCGCGGCAATGCGTTTGAGCGGGGCCTGGACTGGCTTGCGGACTACAGCGCGGCGGAGGCCGCGGATCCTGTGGCTCTTGCGCCCGGAGCGAGCCGGGTGTACCGGGGCGGGGCTTATACCTATTACGGGAAGCACTGCCGGAGCGCGGAGCGGGACGGCTGCTTTCCGGGGTTTACCCGCAAGAACCTGGGCCTCCGGGTGGTGTGGAGGCCGTGAGGGGCCTCCGTTTCTTGTCATTATTCAACAAACAGGGGCGCAGCCCCCGGAAAGACACCTCCAATGACCGCTGACGCGACTCTTAAGCCCACCTTTGTGCTGGACTCGGACCATCCCGCCGTCAAAGACTTCGCCCTCTCCGCCGCGGGAAACGCCCAAAACCCCGCGGCCGCCGCCGCCCGTTTGTTCGACGCCGTGGCCTACGGCGTTTCCTACCACCCTTACAGCCCGTTCTACATGCCCGAACACTACAAGGCCAGCGTCATTTTGAAGAACGGACGCGGCTATTGCGTCCAGAAAGCCTGCCTGTTGTGCGCGGCCTGCCGGGCGCTTGGGATTCCCGCGCGCCTGGGCTTTGCCACCATCCGAAACCACAACGCCACCAGGGAAATCGTGGAGGCCATGGGCGTGAATCTTTTCGTGTACCACGGTTATACCGAGATACTGCTGGATGAGGTTTGGCGCAAGGCGACCCCTGCCTTTGACAAAGAGGTCTGCAGCAAGCAGAACATCGCGCCGTTGGTCTTTGACGGCGGAGCGGACGCGGTGTTTCCCCCAAAGGACCTCTCCGGCAATCCCTTTGTGGAGTACACCGTCTATCACGGGAGCTTTGACGACCTTCCCCTGGACACGCTGTTGGAGGAATGGCGGAAAATTTACGGAGAAGAGCGGGTTCGGCTGTGGATGGAGGTCTTCGAGACGGGGGAAGGGCGCTGGTGAACAACGCATTTGTGAGGGTGTTAATCAAGTATATCTATCTTTGCCTGTAGCGCCGAAAAATGTTCCGGCTTTTCATAATGGTTCCACAGCCGCATGGTCAGGTCCGCCATTTCTGCGGAGCGCGACACGACTTTCGTTCGCCGGGTAAAACGGCCCACCCGATGACGGGTGTTGGAGTTGCCGCTTTCGATGAGAAAGGTTGGATGCGTTCAATTTTATGTTTGAGGTAATTGCAAAACTCTAGGAAACGACAAATTTGAGGTAGAACGGGTGGTTCCGCCCGAAGGGCAGGTTCATCCAACACGGAGGAATCATTTAGAAATGTTGGGTACACCCGGGCCTTGCGGCCCGGAACAACCCAGTCTGCGCTTTATTTTGCAATTACCTCCTGTGTAAAATTGATTATTCGCTCCCTGGCGGCCGTTCAGCCCCCCCCTTACCCCCCTTACCCCCCATAGCTGTGCAGGCCCGAGAGCAAGAGATTCACCCCGAACCAGGTGAACAGCACCGCGCCAAATCCCGCCACCGACAGCCACGCGATCCGCGCCCCGTTCCATCCCCGCACCAGCCGCACATGAATCAGCGTCGCGTACACCAGCCACGTCACCAAAGACCATGTCTCCTTGGGGTCCCAGGACCAGTATCTCCCCCAGGCCGAATTGGCCCACACCGAGCCCGTGATGATTCCCAGCGTGAGGAATAAAAAGCCAAACATGATGTTCTGATAGGTAAGCTCGTCCAGCACCTCCAAATCCGGAAGCGCCGCCCAGAAACCGCCCCCCGCCGGAGGCTGTCCCCCGGCGGGCACGGGGCCGAACGCGCTCTTCATCAAATACAGCCCGCTCGTCCCAAACCCCACCGCAAAGGCCGCGTATCCCAGAAAGCACGTGATCACATGGGCCGTAAGCCAGTTGCTCTGGAGGGCGGGCACCAGGGGCGCTATCTCGTTTTCCGTCACCAGGGCCGCGTAGGCCAGGGACAGCGTGGCCAGGAGAAGGGTCACCGCTCCCAGGCTCTGCACCCTGAACCGCCGCTGGAAAAGAAGCTGGAGAAACACCGTGGTCCAGGAAAACAACACGCAGGACTCGTACATGTTGGAAAACGGCGCGTGCCCGTAACCCAGGTCGTGGGACTCCACCCATCGGAGAGCAATCCCCAGGGTGTTGGCGGCAAGTCCCGCAACGGCAAGGGCGGTGGCAATGTTGCCCACGGTCCGCCTGCGAAAGGAGAACACCCAGGTTGCGGCGTAAAGCACCGCCGCGGTCATGTACATGAACGTCGTGATGGACAGGACGTAGGAACTTTCCATGGTTTTTCAGCTCACTCCAGCGTCAGCCCGGTACACACCGGCGTGGAATTTCCGTTTCCTTTTTCCGATAAGAGCTTGGCGAGACTGTCGAGTTCCCTGGCAAAACCGATTTTGTTTTTGCTCGCCCTGCCGGCAACCACAATCCGGGTTCCGCCGCCATCCTCCACGGCCTCCAGGCACACTTGTTTGTGGGAGGTGTAAAAGGTCGCCACACAGCCCAAAATCAGGAAAATAAACCCGGTGTACACAATGCCCACGCCCGGGTCATGGGTGATTTGCAGGCCCGTGTATTCCCCTTGTTTGTAGGAGACCACATTGATGGCAAAAGCTCCGCCCCGCCGTTTGTCAAACCCCGGCATGTTGACGGGGAGGATGGACCTGTCCTCTTCCCCTCCCTGGGGCCGGGTCCAGAGGATGAAGACCGGGCCAATGTCCATGCCCCGGATGTGGAACCCGTCCCGGTATTCCTCCAGCGCGAATTCACCCGCCCCTTCCGGAAAGGGCGTTGTTTTTCCCATGGGCACGGTGAGCGGATACGTCATGCCTGTTTTCTGGTTTTCGAGGGAAAGCTCCACCTCCCTGGGGTCTGTTTTTCCATAACTGGACTGGAAAATATTGACGCCCCGGTGGCGCAAGGGCGTGTTCACCAGAATGTCTTTGGTGAACAAGGGCGTTCCGTCTTCGAGAACCGTGAGGGTGGAGCGGTATTCCTTGGGGCGAAGATTCCGGCCCTTCCGCCCTTTTTCCTGGTCATAGTAGGTGATGTTGAAATCATCGCAGCGCAGGGCAAACCCCAGGGGTCTGTGCCCTTCTTCGCCCTCCACGCGGACCACGCTCAAGGTTTCGCCCTCCGGCAGGTTGGCGTGGGTTTTAAAGCCCCAGACAGAGCCTATGAGTCCGCCAAAGAGGATTCCCAGAAAGCCCAGGTGGACAACATAGGGGCCAAGGCGGGAGGCGCGGCCTTTTTCGGCAAAGAGGGTGAAGCCTTTGTCTGTTTGGGCAAGTATGGGTTTGGGGAAGCGGCGGGAAACAAGGGCCGCGTAGGCGTCCATGATTTGCCCGGCGGGTTTGGAGGCGGTGAACTCGCAGTGCTGTTTGAGGGAACGGAAGCGTCCGGGCTCGAATCCCTTGGGTTTGTGGCGGACGTAGTACCATGTGCCGGGGAAGCGTTTGAGGGAACAGACGAGGAGGTTGACGGCGAGGAGGAGGAGGATAAGCTGGAACCACCAGCTCCGGTACATGTCTGTGAGGCCCAGGAAGCGCAGGAGGCGGAACCAGCCTTGGCCGTATTGGTGGATATAGGCTTCGGCGGCGAGGTCCTGGGGGATGAGGGTGCCGAGGATGGAGGTGGCGGCGAGGACGAGGAGGAGGGTGACGGAGAGGCGGACAGAGGCGAAGAAGGCGACGGCCTGGGAGAAGGGGGTGGACTGGGCTGATTTGGGCATGTTGCGGTATTCCTTCCGGGGGGGATAGATAGCAGAAGGCCGGGGAAAAGGCAAGCCCGCGGCTAAATGATTCTTATTCCTGATTAACCCGCGGCCCTCTCCCTGCTCCCAGGCCCTAAGCTAATTTGAAACCCCTCCTTGTCAAGACGCCTTTCTGCATTATACTAACCAGAACACCCCGTCCGGACCAGCCGCCATCAACACCCTGGAACTCCCCGCGCCCGCAGCCGCGGCAGAACCAAAGGCGCGCCACTCCGGACCTCTCTCAAACGTCTTTAGACAATTGACCCCGGCGGATTGTCCGCCAGGGGATTCCTATGTTCAACCGGGAGGGCGCGTATGATTGAAGCCAAAAACCTCGGAAAATGGTTCGGACAAAACAAAGTGGTGGACTCCATCTCCTTCACCGTTAAAAAAGGTGAAATCCTGGGCTTTCTCGGGCCCAACGCGGCGGGCAAATCCACCACCATGCGCATGATCACCGGGTATCTTGCCCCCAACACCGGCACCGCCCTTATCGGCGGCCATGACGTGTGCCAGGCGCCCATTGCCGCGCGGAGGCTCTTGGGATACCTGCCTGAAAACGCGCCGGTGTATCCGGACATGACGGTGCGGGCCTTTCTCGACTTCATCGCCCAGATCCGCGGATTCTCCGGCAAGAGCCGGGCCGCCGCGGTGGAGCGCACCCTGGAGAAATGCTTTCTCACCGAGGTGAAAAATCAAATCACCTCCACCCTCTCCAAGGGTTTCAAGCAGCGGGTCTGCTTTGCCCAAAGCATCCTCCACGACCCGGAATACCTGGTCATGGACGAGCCCACCGACGGCCTCGACCCCAACCAGAAGCACGAGGTCCGCTCCATGATCCGCGAAATGGGCAGGGAAAAAGCCATTCTGCTTTCCACCCACATTTTGGAAGAGGTGGACGCGGTCTGCACCCGGGCCGTTATCATCGCCAAGGGCAAAATCATGGCGGATGACACCCCGGAGCGCCTGCGCAGGCGCTCCCGCCTTTCCGGCGCGGTCTCCCTGCGGGTGCAGACAAACGACACGAATCCCCTGGTGGCGGAGCTTGAGAAACTGACAGGAGTGGCCAAGGTGGAAGTGGTCGAAAAAACCCGGGACTCCGCGGTGCTGAGGGCCTTTCCGGCCCAGGGCGCCGAGGCGCTTCCCGACAGGCTCCTCCGGCACCTCGCCCAGGGAGGGCACAGGCTCGAGTCCTTCAGCGTGGAAACAGGACGGCTGGACGAGGTCTTCCGGAACATCACCATGCCCCAAAAAGCGGCGTAAGGGAGTACACTATGGAACTCAACCGCAACTGGCACACTATCAAGGCCATCTTTCTCCGGGAACTCACCGGATACTTCGGCTCCGCCATCGCCTATGTTTTCATCGTCATCTTCCTGGTTCTCTGCGGTTTTTTCACCTTCTCCATCAGCAACTTTTATGACGCGGGACAAGCGGACCTTCGCAGCTTTTTCGAGTGGCACCCGTGGATATTCCTTTTTTTGGTGCCTGCCGTAGCCATGCGCCTGTGGGCGGACGAGCGCAAATCAGGCACGCTCGAGATCCTGCTGACCCTGCCCGTAACCCTTACCGAAGCGGTGCTGGCCAAGTTTTTGGCGGCCTGGGTGTTTATCGGAGTGGCCCTTTGTTTGACCTTCCCCATGCCGCTTACCGCCATGTATCTCGGCGGCCCGGACGCGGGCGCCATGGTCTCCGGGTATTTGGGAAGCCTCTTTTTAGGCGGAGCCTATCTTGCGGTGGGGAGCATGACCTCGGCTTTGACCAAGAACCAGGTCATCAGCTTTGTTCTCTCCGTTGTCATCTGCCTCTTTCTGGTTCTGGTGGGCTGGCCCCCTGTCACCAACTTTCTCACGGGCTGGGCGCCCTCCTGGCTCATAGCGACCGTTGAAGGATTCTCCATCTGGTCCCACTTTGTCTCCATGCAGAGGGGAGTCCTGGACCTTCGCGACCTTGTGTACTATCTGTCGCTGATATTCTTCGCCCTGTACGGGACCGGTGTCATCATCGAGACCCGTAAAAGCGCGTAACGGAGGAAACCATGGCCGAAGGCAAAACCAAGGGAATCACGGGCAGCCTCATGGGGGCGGGAGGACTACTCGTTCTTGTCGCCGCCCTTGTTTTCGTGAATGTGCTGTTTTCCCAGGCCGGAGTGCGCTGGGACATGACCGCGGACAACATGTATTCCCTCACTCCGGGAACACTCAACATTCTTTCCAAAATCGAGGAGCCTGTTACTCTCAAGGTCTTCTACAACCAGAGCATGAAGACCGTGCCGTATCCCCTGAAAAACTACTACAACAGGGTGATGGATTATATCGGGGAGTATAAAAACAACTCGAACGGCAAAATCGCCGTCGAGAAAATTGACCCCAAGCCGGACTCCGACGAGGAGGAATGGGCGCTCAAATACGGACTGGACAAGGTAAGCGTCCAGGGCGGGGAAACCATGTTTTTCGGTTTGGTTGCGGAGTCCGCGGACCTCGAAGAGATTATTTCTTTCCTGGACCCGGCCCGGGAGCGGTTTTTGGAGTATGAAATCACCCGGGCCATCCTTGCGGCCACCAACCCCAAGAAAAAAGTTTTGGGAATCCTGTCCGCCCTGCCTGTCAACGGCGGACCCATGGCCAATCTCGCCATGATGGGAATGGGGGAGCAAGGCCAGGAACCCTGGTGGTTTGTCTCGGAGCTTAAAAAAACCTACACGGTGAAAACCATCTCTCCCACCGCGGACACCATTGACAAGGATGTGGACCTTCTCATTGTCGTCCAGCCCGCCAACCTGGGACCGAACACGGCAAAGGCAATTGACGCCCATGTCCAGGCCGGAAAAAACCTCCTCGTGTTCCAGGATCCCGAAAGCGTGTGGAGCGCGGAAACCTTGCAAAACCGGAGCCGTCCCCAGCGCCCCGAATCCCTGGAGCCGCTTCTGACAGCCTGGGGCGTGGGCATGGACCTGGGAAAAGCCGCGGCGGACCTCGAACAGACGACATTGCTCAACAACCGGAACATGCAGCGGGAGGAAAACCCCATGTGGATTTCGGTGGCTGGGGAGCATGTGAACCGCGAAGACCAGATAACCTCCATGCTTGAAAAGATGCTTTTGCCTGTGGCGGGGGTCTGGGAGAAAAAAGAGTCCTTTGCCAAGGGCCTGGAGTGGAAACCCTTGATTTCCACCAGCAAGCAGTCCGCGCTCATGGAGGCTTTCCGGGCCAATATCGGGGCCGACGCCATTCGCGCCGAGTTTAAGTCCGACGGCAAAGCCAGTGTTCTGGCCGTGCGCCTGGACGGCAAATTCCCCACAGCCTTCCCGGCCGGGGGAAAAGACGCTCAGGAAAAGCAGGCCAAAGAGGCCAGGCGCGCCACCGTGGTTTTAGTGGGCGACACGGATATGCTTTACGACTCCTACTACATGCAAAAGGTCAACGCGGGCGCCCAGGTCTTTCCCGTCATGTTCAACGACAACCTCAATTTCCTGCAAAACGCCTGCGAGCTCTTAACAGGTTCGAGCGACCTCATCGCCATCCGGTCCCGGGGCAAGTTTGAGCGTCCGTTCACCCGGGTGCAGAATCTTGCCAGCGAGGCGCAGCGGAAATGGCTTGAGAAGGAGCAGGAAATCACGGGCAAGCTCCAGGAAATACGCAAGACCCTGGATGAGCTGGAGCGGCAGAAAGACCCGTCCGGAAGGGCCATTTTGACGGACGCCCAGGCCAAGGATCTCTCCCGGCTGCGGGACGAGCACGCCTCCCTCAGAAAAGAGCTCAAGGAAGTGCGGCGCAAGCTGCGCTCGGATATTGAAGTTCTCGGGATCGTAGTCAAAATCATAAACATTCTGGCCATGCCATTTGTGGTCGCGCTCTTTGGTCTGGGATTTGGCCTGTACAGGTATTCGCAGAGCAGAAGGGGGTAGGGAATGCGCGCGAAACAGTTTGTCATTTTAGTGGCGGTGGCCGCGGTTCTTGCCGGAGCCGCGGTTTTCGCATGGCGTTTGAAAAACCTCAAAGGCCCAGGAGGCATGGGGGCGCCTCTGTACAGCAACCTGGACGTGAACAGGCTGACGACGCTCTCGTTCAAGGGCCCGGACGGAGAGGTGGATGTGAAGCTGGAAGGGGGCGCCTGGAAGGTGGTCCAGAAAGACGGATATCCGGCCTCTTTTGACAAGATCGCGGAGTTTGGCAGGAAGGTGTTGGACCTGAAGGTGGGCCGGACCTTTACGCCCGGGGAAGGCTCAACCGGCAGGATGCGGGTGAAATGGCCGGAAAAAGGCGCGCCGCCCCTGGAAATCGGAACCGAGGTGGCTTTTGTGGACGCGGGGGGCAAGGACATCGCGCGGTTTCTTTTGGGAGCGCAGCGCAAAAAAGGCGACGGCCCGGGCATTCCGGACGGGCACTACATCGTGAAAAAGGGCGAGACCCAGGTGAGCCTTGTCAACAGCTTTTTCGACGAGAACGTGGGCAAGGCGTCCTACTGGCTCAAGCCGGATATTGTAAAGGTCGAGAGCGCCAGCGTTCGGCGTCTTGTGTGCATGGCGGGTGAAAAGGGCGCGTGGAAGACGCGGTTTGCATTCAAGCGTCCGGGCGAGGGCAAGTCCTTTGAGAAGGAGACCTTCCCGGAAGGCAAGGAGGTGAACTGGTCCTCGGTGGACCGGGTGGCCGGGGCAATGGCGCTGCTGGAACTGGACGATGTGGAGAAATACGACCCGCAAACGGGCGGGGTGGATGATTTGTACCTGGAGTATGAGCTTTTTAACGGCTCGGTTTATCGGCTATACAAGGGCAAGCCGGAGGCGGACGGGAAGTGCAGGATACGGCTTGCCGCGGAGTTCCGTCCCGGAGAGGGCGGAGCGCAGGCTGTGATTGTGGAAGAGGAGCTGGGCCAGGCCAAGGGCGGGGCCAAGGATTTGACAACGGCCCAGGCGGCGCCCGGGGATGTGGCCACGGCCAAGGCCGGGCCTGGAAAGACGAGTCCCGCCGAGGAGGCTGAGAAGAAGCTTAAGGAACAGGCGGAGCTGGCGGCGCGGCTGGAAAAAGAGAACACCGCGTTTGCGCCCTGGGTGTTTACCATTGCCAAGTGGAGGGCGGACGCGCTGTACACGGCGGTGGAAGATATGGAGCAGAAGAAGGAGGCGGCCGGGGTGGAATCTGGCGGAGGGATGCCCGGGATGCCGGGAGCGGAAGGGATGATGGACGCCGCCGGGGATGGCGCCGGGGCAGCAGGCGCGCCGTAAGGGAGAAGGAGCGCGGGGCGCCTGCGGAAAGCGGGCGTCCCGCGCTGTTTTTAGATTCTATGTCCGGATTATCCGCGTTGTTTGCGCAGATAATGGCGCAGCCTTAAAAAAGGGCCGTTTACAGCCAGCCCTAAAGCCTAAAACCTTCTTTCCGGCTCCGCCGGTTTAGGCGAAAAGGGGCAAGGCCCCGCTGGAAGGGAGTTTTACGCACGGGGCATTGACCCCTTCTTTATTCCTCCTTTACACGACTTTTACACTTCCCTCTTCATCAAAAAACACTGTCATATCAAATGATTCCAGACAGGCATTCCCCTTGCGGGCGCCAACGCCCCCTTTTCCGGGTTGCCTTTCCCCCGGCCTTCCGCTATAGTGCCCAAAGCTGGATTTCTGTTTCTTTCCAGAGGGTTAAATAATTTTTTACGGTCGGGTCGTCTGACCTCTGTCCCGGACACCTGTGCCGGAACAGCTACAACCCATGCCTGAAAACCCGCAATCAAAGGTATGCACATGCAATCCCATCCCTTGCGCGGCTTTCCCAAACACACCTCAAGCCCGTCTTCGGTCCTCCGGTCCCTCGGAATCTCCGTGGGCGCCTCCTCCATCGGCCTTTGCCAGGCCGAATCCCAGATTGAAGACTCCCCCAGGGTTCTTTCCGCGGTCTCCCATCCCCATGGAGGAGACCCCAGGAAAACCCTTGAAACCCTTTTAGCCACGCTCCCCATGGAATCTTTCCACCGCGTCGCCGTCACCGGCAGAAAGTTCCGCGACCTGTTGGCCCTCTCCTCCATTCCCGAGCCCGAGGCCGTGGAGTTCGCGGCCCGTTATTCCGTGCCTCCGGGCCTCCGGTGCCCTGCCGTGGTCTCCGCGGGCGGCGAGACCTTTATGGTCTATGTGCTGGGTCCGGACGGCCGCGTCACCAACGTCAAAACCGGCAACAAGTGCGCCTCCGGAACCGGGGAGTTCTTTTTGCAGCAAATCCGGCGCCTGGGCGTGGGCCTTGAGGAGGCCGCCCAATGGGCCGCGGACGTGGAGCCGCATCCTGTGTCCGGCCGCTGCTCGGTCTTCTGCAAGTCCGACTGCACCCACGCCACCAACAAGGGCGTGCCCAGGCAAAAGGTTGTGGCGGGACTGTGCCGGATGATGGCTGGAAAAGTCATCGAGCTTTTAAACCGTGTACCCCGGGAAAACATCCTGCTCACGGGTGGCACCACCCGCAACAGGATGATGGTGGAGTATCTGAAAAAAGAACTTCCCGGCCTTGTGGTGCCCAAGGAAGCCTGCGCCTTCGAGGCCCTGGGGGCGGCGCTCTGGGCGCTTGAAAACCAGACCCTTCCGTATCCCGGGCCCAAGGCGCTGTTCACCCTGCGAAAAGCCGCCTTCGCCACCCTCCCGCCCCTTAAAGAGGCCCTGCCCCTTGTCCGTTTTGAGACCCTTTCACGGGAGGCGCCCAAAGCCGGAGACGCCTGCCTTCTGGGCCTGGACGTGGGGTCCACCACCACCAAGGCGGTTCTGGTCCGCGCGGACGACAAGGCCATTCTGGGTTCCGTGTATCTGCGGACCAACGGCGACCCGGTGGGGGCATCCCGCGCGTGCTACGCGGCCCTGGCAAAAGAGCTTAACGCCCTTGTCTCCCCGGCGGACATCACCATCACCGCCCTGGGCGTCTGCGGCTCCGGAAGGCAAATCGCCGGGCTGCACGCCCGGACCGAATGCGTGGTCAATGAGATCATCGCCCACGCAACGGCCGCGGCGCGTTTTGACCCGGGCGTGGACACCATTTTTGAAATCGGCGGGCAGGACGCCAAATACACCTATCTCACCGCCGGGGTGGCGTCGGATTACGCCATGAACGAGGCGTGCAGCGCGGGAACGGGCAGCTTTTTGGAAGAGGCGGCCTTTGAGACCCTGGGAGTTTCCACAGAGGACATCGCGGACCTGGCCCTTCAAGGCGGGGCACCCCCCAATTTCAACGACCAGTGCGCCGCGTTCATTTCCTCGGACGTGAAAAACGCGGTTCACGAGGGGATTTCCCGGGAGGACATCCTGGCCGGACTCGTTTATTCCATCTGCATGAATTACGCGAACCGGGTCAAGGGCAACCGGCCCGTGGGCGGGAAGATCTTCATGCAGGGGGGAGTCTGCTACAACAAGGCTGTGCCCCTGGCCATGGCGGCCCTCACGGGCAAGCCCATTGTGGTGCCTCCGGAGCCTGGCCTGATGGGCGCTTACGGTGTGGCCCTGGTGGCGGCGGAGCGCATGCGCGCGGGTCTTTTGGAGGAAGGCCGCTTTGATTTGGAGGCTTTGGCCGCCCGGGAGGTGGAGTACGGCAAGAGCTTTGTGTGTCCAGGCGGCAAGGAGCGCTGCGACCGCAAATGCCAAATCGCCACCGTGCGCGTGGAAGGCGCGCCCTATGCTTTTGGCGGGGCGTGCGACAGGTACGCGAACCTGCGGAGAAAGACGCGGCACGACGCGGGGGCCTTGAATCTTGTCCGGGCGCGGGAGCGGCTTGTGTATGAGACCCACGCGGGGCGGATTCCCGAGGGCGCGCGGAAACGGGGAGTGGTGGCGCTCAACCGGAGCTTTTTCACCCACGCGCTGTATCCGTTGTATTCCACGTTTTTCGCGGAGCTTGGCTATGAGGCCCGGCTTCCGGAGGAGGCCGCACGAACGGGAATGGACCGGGTACACGCGGCCTTCTGCTATCCTGTCGAGCTCGCCCACGGGTTTTTCGGCGCGCTTCTTGATCAGACGCCCCGGCCGGACTTCGTGTTTCTTCCCCATGTGCGGAGCATTCACGTGCCCCATGGGTACGCCCAGTCCCAGGCCTGTCCGCTGGCCCAGGGAGAGCCGTTTTATCTGTCCGCGGCTTTTGCGCCGGAGCTTGCCGCGCTGCGCCGGCACGGCGTCCGGGTGCTCTCCCCGTTTTTGGAGTTTCACAATGGCATGGAGGAGGCCGAGCATGCTTTTTTGGATGTGGCCCGGGAGCTTGGCGCCCGGCGCTGGAGCGCGCGCAGAGCCTATCAAAAGGCGCTGCTTGCCCAGGAGCGCTGCGTCCGGGACATGCGCGCCCTGGGGCGGGAGGCGCTCCTGCGGCTTGCGGAGGAGCCGGAGAAGACCGGGGTGGTCCTGTTTGGCCGTCCCTACAACGCGTTCGCCTCCGAGGCTCACATGGGCATTCCCCACAAACTGGCCACCCGGGGCGTTCTGGTGATTCCCCACGATTTCCTCGACACCCCCCCTGAAAACCCCAAGGAACACATGTACTGGGGCATGGGGCAGACCATTCTCCGCGCCGCAAAACTGGTGAGCGCCCATCCCCAGCTTCACGGAACCTATGTCACCAACTTTTCCTGCGGCCCGGACTCGTTTGTCATCGGCTATTTCCGGGAACTTATGGGAAAAAAGCCCAGCCTGACCCTGGAACTGGACAGCCATACCGCGGACGCGGGAATCGAAACGCGCATTGAGGCGTTTCTGGACGTGGTGGCGGCGTACCGGCAGCTTGAAAAGGAGAAGAAGATAGCGCGGAGGGTTTCCCTCTTTGTTCCCGCAAAGGCGCGGACGCTGGGGAAAAAGCGGGTGGTGGTGGGCGCTCCGGGGCGGGAGCTCGCGCTGGACGACTCCCGGGTGACCCTTCTGTTTCCCTCCATGGGTCCTCTTTCCTCCGGAGCGCTGGCCGCAGTGTTCCGGGGCGCGGGCTTCAACGCCGTGGCCGCGCGGCCCGCGGACGAGGCCATCCTCAAACTGGGAAGGGCCAACACCTCCTGCAAGGAGTGCCTGCCCTTGCTGCTCACAGTGGGCACTCTTTTAGATTATACCGGGAGGGAACGGCGGCCCGGGGAGCATGTCGCCTACTTTATGCCCACGGCGGACGGTCCCTGCCGGTTCGGCCAGTACCGGGTGTTTATGGAGGACCTCCTGCGGCGGCTGGAAATTCCGGATGTCTCGGTGTTTTCGCTTTCCAGCCGCGACTCCTACGAGAGCGGGCTTCCGGCAAACATTCAACGGCCTGTCTGGCAGGGGTTTGTGGCGGCGGACGTGTTCGAGGACGCGCGGTCCATGCTGCTTGCCGCCGCGGTTTCCCCTGACGCGGCCCTGGAGGTTTTAGGGCGCGCCTGGGCGCGGGTTGAAAAAGCCCTGGAAACACTGGACCAGGGACGGTTTTTGGACGCCCTGCTCCACGCGGCCATCGAGATGCGGCGGATTCCTTTGAAACGGCCCGCGCGCGAGGTGCCTGTGGTGACCCTGGCGGGGGAGATATTTGTAAGGCGGGATTCGTTGAGCAGAAGAAATCTGGTGCGGGAACTGGCGAAACGGGGGTTTGCGGCGCGGGTGGCGCCGGTTTCCGAATGGGTGGCGTACACGGACTATTTGGTGGAAAAAGGATATGCGGAGACGCCCGCCGGGCCGTTCAAGAAAATGGGCCAGGCGTTCAAGCGCGCGGTGCGGGACAATCTGGAGGCGCGGGTACGGAAAACCCTGGCCAAATCAGGACTTGTCCCGGACCATGGGGAGGACATCGCCCAGATCATGGACAAGGGCGCGCCCTGGATATCGCCGCTTCTGTTAGGGGAGGCCGTGCTCACGGCGGGAAGCGTCCTTTTGAGCGTGGGCAGAAGCACCTGCGGCGCCATTGCCATCGGTCCTTTTGGCTGCATGCCCAACCGGCTGGCCGAGGCGGTGCTTGCCGAGGCCATGCGGGAGGAGCGCCTTCCCGGGAGCAGGGCGGGCATGGGGGATTTGCCGTTGTTCGCCATAGAGAGCGACGGCTCGCCGTTTCCCCAGGTGATTATGGCCAAGCTGGACGCGTTTTGCCTGCGGGCAAGGCGGCTTGACCTGGCCATGCGGGAGGCGGGGCAGGGCAGGGGGCGCCACAGGGTGTCCGGGGGGTGGCGGTAGGAAAAAACCGCGGCGGCGCGGAACCTGTCCATCCATCCGCCCGGACGGCGCAAAGGGGAAGTTCCGCGCGGCCCAGGCGCGCAACGCGTGAAAGGAAAACACAATGAAGACCATACTCAGCATTGACGGAGGCGGCATCCGCGGAATCATTCCCGCGCTGGTTCTTGACGCCATCGAACAACAAACGGGAAAGGCCGTTTCGGAGAGTTTTGACCTTGTGGCGGGGACATCCACCGGGGGAATCCTCGCTCTGGGCTTTTCAAAGTGCAAGGAGAAAGGCAAGCCGTACACGGCCATGGAGCTTGCGGGGATTTACGAGGAACACGGGAAGAAGATTTTTCCCAGGTCTCCCTGGAAAGGGGTGTCATCTGTTTTTGGTTTGGCGGATGAGAAATATCCACACGCAGGGCTTGAGGGGGTTTTGGAGAAGTATTTTGGGAATGCTGTTCTCGGGGAGTGCAGAACAAAAACATTGGTAACAAGCTATGATATAGAAAACCGTGCTCCGCGCTTTTTTAAAAGCTGGAAGCAAGAAGACAAGGCAATATTAATGCGAGATGTTGCCCGTGCGACTTCGGCAGCTCCAACATATTTTGAGCCAGCTTTGGTTTCAATAAATGGAACAGAGAGAGCGCTTATTGATGGCGGCGTTTTTATAAACACACCGTCTGTTTCGGCGTATGTTGAGACGAAAAAAATTTTTCCTGAAGAATCAGAGTTTTTCGTGCTGTCTTTAGGCACAGGAGATTTGATACGAAAGATACCTTATTCAGAAGCTATCAATTGGGGAAAGATTGAGTGGCTTTCACCTTTATTGAGCTGCATGTTTGGAGGTATGTCAGATGCGGCAAATTATCAGATGGATTTGCTGCTTTCTCCTGGTATGCATGTACGAATTCAAACAAGGCTTGAGACAGCAAGCGATGACATGGACAATGTTTCAAAAGGTAATATCGTGAACTTGAAGTCAGAGGCCGCGGATTTAATAAAGAACAAGAAACCGGTCCTTCAAGAGGTGTGCGCCAAATTAAAACTCCGGGGTTAAGTCTCCCGGGCTTCGCGGGGTCTTCCGGAAGGCAGAAGGGCACCGGACTTTCGTCCGGCGCCCTTTTTAAAGCGTCCAACCGCCCGCGGGCGGATACCGCCAACCCGGGTTACTGTTTGGGATGGCAGGTGGTGCAGGTGGTCGGAGCGGCCTTGCTGTTGTTTTTCTTGTTGAAATCCTTGTGGCAGCCCTGGCAGTTCTCATGCAGAGCCTCGGCGTGGTACTCACGCTCTTTCTTGGCCATGTCTTCCTTGCTGAGTTTCTGCTTCTTGAGTTCCGCCTTTGCTTCCTTGGGAATCTCGCCCACTATTTTGTGACACTCGACGCATTTCTGGACGGGGTCGCCGTCTTTGAGGGCCGCAAGGGGCTTGCCCTGGGCGTCATGGTGACAGTCGCCACAGGTGGCCTTGTAGTCGGTCGCGTGTTTTTTGTGCGTGAACTGGACAATGCCCTTGGTGTGTTTCTCGTAACCCGCCGTCTGCATCGGGATAACGTCCGGCGCCGCCGCGGCGTAAAGGCCGGCGGCCAGGAACATCACCGCCGCGGCCGTGATTACGCCAATGGTCCACTTGCTGTTGCGCATGGTTCTTCTCTCCTTAAGAATTTGGTTGTTTTTCCCGCCAGTTCCGTTTCCAAGCCCTTTCCGGGACAAGGAAAGGGCACCCCCTGAAACGGCCCTGAATGCTACCAAAGACCCCTCGCCTTGTCAACGGATTTCGGGCCCATAGTGTTCTGGATTTTGGTCCGGTTTTTGTCCTGAAAAACAGCGGGGGAGACCCGAATACGGGCGTTCCCCCGCGTTTCACACACCGTCAAGACAATGCGGACCGGGTGGCCTGCTTCCTTTTCCCGCGTCCTGCTTTTTCAGAAACCGCCAGAGCGGCAAAGAAAAGCAGCAAGGCCAGGGAAAGGGGCATGGCCCCCTTGGAAGGCGTTTTCCCGCTCACAGAGCCGATGAGGCAGAAGCCGTCGGAGGATCCCGGCGTGCCCGCGGCGCCTGGCGGCGCACCAGCGGCCATGGGGTCACGCACGAAGCCCGGGAGCGAATTCAAGTCATACTGTCCGTTGTCAAGAATGGTCACCGCGACTGTCCTGCGGTCCGCGCTTATCAGGGCGCCTTGCGCTCCGCCGGTGGCCTGATAGACGCTGGTGAAATCCACCCAGCCAAGAGCCGGTGTGTATTTGTACCAGGACTGGCCGGCCGACAGCGCCGCGGGCAGGTGGAAGACCAAAGTTACGGCCTGTCCCGCTCCAGGCGCCGTGACATCCACCTGGAAGGTGCCGTAGGGCTGGCCCGCCGGGCGTCCGCTCTGGGAGGTGTTGGCCGGGTCAATATAGGTAAAGCCCGTGAGGGTTCCGGACTCGGCCACCACGGCGAGAACGCCTGTCTGGATTCCGTTGGATTCGACATAGGTCGCGTCGGCTTCGGGCAGGCGGAACACCACGTCGCCGTACGCCTGGGCCGCCACAACGCCGTGGGCCTGGGATGTTGGATGCACGCCGTCCCAGAACGCGTAGCCCTCAGCCTCGTCAAAGCCCAACCCCTGGTAAAGCGCGGCGTTCACCGTGTCCGTGAAGCCGTGCTTGTCGGGATACTGCCGGATGTTGTCCATGAGGGCGAAAACATCTGTCTCGTACAGGCGGACCGCCGGATACTCAAAACGGAACTCATCCAGCATTTCCGCCAGTACCATGTTGAAATACTGGCTCATCTGACGCCCTTCCGCGGCGCTTTCCTCATCCTGGTTGTACATGGGGGTGGCGCCCAGGTCCGGAAGGTTGTTGACGAGAATGTACTGTGCGTCCAGGAACTCGACAAGGATGCTGAGGCCGACGTAGATGTCGTCCACAGCCTCGTTGACAGCGTAGTCAACATCGCCCCAGCCGTCGAAGTCCTCGCCTAAAAAGTCGTTGGCGCCAATCCACACCGTTACAAGACTGTTGTCCGGGATGGGAATTCCCAGCCCCTCGCCCAACCATACAAGCTGGCTCATAAATCCGGGAGGGCTGTTGTTCTCTCCGGTTTCCGCGCCGCCAAAGGCGAAGTTGTAGAGCAGGCTGTCACCCTCGGGCTCCTGGTCCGCCATGAGCTGGGCGGCAAGGTAGGTGTTCGTGATGCCAAACAGGGAGGCAAGCTCTTCCACCCACACCTGGCCGTTGGAATACCGGCCCTGCCAGTAATTTGTGGTGGTTGGCTCGGTCCCCTCGCTCAGGGCGAAGTTGTTGCCGGAATCGGAAAGGCTGTCGCCAAAGGCCACGATGTTGTCGAACGTGGCGAGGTGCGGGGGAGCCTCGTGGCCGACACCGCCGGGATCGCGCACAGAGCCGACAGCGGGGTCTGTGTCGTAAGGACCGTTGTCCTGGATGACCAGGGTGACGGTCATTCCCTCATCGCTGATGATGGCGCCGTTCGCGCCCCCCGAGTCTTCATACACCTGGACGAAGTCCACATACTCGCCGCCCACATACTTGAACCAGCTATAGTCCTCGTCCATCCCATCGGGCAGGTGGATGTCAAAACGGGCCGTTGTTTGGCCCTCGGGCAGGGTGGCCGCGATTTCCACAAGACCCAAAAACATGTTGTTGGGCTGGGAGGCGGAAGGATAGGCCGCCGCGTCAAGAGAGGACACGCTTGTGATGGCGCCGACGTTTTCGGAAACGCCGAAGATGACGCTTTCCTCGTCCGCGGCGCGGTGGAACGAGGTTCCCTCCGGCGCGTCCTCCATGAAGATTTGGCCGAAGATTTGGTTGGCGATAACGCCGTGGGCCTGGGTGGTCGGGTGGACGCCGTCCCAGAAGAGATAGCCTGCGGCCTGGTCAAAGCCAAGACCCTGAAGCAGGGCGGCATCGGTGGTGTTGCACTCGCCGTAGCGGCCCGGGCTGGCGATCGTGTTGTCAATGAGATCCAGCGCGTCGTAGCGGTAAAGACGCACCCTAGGGAAATTGGCCTCGAACTGGTCCAGCGTGAGGTCCAGGGCGCCGTTGAAAGCTTGGGCAAGCTGGCGTCCGCCGGCCTGTCCCTCGGGGGTGCTGTTGTTCAAGGGGGTGGCGCCCAGGTCAGGCAGGTTGACCACCAGAATGTAATCGGCATCAAAGGTGTTGGCCAGGGTGGCGAGGCCGGCGCCAATGTTTTGCATGGCCGCGTTGACCGCGGCCTCGATGTCCTGCTGGGTCTGGAGCTGGTCGTTGTTGAGGAAATCGTTGGCGCCGATCCAGACAGTGACCAGGGAGTCGTCGGGCAATGTTCCCTCTGTCAGGACTTCAAAGGTGGCAAGCTGGTCCAGAAAGTCCGGGGGCGCGTCTTCCGGATCCTGCCCGCTCTTGGCCCCGCCGTGGGCGTTGTTGAAGAGCACGTCCTCGAACGTGAAATTTTCAGGGTCGGCCAGCGCGTCCTGCAGAAGCTGGGTCTCTGTGATACCCATAAGATTGGCGAACTGCTCGACCCAGACGTTGCCGTTGGAGTACCGGCCCTGCCAGTACTGGGTGGGGCTGGGGTAGGTTCCCTCGGAAGCGGCTAAATTGTTGCCGGAGTCCGAGAGGCTGTCGCCAAAGGCCACAATGGAGTCAAAGGAGCAAGGGGCGTCGGGAGGTCCAACAGGCTCCGCGTTTGCCGCGGAGGGAGCGAGCAAGAGGGCAAGCGCGAGGGCCAGGACAAGAGGGACAAGCTGGGGCCAGTGAGTTTTTCGCATGGGAGGACTCCTTCCGTAATGAGGTTGTGTTAAGCAGCAAGCAAGGTGGACGGAGAATGAAAACCGGGATGTAAAACCGGGCCATGCCTGGGAGGGAAATCCGGATACGCCCCCCAAGGGCGGCTGGCGTCTTGGCGCGTTAAGGACTTGGTGGAAGCGTGGTTTTGTGTTGTTGTTTTGAAGATGTTGGAGGCAATTGCAAAATGAGGCGTAGGTTGGGCGGTTCCGGGCCGCGAGGCCCGGGTTCACCCAACAATTATACCATTATTCCAAGATGTTGGGTGAACCTGCCCTTCGGGCGGAACCACCCGGCCTGCCTCAAATTTGTCGTTTCTAAGAGTTTTGCAATTACCCCGTTGGAAAAACGTGAGGGAATCCTAAAGGAAGCGCGCGTCTGTGTCAAGGCGGTCAGGTGATTTTTGGGCGGGGCGCCATTAAACCGGGCGCCCCGCCGAGAAGGGCGTTGAGATTCTATGTCCTGATCGTCCGCGGTTTTTGCGCGGATAGTTGCCCTAAAAACGGGCCGTTTACAGCCTGCCCTAAAGCCTGTGTAGGCCGGATGGTTCCGCGCGAAGCGCAGGTTCATCCGACAGTTTCATCAATCGGAACGGACTTAGGAAAAACATTAGAGAATCAGAAACCCTGGCTGATGGTGAGGGTTACAAGGCTGCCCTGGGTGGCGTCCTCGACCCCGAACTCCCACAAGGCCCTGAGGCTTACACCTGTGTTGGATTCCGGGAAAAATTTCGCCACTTCGGGCCCGATGGCGTAAGCCTGGTCATGGACGGAATCGTCCCATGTCACACCGGTTCCTCCGTCATCGGTAATCTGCCACTGGCAGTATCCCGCGAGGCCAACGTCAAAGGTCTGCGCCAGGGTTTTGGCAAGTCCCCACTCGAAATGGAAGTCGTCGCCCGGCTCCACGTTCGTTTCGTCTTTTTCCGAGTGGGTCTCGTACCGCGCCAGGAGCGACGCGGACCATGTTTTCTCCGTGTCCGCGTAGAGAGTGCCGCCAAAGGTGAACATGCCCGTGTACATGTCTTTGCCGGGCGAGGCAGGTTCTTTGATGTCGTATTTGCCGGTGGGCAGGTACACGGCCGCGCCCAGGGAAAGGTCGTACTGGGGGCCGTGCCACGCCAGTCCAAAGGGCTCGACGCACAGGTCGCCAAAACCGCCCTCGGCGCTGTGAACGTTCAGACGCTTCATGTCCAGATCCGTCCACACCAGAGGGGCGGTCAGGTCGGCGAAATAGTCTCCTCCCAGAATTCTGAGCGGCGTCACCCAGAGAAAGCGGTTGGCCACAGCTAACACGTCCAGGTCAAAATTCACCGGGATTTCATCGCCGTTTTTGTCCAAAATCTCGCCCGCCCCGTAATAGGTGCTGTATATCCTCCAGTACACCCCCGGGGGAGGCAGGGTCGCCGCCTTGATTCCCTCGACACCGTTTACGTAATGGCCGTCAGCCGCCTGCGCCGCACCGGCGGAAAGCGCCAGCATGGCCGCCAGGAACACCGCCTTTTTAATCCCGGACCACATCATTGTTTCCTCCCGTTTACCGGTTATGGCCGCGCCGCTAAAAGGGCGCGGCCGTTGTCATGCCTCGTCCAGGCGTGCCAGATTGTATTTCCTGGATCCGAGGCCGATGGTTTCGCTGTAACTGAGCTGGAGTTCGCACCGGGTGTGGCTCCAAAGACCTGTGAATTTGTCGGCGCCGGATTCGCGGCCCCTGGAGAGCAGGGACCCTTCAACCCCGGCCTGCCGGTTGACAAGGTCCAGGCAGGCCTGGTCCAGCGCCACAGGATCAATGGACGCCAGGATTCCCACGTCCGGGACAATGGGTGTGTCGCTCCAGGGGATGCAGTCACAGTCCGGTGTGACGTTGATAACGAAGTTGATGAACCCGGTCTTGCCTTTCTTGGTCCTGACCGCGCCCGCCGCGTATTCGCACATGCGCTCCATGAACTCGGAGACATCGGTTATCCAGTCAATTTCGATGCACTTTTCAGGGCACATGGCAAGACACTCGCCGCAGCCGATGCAGGTTTCCCGGTCAATCACCGATTTGCCGTCCAGAACCCGGGCCGCCCCCACGGGACAGTTTTCCCCGCAGGTTCCGCATCCCGTGCAGTTGTCCGCGTTGACCAGCATGGAGACCCGGTGCTGGTCCTGTTTGCCCATGCGGCTTGCGCAGCCCATGGCGAGGTTCTTCACAGCCCCGCCAAATCCGGCAAGCTCGTGGCCCTTGAAGTGCGAAAGGACGATGAGCGCGTCGGCGCAAACGATGTCCCGGGCGATTTTAACCCTGGAAAAGTGTTTCAGGCCCACATCCACGTCCGCGGCGTTTTCGCCGGTGAGTCCGTCGGCCACGATGAAGGGGGCGCCCACGGTGGCGAATGTGTAGCCGTGCTCCAGGGCGGTGAGGGTGTGATCCGGCGCGTTGGAGCGTCCGCCCCGGTACAGGGTGTTGGTGTCGGTGACAAAGGGCTTGGCGCCCGCGCGCTTCACACGGTCAACCACCTGCCGGACAAAGACCGGGTTGATGTAGGTGTCGTTGCCGCGTTCCCCCACATGGGTCTTGATTGCCACGAGTCCTTCCCCGCGCAGGAATCCGGCAAAACCGGCGGCGTCAAACAGGCGCTTGACGCTGCTGATCTTATTGTGGCGGACGCTTCGGGCGCGCAGACTGGCGAAATACACGTTGGCTGCCATGGGGTGCCTCCTTTGCGAATGCTCCGGGAGGGACTGTTGCCCGGGGCGTGAAGGGGACGCGGCGCAGGGATTGGGAAATATCCCCAGCGGCGCGTCAGGAAATAGCAAAAAACGAAGGGCGTTGTCAAAAGGTGAAATCCTGGCGGGGAAGCGCCGGAGAAAGATTTTTAGCGGCGGCTGTCGGAATTAAGGCGTTTGTCAGAATAACTTACCGATTGGCTGGGTTCCGGATTTCGCCGGGACGACACCCCGTTGCGCATGGGTTTAGGGTTGCCGCGGGGCGCATTGAACCGGAACGGATTTAGATTTTATGTCCGGATTATCCGCGTTTTTTGCGTAGATAATGTCTAAGCCATGGTCCTGGGGTTGAAACCCCAGGCTAGCTTAAAAACCTTGCCGCACCGCGGCTGCCATGAGGAGAAATGCCCATTTTATAACCAAAAAATACAATAAAAGATGATTTTTTATTCTAACTCCTAACTCCTAACTCCTAACTCCTAACTCCTAACTCCTCCGGCTTTGCCGGTTTAGGAAAAACGCCCTCAACGCCCTCTCACCTCCGCGCCATCACGCAAGACAGAACAACCAGCAGCACGCCTAAAAACGCCACATACCAACCCGCCGCCCCGGGACGGGTGACGCCCAGATAACCACCGAGTCCTAAGACGGTTCCGCCCAGTGCAAGGGCCGTGATGAAAGCCGGGGTAAAAAGAGATCTTCCGCCCTTGTTCCCCTGTTTTTTCCCCAGGCTCCCTTTGCGTTTTTTTGACTTTCGTTTTGCCACCGCGCGCTCCTTTCCCTCAGAGTTGCATGAACACCCGTTGGATGCGTTTCCTCAATCATTCCGTATAAAAGGAATCCTGCCGCCAAGGGTCACCCTTTGCCCGCAAGCTCCGCCACAAGCGCAAGCGGATGGGCCACCCTTGCCGCAAGCCCGGCCCTGGCCGCTCCTTCCATAAGCTGCAGGCGGCAGCCCGTGCAGTCTGTTACTATCCATTCCGGCCGCGCCCGCGCGGCTTTCTCCATCTTTCCGTCCAGAATCTCCATGGAAAGCCCGTGCCAACGGACGTTGAAGGTTCCCCCGTGCCCGCAGCAGCCCTCGGTTTCCGGGCCGCCCGCCCGCCCGGTTCCCGGAGCGGCCAGGGCCAGAAGCCTTGCCGGAGCGGTTGTTTTGGCCGGGCCAAACCGTGAGTGGCACGGCGCGTGGTAGAAAACCCGGAGCGTTTTGCCTTCGTTGCCCCTGGCCCGGACAGCCTCAAGAACATTCCCAAAACCGGAAAGTCCCATGAGCCATTCCGCCGGGTCTGTCACCCGCGCGGCCAGGACCAGGGCTTGTTTGTGTTCCGGGCTTCCCGGGGGAAAAAGGTCCGGATATTCCTTGAGGTGTCCGGCGCAGGAGGCGCAGGCTGT
Organism: Desulfobacterales bacterium; assembly: GCA_020057225.1. Classification (GTDB taxonomy): domain Bacteria; phylum Desulfobacterota; class Desulfobacteria; order Desulfobacterales; family Desulfatibacillaceae; genus JAGVGH01. The sequence continues at coordinate 14,704 of JAGVGH010000047.1, read as the reverse complement.
CACCACTGGAACCCGGTCCGGGGATGCGAGCGCCGCCATGTTTTTCACCGCGGTTTCCCGGGCTGTCCGAATGTCTCCGCAGGCGGCGCGGGGCAGGCCGCAGCAGCCTTGCCCGGGAGGAAGAGCCAGGCGCGCGCCCGAGGCGCGGGCAAGGCTAAAGAGCGCTTCCGGTGTGTCCGGAAACAGATGGTTTGCCCCGCACCCGGAAAAAAACACCGCGGACGCGCTGTTATCGGGCCGGGAGGCGCGGGCAAGAAGGGAAGGGGAATGGAACACCGGGATGACAGAGCGGGATGTGAAAAACGAGAGGGGAAAACGGACCCGGAGGCCGCTTTCCGGCTCCAGGCCGCCACCGGCGAGCGCGGCGAGGAGGGCGCCGCCTTTGCGCAAAAGAGCGGACGGAAGGGAATCCCCCGCAAGGACCGCAAGCTGCAGTTCCTTGAGCGGACCCAGGCCCGTGTGGCGGAACACCTCTTCCCTTCCCTGGCGGACAAGCCGCGCGGCGGGCACCTGGTTGGCGCAGTGAAAGGAGCAGGCGCCGCATTGAAGGCAGCGGGAAAGCGCTTCTTCCACCGCGCCCCTCCAGGTGGCCGCCGGATTTTTTTCCGCCGCCTCCAGGAGGGCAAGTTTTCCTCTGGCAACGTCCTGCTCGCGGTTTGTGACGCGGAAAACAGGGCATACGCTCATGCACTGGCCGCATTTGACACAAACACGCTCCCGGGCCGCGCCGTTTTCGTGGTTTTCCCTCATAGGCCCCGCCTTGGATTGAGAAGGCCGCTTTCAGGCAGATGCATGGTTTGAATACCCATCCTTGTCAAAACCCCGCCTTTTCCAGCGCCTCCGCGATGTTTCCCCCGGGCCGGAACCGCAGGACGTGGCAGGGCGCGCAGATAGCCAGGGTTCCCAAAAAATCCAGAGTTTGGCAAAGAGCCTCTTTATCATACCACGGAACCGAGGCGGTTTTTACAAGTCTTTGAAGAGCCTTGTCCGGGGAAAGAGGCTCCAGCGCCTCCTTTTCCCCGCGCTCCGGAAAAAACAGGCCCGCCAGGGGCGCGCCCTTGTTTTCCGCCAGGCCCGCTTCCCCGGACCAGGGGGTGCCAAAGGCGAAAACCCCTTCGGATGTTTTCCGCGCCGCCACCCTGTCGTCGCTCAGACCGTCCCAGCCTTCACGGCATAGCAGCAAGCGCGTGAGCGTTGTTTTTCCCGCGCCTGAAACACCGGGAAACACCAACGCCCTTCCGTTTTTGACAAAGCCCGCGGCGTGCAGGACAGCGCCCTCCAGAACCGCGAGAAGGTGCATCCAGAGAACCTGGTCCAGCGGGTAGGAGAGAGGATTGTGGACACGCGGTCCATGGTCTGTGGGTTCGACAAGGGCGGGGGAAAGATGAACCCCGCCGGAGCGGAAATCCTCTTGAAAGAACGCGCACCACAAGGGCGCCTCAGCTCCGGGCGGGGCAAGGACAACGGCCCTGCCCCTGTTGGTCCGGACCATGCTCCAGGACTCCCCCTTGAAAAGAAGCTCCCCCGCCGGAGCGGGCATGCGGGAGGGGAGATAAAGGCTGAGCCGGACCCGGGGGGCCTCTTTTCCCGGCAGGGACACAAAGGGAAGATACGCGTCCGCGCGGGGCGCAAGGGGCAGGGCAAAGTGTGGAGCCGTGTCCGCGCAAAGCCCGGCGATGGAAAGGCGCTCTTCCTGTGCCGGCGCCGGGGGTGTCTGTCTCACGCGCCCCGCGTCCTTCCGCGCTCTTCCGTCCAGGCGCTGATAACATCGAGGGCCAGCTTCAGGTTGCCGCACTGGCAGTGGTCCTCCGCCATGTCGGCCCAGGTGAACACGCGGCCGGTGTAGGACCGCGCGCCTGTAAGCTCCCGGGCCTGGCGGTGAAACAGGTCCATGGGAATGAAGTGGTCTTCGGCTCCCGCCAGCACGAGCATGTCCTGGCACACCAATTCCGATATTCCCCGCATGGTGTACTGGCGGGCGCGCTCAAAAAAATCAAAAGGAGAATCCGCGCCCAAAACCCGCATGCCGTGTCCCGCGCCCCACGCGGTGCAGGGGTCAAACCGGGCGCGCAGACGGACCATCCGGTTCAAGGCCGCCCGCGCTCCCAGCCGGACAAAGGTCTTCACGGTCTTTTCAATGACCGGACCGCCCGCCCTGGAAAGCACCTCGAAAAAATCATAGAGCACGTCCCAGGCCACCACGCGGTGGACGCGCGGCTCCATGGCCGCGGCCCTGGGCGCGAGATATCCCCCCAGGGAAACGCCCACCAGGGTCACCCCGGACAGGTTGAAATGGTTGAGCACGGCGGCCACCGGTTTTTCCCACTCCGGGGTCATGGGAAGGCCCTGGTCGTGGAGCACGCTCCCCTGGCCCGGGCCTTCAAACATCACAATGTCAAACCCCTGGTTGCGCATGCCAGAGGCAGGGGCGTAGAGTTCCTCGATGGTCGAGTCAAATCCTCCGTGCAGGACCACCACGCCTTTTTTGCGGCTGCCTCCCAGGGCCGGAAGCCGCCACGCGGGAAGCCATGTGTTTTCATACGGAACCCGGTGTTCCTCGACCATGCCCGAGGCAAAGTCGGGCTGGGCCGTCATCCGGAAAAGCTCCGCGGCCTTTTTAAAAGCGGGATGTTTGTCCGGGTCTCCAGGCGGCATGAAGAATTCCGCGGCCCGGTAGCAGCAGGCCGCGTGGGCCAGGCGCGCCCCGGCCTCCGCCTGTTTGGCAAGCGCCAGAAACTCCCGCTTCCAGTCGTCGAGGGTCTGGATGGAGACGGCCGCCTTTTTGATGTCTTCCATGGGGGCGCCGCCCAGCTTGATCTGGCGGTTGAGTTGAAAGTTGAAGTTCCGGTCTCTGTGAAAAGAGTGGGTGCCGGTTCTGAATGTGAATTCCACATGCGCCTCCAGGCCGCCTTCGGGTTCCGCGGGGCGGCTCATTTTTGTCCGCGTTTGTAATACTGCTCCAGAAGCATCTCAGGTTCCCGCCCCTTGCGGCGCTGAACCAGGACTATGCGCCGGCCCTCGGGGCTGTTCACAACGCCGCCCTTGACAGCCGCCCCGCCCCTTCTGTATCATGCCGCGTTTTGTTTTATTAACAAACGGGGACGCCATGCTCATCGAAATCAATCCGGTTAATCCGCAGCCCAGAAAAATCCGGCAGGCGGTCGAGGTGTTGCGGGAAGGCGGCGTCATCGCCTACCCCACCGACACCGTTTACGGCATCGGCTGCGACATCATGTGCAAACGCGCCATCCAGCGCGTGTACAGGCTGAAACACCAAACCCCGGAGCAGCCTTTCTCGTTCATCTGCGCCGACCTGACGGACATCTCGACCTACGCGAAAGTCACCAACTATCAGTACAAGATGATGCGGCGCCTGTTGCCCGGTCCGTACACCTTCATTCTCGAAGGCTCCAGGCTTGTGCCCAAGATCATGCTCAACCGCCGGAAAGAGGCGGGCATCCGCGTGCCGGACCATCCCGTTTGTCTGGCCCTGGTTCTGGGACTCGGCAACCCCGTCATCACCACCAGCGCCAAGGCCCAGGGCGGCGGGGATTTCTCGGACGCCTCCCTTCTCCATGACCATTACAAGAACCAGATTGATCTCGTCCTGGACGGCGGACCGGTCGCGGGCAAACCCTCCAGCGTGGTTTCCCTCATCGGCGACGAGCCTGAAATCCTCCGCGAGGGCCAGGGCGATGTCTCCATGTTCACCTGACCCGGGGCGCCCTTATCCCCACCCTTCCTCCAGGCCCCGCACCAGGGCCAGGGCGTTTTTGCCCAACACCTTGTGGTTGTAGCCCCCCTCCAGAAGGGCGAACACCCCGCCCTTGTTTCTCCGCGCGGTCATGGCCGCCGCGCGCCCCATGGCGTGGTAGTCCTCTGTGGCAAGCACGCCGCCCCAGTCCTGGATGTGGTTGTCGAAACCCGCGGAAATCCCGATGACATCCGCCAGACAGCCGGCCAGGGCCGCCTCCACTTCCCGGACATAGACCGCGCGGTCGCGGAAATCCGGATTCAGGATGGTCACATTCTCAAAACCGCCCACACAGGCCACGGTCCCGTCCCCGTAGTGCAGGTCGAAATCCAGCACAAAGGCGCTGTTGGCCAGTTTGTCCCGTAAAAGGACCGCGACGGCCACCGCCATGTTGGAAAAGCAGCAAAAGCCCCAGCAGGAATCCGGGGAGGCGTGGTGCCCGGGAGGACGGACAGCGGCGAAGCAGGGTTCCCGCATTCCTGTCCTCGCGGCCAGGACCGCGCCGCCCGCGGCCAGGGCGGCGATGTCGTACAGCCCCTCCTGGCGCACGCTTTCGATATGTTGCCGGGTGTGGACCAGGGCGAGGTCTTCCGGGTCCGCGGAACCCGGGGTGAGGAACTCCACATAGGGGTCAATGGCCTCTATCACCGCTTCCATGCGGCCCGCCTCAGCGGCCGGATCCCGGGTATAGACCTTGTAAAACATGGGATGGAACACGGCCTTCACCGCCATGGTCCGCCTCCTTTCCCGGCAAACTTCCGGTCAGCGGGCGCTCCGGTGCATGATTACCAGCACCGTGATATTGTCCCGTCCGCCCGCCTCGTTGGCCTCCTTGACAAGCTGGTGGCAGATGTCTTTGGCCGACAGGCCGGGCTGGGTAAGAACCTCCAGAATCCGCGCGTCGGAGAGCATGTCCCACAGCCCGTCGGAGCACAGAAGAACCCTGTCGCCCGGGCACAGGGGATGGCGCGCGTACTCGGGGATAAGGGGCGCTCCGCCGCCTATGGCCATGGTGATTTCATTTTTAAAGGGGCTGTTCCGGGCCTCCTCCATGGTCATGCGTCCCGCCCCCACCATGGCCATGACCACGCTGTGGTCGGTTGTCGCAAGGTGGATTCCCGCGGCGTTGGCGATGTAGGCCCGGGCGTCCCCGACATGGCACAGATGCAGGGTCTCCCCGGCGATGAGACCCATGACGATGGTGCAGCCCATGCCCCTGCGGGATTTGTCCTGGGCGCCCATCTCCTGGATAAGGCGGTGGGCCTCGACAAGGCTCGCCCGCATGGACGCCTGGATCTGCTCCTCGTCCATGCGGATGGCGTCCATCCGTTTTTCACTGAAAAACCTGTCCACGCTCTCGGTGGCGTTCTGGCTCGCCACCTCCCCGGCCAAATGCCCGCCCATGCCGTCGGCGACGATATAAACATCCTTTTGCGGGTCCGCCAGAAAAAAATCCTCGTTGTTTTTGCGTATCCTGCCCGGATGCGTCATGCCAAAGGCGCGCTCGGCGTCACCCTGCTCCAGGATGGGGGCTGGACAGTCGTTTTTCAAATCCGAACCCTCCGGGGTTTCCTTTTCCCCCTCCGCGCCGTTGTTGCCTGTTGTGAAAAGCCGTTTGAAAAAATCCATCTCGCCTCCGGTCCGTCTGTGTTCATTCCTGCCTGCGGCGTTTTGGCGTTTTTGCCCCGGGAAATTCCAGCTCCCAGACAAGCCGCCGCAGGATGAGCGCGCCGTCTTCCCCTGAAGAGATAAGATAGCGCCCGTTGGCCGACATGGCCGCCGAAAGCGCCGCCTGTTTGTGTCCCTGAAAGGTGTGGCTTGTGCGGGCCGTGGGAAGCTCCCAGGTTTTGACCGCGCCGTCCCCTCCCGCGGAAAAGGCGAAACGTCCGCACGCGGAAAAGCCGATTCCCCAGACAGGGCCCTGGTGCGGAGGCAGGGTGGAAAGCGCCCTGCCTGTTTTGAGCAGCCAGTATTTGACAGTGCCGTTTTTGTCGCCGGAAAGGGCGAAAAGCCCGTCACGGGAAACAGCCACGCAGGTCTGAAGCGCCTCGTGCCCTTCCAGGGCGCCCAGGCACTCCCCGGAGGCGAGATCGTAATAGCCGAACACGCTGGCGCCGCTGGCCCACACCGCATGCTTTCCGTCCCCGGAGGTGGCGATGGCGCGGACCATGTTGCCCTGCAGGGTGCGCATGCACTGGCCTGTTTGGAGGTCCCAGGTCTTGACGTAGTTCTCGCTGCCGGAAAGGGCGTAGCGTCCCGCGCCCGCAAAGGCCACGGAGAACACCTCGGCGCGGTGTCCTGTCAGGGTGAGCAGGCATTGGCCGCTCGTGACCGCCCAGTATTTGACCGTGCCGTCGGCCCCGCCGGAGAGAAGGTGCAGGCCCGAGGGCGAAAGAGCCAGGGAATGCACCGGACCTTTGTGGCCCCGAAGGGTGTGCAGGCATCTTCCGGATTCCAGGCTGAAGCGCCGTATGGTTTTGTCTTCCCCCGCGGAAAGGGCGAAGCGCCCGTCCGCCGTAAGGACAACATGGCGGACAGGGCCTGTGTGGCCTGTAAACTCCATGGTGTGGGCGACAGTGTGCAGGCGCTTGAGCATTCCCTGGGCGGCCATGTCCGAGTAAAGCTGGAGAATGTCTTTGTCGTCCAGAAAGCTCGCGTTGCGCCACGCGGAAAGAAGGAGGTTCCAGGCGGGCAGGGGATGGCCCCGCGTGAAGAGCAGACGGGACTGGTCCAGGGTGTTTTTTGCCAGGGTTTGCCCGATGAGCTTGTGGTCGTAGCGCTGGAAGCGTGAAAGCGCGAGCTCGGCCTTGTGGGATGGCTCGAACGCAAGCTCGTACAGGGCGGCCTGGGAGCGGGGGCCGCCAAAAAGGGCAAGGCCGCCGTCCGCGGAAAGGGCGGTGGCGTTTACCGGGCCGCCCGGTTCCCGCAAGGTCCGGATCACCCGGGGGACCGAGAGGTCCCACAGCCTCACAGCCCCGTCGGTTCCCGAGCTTACGGCGTATCCGCCCTGCCGGACCAGGGCCAGGGAGAGCACCTCCCCCGGGTGGGCGTGCTTGGTGAATATCTCCCGGCGTCCGGGAAGATCGAGGAAGACCAGGCTGCCGCCTTTTCCGCCCAAAAGGGCCTGGCGCCCGTCGGCGCTTAGCGAGGCGCAGTTCCAGGTTTCCTTTTCCTTTTTGAGCATGGCCACCATGTCCCTGCCCGGAAGACTGAGGTAGGCGATGCTTCCGTCGGCCGCGCCGGAGACAGCAAGTCTTCCGCAGGGGGTCATGGCCAGGGCGCGGACAGGGGCCTCGTGGACCTTGAACACATGGAGGCACTCGCCCCGGGCGGTGTCCCACAGCCGCAGGGTTTTATCTACGCCGCCTGTGAGGGCAACGCGCCCCTCCTCGTCCAGGGCCGCGCAGGTGACACCCATCGAGTGGCCTTTCAGGGTGTGTGTCGGCTTGCCTGTTTCAAGGTCATAAAGGCGGGCGGTGCCGTCAGGGCTGGCGGTCAGCCCGGTTTTGCCATTTCCGGACATGGCCAGCATGTTCACCCCCTGGGCGTGAACCGTGAGGATGGCCAGGGCCGCCCCGCCCACAAGATCCCAGTGGATGACACAATCCCCGTGTCCCCCGGCAAGTCCGGTGCGCCCGTCCGACGAGACCGCCACAGAGCGCACCGCCAGGGTGTGTCCTGCCAGGGAGCGCAGGCGCCCGGTGCGCCGGGGGGGCTCCCCGCCGAACAGCGCTTCGAATTTTCCGGGAATGCCCCGAACCGCCTGCCGCGCGGCTTCGGGGTTCCCCCTCTGGGCGTGGAAGGAGGCGACAAGCTCCTCGATGACTCCCCGGTTTTGGGCGTTTCCCGAGGCGTTTTTGAGACGCTTGACCACTTCCTCGTCATCCACGGCGCCGTCCAGGTATTCCAGAAGGCCGAGGTTGTAGGTGGCCTGGGGATGGGAAGGATCCCGGGCCAGGGCTTGGCGGAAACCGGCCACAGCCTTGTCTTTTTGTCCCAGCTCAAAATAGGAATAGCCCTGGTTGTTGATCTCGTCCGCCTGGGTGTCCATGAGCTTGAGGCTGTAGGCGGGCGCGTCGTTGCCGAACAGCCGCCGGTGCGCCGCGTTCAGCGCCTCCCGGAGCTCCGCGAAACTCTGGGGCCGCTCCTCCCGCCTGCCGTGGACCGCGCGCGCCAAGAGCGCGGCCAATTCCTTGTCCATTTCCGGGCGGTGCCGGGCCGGATCCGGGGGCGGGTCTTTGAGGGCGCGGGTGCTGGTGTAGGGGCGGACTCCGCAGAACATTTCATAGAGGCAAACGCCAAAGGAGAACACCTCGGAGTCAAACCAGACGCCTTGAGGAGCCTCCGGGCTTTTTTGCCGGGGATCGGCCCACTGCTCGGGGCTCATGTAGGGAGGAGTGCCCATGACAGTGCCCGCCAGGGTGCGGTTGCCGCCCGCGTCCCCGGGATCCGGGCCTCCCTGGATCCCGGGCGCGCCCACAAGGCCGAAGTCCGTGACCTTGGCCGAGCCTTTGCGGGTCATAAGAATATTTTCGGGTTTGATGTCCCGGTGAATCATTCCTTTGCCGTGGGCGTGCTCCATGCCGTGGCAGAACTCCACCGCGAGCCGCAGCCCCACCTGGAAACCGGCGCAGCGCCCCTCGTGGATCCAGTCGCGGAGCGTGCCGCCGTCCACGTACTCGACAAAGATGCAGGGCACATTGTCAATCTGGCGGACAAAGTAGCAGTAGGCCACGTGGGGATGCATGCCCAGGCGGGTCCACGCGCCGGCCTCCCGGACCACCCGGGTGAAAAAGCCGGGATGGGAGAGGACGACGGCGTTGGGCTGCTTGATGGCGAAGCGGAGCTCCTGCCTTGGCTGTCGGGCGATATAGACGTTGCCCATGCCGCCGGAGAAGACGCGCTCGACCTCGTAGCGTCCGGCGATGATGTCTCCGGGTTTGTAGTCCTGGATGACAGGGGGCGCGGCAGGGGGCAGGACAGCGTCCTCGCCCTCGGGCAGACCGCCGCCCGGGGCGCGCAACGGGGTGACCTCGGGGGCGGAGACCACAGGGGGGTTGTCTCCGGGAGCGCCGTCTTTTTTAACAAGCCATGATGGGAGCCGGAAACGGCCCATGCGCGCCTCGCACCTTTCCCGCGCCGCCCGGTCGGCAATTTGGCCGGACCGGGGAGAAAATTCTCATGCTCCGGACATGCTATTGTACCGGAACGCGCATTCCGTGTCAAAGAGCGAAAAATTCCGGCTCTTGCCGCGCCCGGCATGTTCCGGAAATCCATGCGCGGATATTCCCTCGCGGAGACGGAACAGCTTGTGAACGAGGCGATCCAGTTTGATCCCCACTTTACATTGAGCTACATTTTTCTTGCGGAGACCCACTGGAGCAACGGAAAGAAACACGAGGCCAGAGAGGCGCTTTTAAAGGTGCTCTCCATTCCCGGGAACGCCACGCGGGACTTTGCGGCGGAAAACCGGCGCGCCAAGGAAACAGCGCGGCGCCTTCTCAAGAAACGGGAGGTGGACGGGGAAACGGTTCCAGAGGGGTGACTGTCCGGGGCATCCCGGGAAAAACCCCGACGCCGGAGCCTCTCGACGGAACGAGGTCTTTTTGCCGAGGTAATTGCAAAATAGAGCGCGGGTTGTGGTTCCGGGCCTTGCGGCCCAGGTTCATCCAACATTTTTAAATGATTCATATCTGTTGGGTGAACCTGCCCTTCGGGCGGAACCACCCGGCCTGCGTTAAATTTGTCGTTTCAATGAATTTTGCAATTACCTCAAGAGCTTGGCAATTACCTCCACTGGAATTCCTGCGTGTTGAAGGCGGTTACCCCTCCCGCGAAGAGACGTGCCTGGCGACACGCTCCAGGTATTCCTGATAGGTTCCGGTGTGCGGAACCGTGACTGTGGAGGCCGCTTTCCGCGCTGCGGAGGACGCCTGGGCCAGGACGCCGCTGAAATCCCCGGAACCTGCTTCCCGGGGGGTCTCCGCGCCCACCGCCTGCGCGGCGCGGGTTGCCCTGGCAAGGGTAATCTCCCAGGCGTCCGCGTGGTCTCCGCAGGAACCTTCCGGGCCGTCCTCCTCGCGGCGGAAGGCGTTTTTAAACAGCGCCGCCGCTTTCAAGTCCCTTGCCTCCCTGGTCATGTCAGCGTCCTCGCCGCGTCCGTCCGTCCAGAGCAGAAAGAATCGGTTGCAATCCATCGGCGCGTCCTTTGCGTCGGGCGCAAGGCAAACAGCCCCTTCCTGGTTTTCCATGAACACCGCGGATTTGTACATGAGAGCCTCCTTGCGCGGGCGGGGGGGACTTGGGGCGGCAAGAGACGGACCGCCGGTGTTTCTGTTTGGCGGCCAGAGCCGCACGCCCCCAATTTATTAGGTTCACTTATGTTTGTCCAGCAAAAATTAGAAACCGTTGTGGTGCGCCAGAGGGCGGCAAGACCGGGGAAACCTGTCGGGCGGGGCGTGGCGGATGCTGATACCAAGTTGCGTTCAAATCCATAAAACATCTGCTGAAAGCGCCCGCCCAATCACCCTCTCCCTGTGGGGGAGGGCCGGGGTGAGGGCGTTTTTTTATGTCTGATTGCACCTTGGTATGAGACAGAGAGGCGCGCCTAAAAATAAAAAGGCGCAACGGGCACCTGGGCCTGTTGCGCCTTGAAACATGAGCCCGGGCGGAAGCCCGCCCGGTCCCTGAAATTGCCGCGTGTTATTTGGAGTCGAAACGCGTGACGGAGATTTCCACCCGTTTGGGGTTGTTGTCCGCGGGAATGGCGTTTTCCACACGGAAGACCTCTCCGTCCTCGGATTTCCCAGACTGCCGCAATTCCTCCGGATGCACGACGTTTTCGGCGACCACCGAGTCATCGGCGCCCAGATACTTGAAGACCAGGGCCTTTACCCCGTCATACTCCGCCAGCTTGGTGAGAAGGCCGTCCACGGAAACCCGGTAGTCTCCGGTGGCGTTGGAGGCAAGCTGGGTGTCCTCGAACTTCCACTCGTAAATAGGCACGTGGTAAATGGAGCTTTCATCCTGCCCTTCAAGGTTTTTCTGGCTTTCCGCCAGCACAACCTGCTCCTCCAGTCCGTTGAGACGCTCGATCTCCGTTTGCACCGCGGATCCTGCTTTTTCCAGCTCCCGGCGCTGCTTCTCCTCCTCGATCAGGGAGATGAGCTGAATCTCGTCCTGGGCAAGCACCTCCCGGACGCATTTCACGCTTTTCTCCGGGAACCCCAGCGTGCCGCCCGCCACCTCGAAGCTGATCATGTTGTCCCGGTGCCAGTATCCGGAGACAAAGAAGCGGGAGCCGTTTTTGAGCTCCACGAACAGCGCCCCCGCGGAGGCGGGGGCGGGGAGCATGACGGCGGCAGCGACAAGGACTGTGGCGGCAAGAAGCACGCCGCGCGGCATGGTGGTTTTCTTTTTCATGGGTGTCTCCTTGTGGCGGCGCCCTTTGGGGCCGGCTTCCTGTTTTCCGCCGCGGCGCGCGGCGATCCCTGGTATTGAGTCCAGAGCCGCGTCACGCCGCAACATATTGAGTTTTTTCTCGTGGCGCGGCAGGGGATTTTCACATGCCAACCAAACGCGCCCAATAGACTATAACCTGTTGAAAAGAAAAGCGCAACTCTTTTATTAACACAGATAAAAAAATGGAAACAGCACGCGGCGCTTCTTTTGCCCCCCTTTTCCCGCCTTTGACAAGCAGCCTCTCCGGCTCTACAATGCCGGTGCCGGGACAGAACTACAGACCATCTTATCAGGAGCATACGCCATGAGGATCGGCGTTCTTTCCGACATCCACGCAATGGACAGGGATCTCGAATACGTCCTTGGCCGCATGGAGGACTGCGCCCTCGTGGTGAACCTCGGCGACGTGGCCGGCTACCAGGGCGACGTGAACCGCTGCATCCGCATGCTCTCCACGCCCAGAATTGTCAACCTTTTAGGCGACCAGGACCTCGAAATCCTTTCCGCGGCATCCGGGGAAGGCCTCGAGCGCCCTCCCGACTACGGCGTAAGCCCCGCCCACAAGGAACTCGTCCGCGGCTTCAAGCGCATGCGCAAATTCAAGGTCCAGGGCCTTGACATAGGCTTTACCCACGGGCGCCTCGTGCGCGAAAACGGTCTTGAAAGCTGGGACAGGGCGGAATACTACAACGCCATCGAGATGTTCCACGAGATGCGCTGCCGTCTCATTTTCGTGGGTCACAGTTGCGTGCCCCGGGTGCTGGTGATGGACCCCGGCGCTGTCATTCGGGAAACCGAGATGGAGGAGACAACCCGGGTGGATATTCTTCCCGGACATTCCTACATTTTTGACGCCGGGTCTGTCACCCGGCGCTCCTTTGCCATTTTGCATCTGGACGATCCCTGCGTGGTGGCGCATCTGCCGAGATAGGGATATCTGGCGGTCGCTTTTGGGCGGGGGCCGCGCGCGGATTCTTAAAAAAGTTATAAATTCAATGTATTAACTGCGTATCGTTCAGGGGTGGATATTTCTTGCGGCCAAATGGTTTGTATGCTAACTATACGCATGCGAATCAAACGCGGAAAACACCCCGCAATACCCCTCCATAACCAAAGGAGGCCCGATATGGAACTCATGGAAGCGGTCCGGGAAAGGCGCAGCATCCGCGCGTTCCTCCCAAAACCGGTCCCAAAAGATGTCATCCGCCAAATCCTGGAAACCGCCTGCCGGGCGCCTTCCGCCATGAACTCCCAGCCCTGGGAATTCATCGTGGTGACCGGGCAAAAACTCGAGGCCCTCAGAGCGGAACTCGTGGAAAAACTGCGGAGCGGGGCGGCCATGAACCCGGAGCACCTGGTCGTGGGATGGCCCAGGGAAAGTGTGTACGCAGAGCGCCAGATCGCGCTTGCCAAGCGGCTCTTCCGCGCCATGGACATCCCCAGGGAGGACAAGGTGAAACGGGCCGGGTGGCTGGAACGCGGTTTCCGCTTTTTCGACGCCCCTGTCGCCATTGTCATTGCCACCGACAAAATCCTCAAAGAATCCGCTCCCTTGTTGGACATCGGGGCCGTGATGGAAAACATCTGCCTCGCCGCCCTCAGCTTCGGCCTGGGCACCTGCATCGAGGACCAGGGAATCCTTTACCCTGAAGTCTTTCGCAAGCACACCGGCGTTCCCGACGGAAAGCGCCTTGTCATCTCCATTGCCCTGGGACATCCGGACATGGACTTTCCGGCAAACCATGTCCGCTCGGAGAGGGTGCCCGCCGAAAACCTGACGACCTGGGTGGAATAAGCGATGACCTTGCAAGATTGCATCTGTTTCCAGCTTGGCTCTCTGAGCCGGAAAATTTCCCGCCATTACCGGGGGCGGATCGCGGAGCATGGACTCACACCAAGGCGCAATCAGACAAGGTACGCCCTCACCCCGGCCCTTTCCCACAGGGAGAGGGAGATTGAGCGGGGGCTTTCAGCAGGTGTTACGGATTTTCCCGCATTTTGGTATCACACACTCCCGGTTTTTTATTCGGATGGCCGTCATCCAGCTTGACGGGCTTCAGCCCGGCCAGCTTGCGGAAATAACAGAGACCGGCCGGGCAACTGTCACAGGGCTGATAGACCGCATGGAAAGGGATGGATGGGTCGAGCGGCGGACGGACAGCGACGACCGGCGGACCCTGCGCGTCTGGCTGTCGCCAAAGGCAAGGGAGCATCAGGACTCCTTTGTGACGCTGTACAACGAGATCAACGGCTCGTTTATCCGGCGCTTCAGCCCGGAGGCGCGGAAACAGCTTCAGCGTCTGCTGAAAAAACTGGAATAAAACCGCCTGGCGGTTCCTGTGGAGTTCAGGGGGGGATGAACCATGCATATCGGGGTGTTTGCGGACCTTGAGGGAAGTTTCGGTATCTGGCGTATGCGGCAGTGCAGGACGGGAACGCGTGAATGGCAGTACGGGCGTTCCTGTCTGACCGCGGATGTCAACAGCGTGGTTTGCGGCGCCTTTGACGGCGGCGCGGACAGGGTGACGGTTAAAGACACCCATGACACAGGATTCAACTGTCTGACGGACAAACTGGACAGGAGGGTCCGTTATGTGGGGGGGCATTATGCAAATCCTTCCCTGTTCGGCGATATCGGGGGCATAGACCTTGTCCTGTATGTGGCCATTCACGCGGCCGCGGGAACGCCGGGCGCGTTTTTTCCCCACACCCACTACGGGATTTTTTCCGAGGTGAGAATAAACGGCGCGCCCGCGGGGGAGATGGATATCTACGGAGCCTATCTTGGGGAGTTTGGGATACCCGTCGGCTTTGTTTCCGGGGAGGATGTGGCTGTGGACCAGGCCCTGCGGACCCTGCCCTGGGCGAAGGCCGTGCGGGTGAGCAAGGCAAAAGAGACATACACCTCCGGCGAAAAAAGCCTTGTATATCTGGAGGAAGGCAGACGGGAACTCCGGGCATCCGCGGCCGAGGCCGTGCGCGGCGTTTCGCGCATGCGCCCGTTGCGCCTCAAGGGTCCGTTGCGTTTTGATGCGGTTTTCCGCACCGAGGAGCTGGCAATACAATTCAACACATGGAATTTTGAAAGGCGCGCGGAGATTGTCTCATGGGACGCCGCCGATATGCTGGAGGGCTTTGAAAAGCTCAACCGGCTGGTTTTCATTCCCAAAAAAGCCTATCCTTTCCGCCGCCCCCTGGCCTTTGCGTTGCGGAGCTGGTTTCGCATGAAAACCAGATGGTTCGCCCCCAGGCCCGACTCCGGGGGCGCTCCTTTCAGCGGGTAAGAAGGAAGGGAGGCCCCCCATAGGCGCTAACTTATATGAGCATTCTTGCTTAAAGATATATGAGGATATTGTCGGGTGAACCTGCGCTCCGCGCAGAACCACCCGGCCTACATCATAATTTTACGAGAGGGTTACACGTAGTTACACGTAGGTTGGGTGGTTCCGCGCGCGCCAAGGAGTTATGTTATGTCAAAGGCGTCTTTCG
>JAGVGH010000315.1 GCA_020057225.1 Desulfobacterales bacterium | reverse complement strand
GGGTGGTTCCGCCCGAAGGGCAGGTTCACCCAACATCTTGGAATAATGGTATAATTGTTGGGTGAACCCGGGCCTTGCGGCCCGGAACCACCCAACCTGCGCCTCATTTTGCAATTACCTCTGAGATACATAAACATCCCGGCACATTTTTCATCAGACGCGCATTCCCCTGCGCCTCATGCCAAAGACACGCGGACAGAACTTTCCAAACAACGGGAAGGAGCCTACGCCATGCAAGAGGATTTCCACTACTGCACCATCAAGGTTCTCGCGCAGGAATCCGGTTTTACCCCGGAAGACGCGCAGGTGATAGCGTACGCGTCCCAGTACACGGATGACGCGGTGGAGTACCAGCCGCTCACAATCAAGGGGCTGCCGCCTGGGTTGAATATGCCCGGGAGGATAAACGGGAATTCGTTTGATCCGATTTGCACCGCGCACAAAGGAATCCAGTATCTTACCGGGCTCGCGAAGGCTGTGCAAAGGAAGGTGTATATTCCTTTTCACTTTCTCCCGCCCGGCAGGTATTCCGGCCAGGGCCCCTATGATTACCGCTGCGTTCCCAACAGCGAACTTGCCCAGGAGCTGGTGTCCCGTGCCTGCTCCGGGGTGCGGGGCAAAGAAGGGGATGATAAGATTAAGGGCTTGATTTCACTCGGCATCGCGCTGCACACCTATGCGGACACATGGTCGCATCAGAAGTTTTCCGGAAGACGCAGTCCGGCGGACAACGACATTGAAAGAATTTATATTATGAAAAACGGGAATTATGAAAAGCTGCCGTTTTTTGATCAATTGACGAGGAATATTATTCCGGATGTCGGCCACGCGGAGGCAATGAATTTTCCTGATTGTTCCTACTTGACATGGAAGTATGAGCACAACTCTTCCGGAATAGACTGTTGCAGAAACAACACAGACATATTTCTTGACGCCGCGTATCATATTTATGCAAAACTCACTGAATTCAATGGAACATTAAACAACTGGAAAGCAATACTCAACAAGTTTAAAAAGTGCTTTCGAATAGAATCTGATTCTAGGAAGGAAAAGTATGATGCTTATGAAACAAGTTTTCCTGGAATTAGTTTTATGTACAATCATAACTTCTGGCGCTGCCTTGCTCTCAAAGGTGATTCCTTTGAATGGGCCAATTTCGACAAGGATGATTACACATCGCAACAATACACCGCGTTGGAAGACAAAAAGTGGTTTTATTTCCACGAGGCCGCATACAACCAACGGGAGTTTGTCGTGAACAGCCTAAGACAGGATCTTCTTTAAACAGACATGAATTCCCGCGGAACAAAGGCTCCGGCGGGCGCCCCCCCTTCCGCGCGGATTCCCGGCACATGGTCCACAAGCCCTGAAAACTCCGCGCGCAGGCCCTCCAACGTCCCCTCCCCCGCCAAAAATCCGTTCAGCCGCGCCGCAAACCTCTCTTCCGTCAAGGCCGCGGGCGCGTGGCTTTTCCAGAAGATATCGAGAAGCTCGGCGCGGCCGGGGTCTTCATGTGTTCGCCTCCCTGGGAGCGGAGAAGGTTTTCAGGCGGCACCGCCGCTTTCAATATGCTAACAATAACCATTCCTGGAAATCATGCGGGAAACCCCCTGCCACAATACGCCCCGGACCTGTCAAACCCAAGTCCAGGGTTTCCAAACCCCTAAAAATTCTCTATGCTGGCGCCTAAACCATGCGCCCGGCCCCTTCCACAAGGGGCGCCCCTGACCTTTCTCCCCAAAAAGGCCCGCCATGTTCGACACAAAAACCCTCTACCTCATTGACGGCACCGCGTACATCCACCGCGCCTACCACGCGGTCAAGGGCCTTGCCACCTCCAGGGGCGTGCCCACCAACGCGGTCTTCGGCTTTGCCAACATCCTTGTCCGCCTCATGGAGGAAAAAAAACCCGAATACGCCGCCATGGTCTTTGACGCCAAAGGCCCCACCCACCGCCACCAGCGCTATTCCCTCTACAAGGCCAACCGCCCGCCCATGCCCGAGGACATGCGCGCCCAGATAGGACCCATCCGCGACATCACCCGGGCCTTCAACTTCCCTGTCCTCGAGGTCCCAGGCTTCGAAGCGGACGACGTTATCGGCACCCTTGCCCGGCAGGCGGAAAAAGCGGGCTTCGACACCGTGATTGTCTCCGGCGACAAGGACATGAACCAGCTTGTAAGCCCCGCGGTAACGGTCTGGGATCCCATGCGGGACCGGGTGATGGACCTGGCGGCGGTGCGCGCGGCGTTCGGCCTCGAACCCGCCCAGCTTATCGAGGTCATGGGCTTCATGGGAGACGCCTCGGACAACGTGCCCGGCGTGCCCAAGATAGGCGAGAAGACCGCCCTTGCCCTCATTCAAGAGCATGGAAGCATGGACGGGGTGTATGCCGCGCTTTCGGAGATGAAGGCGGGAAAGCACAAGGAGACCATCGCGGCCAACAAGGAGCTTGCCTATCTCTCCCGGGAGCTTGTGACCATCCACACCGGCGCGCCCGTCACGTTCTCCCCGGAGGAGTTCCGCCTCAAAGGCCCGGACCGCGCGGCGCTGTCGCTCCTGTTCCGGGAGTACGAGTTCCGCCAGTTCCAGGCCAAATTCCATCTGGAGGAAGACCCCAAAGAGGTCCACTACCACACGGTCCTGGACCGGGAGGCGCTTCTCGCCCTTGCGGAGACCTTGAAAACCGCGGGCGCGTTCGCCGTGGACACCGAGACCACCTCGACGCATCCGGTGCAGGCCCGGCTTGTGGGAATGTCCTTTGCCGTGCGCCCGTTGGAGGCCTGGTATGTGCCCATGGCCCATTCCTGCCCGGACGCGCCCGCCCAGGTTCCGGTGGCCGAGGCCCTGGAAATCCTCCGTCCCGTGCTGGAGGACCCGGGTGTCGTAAAAATCGGGCAAAACGCCAAGTATGACATGATCGTTCTCGCCCGCCACGGCGTCCGTCTGCAGGGCCTTGCCCGGGACACCATGGTGGCGTCCTATCTCTTGAACCCCTCCCAGCGCTCCCACGGCCTGGACCAGATCGCCCTGGACCACCTGGGGCATAAAAACATCTCCTACGAGGAGGTGTGCGGCAAAGGAGCCAAGGCTGTCACCTTTGACAAGGCGGATATCAAGACCGCCACAGATTACGCCGCCGAGGACGCGGACGTGTGCCTCCGCGCCTGGGAAGTATTCGCCCCCCGTCTGGCCGAGGAAGGGCTTACGGAGCTTTTCGACACCCTGGAAATGCCCTTGGTCCCTGTGTTGGCGGACATGGAGGCCCGGGGCGTGCGGGTGGACACCAAGGCGCTTCAAGAGTTTTCCCTGGACCTTGAACAAGAGCTTGGGACGCTGGAGACGGAAATCTACTCCCTTGCCGGGGAAAGCTTCAATATCGCCTCGACCCAGCAGCTTGGCCGCGTGCTGTTTGAGAAGCTCAATCTTCCCACCCAGAAAAAAACCAAGAAGAAAACCGGGTATTCCACAGACGAGTCCGTGCTCCTGACCCTGGCGGCTCTGCACCCCCTGCCTAAAATCCTTTTACGCCACCGGACCCTTGCCAAGCTCAAGGGAACCTATGCGGACGCCTTGGGAGAACTGGTCAACCCGGAGACCGGCAGGGTCCACACCTCCTTCAACCAGGCGGTCACGGCAACCGGCAGGCTTTCCTCCAGCGATCCCAACCTGCAAAACATCCCGGCCAGAACCCCGGAGGGACGCCGCATCCGAAAAGCCTTTCTCCCGGAGCCGGGCTGGAAGATGTTCGCCGCGGACTACTCGCAGATCGAACTCCGCATTCTGGCCCATTACAGCAAGGATCCTGTGCTCCTCAAGGCTTACAAGACCGGCGAGGACATCCATCTGAGGACGGCCAGCGAGGTGTTCGAGCTCTCCCCCCAGTTCGTCACCCCGGACATGCGGCGCCAGGCCAAGACCATCAACTTCGGCATCATCTACGGTATGAGTCCCTTCCGCCTTGCCCAGGAGCAGGGCATCACCCGGAAAACCGCCAAACGCTATATCGAGAACTACTTCCGCACCTACGAGGGCGTGCGCGCGTTCATTGAGGCAACCAAGGAGGAGGCGCGGCGCACGGGCCGGGTGGCAACCCTGGCGGGCCGGACCCGGCGGATACCGGAGATCAACTCGGCGGACAGGACAGCCCGGGAGGCGGCGGAGCGGATGGCGGTGAACACCCCCATTCAGGGGACAGCGGCGGATTTCATTAAAACCGCCATGGTCCGCGTCCACCGGGCGTTGCAGGAGCGCGGCATGCGCGCGGCCATGCTGCTCACCGTGCATGACGAGCTGGTGTTCGAGGCGCCGCCGGAGGAGCTGGAGGAGGCCATGGCGCTGGTGAAAGAGCGCATGGAGGGGGTTTGGCGACTGGACGTGCCGTTGGAGGTGAGCCTGGGCGCGGGGGACAACTGGGAGGTGGTCCACTGACGGGACTCATACCAAGTCGCGTTCAAATCCGTAACATCTGCTGAAAGCGCCCGCCAATCTCCCTCTCCCTTTGGGAGAGGGCCGGGGTGAGGGCATACCTTTGTACCTCTGTCTGATTGCGCCTTGGTATCAGAGCACAAGCCACGCGAACCCGAGGGTAAGAAGCGTGACAGGAATTCCGGTCCGGGCGTGGCAGCCCCAGGAGATTTTCACGCCGTGCCGGGCCGCAAGCTCCACCACGATGATGTTGGCGATGGACCCCACGATCACGAGGTTTCCCGCAAGGGTGGAGGACAGGGCGAGAACCGGGCCTGCCTGGGGAAATTTGGCAAAGGGCAGAAGGAGCATGACCGCCGGGACATTGGAGACGAGGTTCGAGAGCGCGGCCGCGGCGGTGTAGAGGGCGCCGGGGGAATCCGCGCGCAGGCCGTGTGTCCGGGCAAGGCATGCCGAGGTAAACGGCGAGGAAGACGCAACGGACCACAGGTTCCATGGACGGGACGCCGCCTTTTCCGGCAACCGTTTTTCAACCGGCGGCGCTTTTTTGTCGGCGCCGGGAGAAGTTCACGCGGTCCGGGCGCCTGGAGGGAGAGGGGAAGACCTCCGGCCGGGCTGGCTACCCAGCCGCCTTATTGGCAATTTATTTTGTTGGAATTTTTTGGGCGGCTATCTTTCTCTTAATTGAAGCATCTACAGTTTCGTTGAGATTTTTAAGAAAAGTTGATAGTTTTACATCAAGTTCTTTTGCGACTTCACTCATTTTTCTGAATTTTTGCGAAGTATCTTCTTTACTAGTTTCCATTTATGCCTCCTTTCACTAATAGAAATTATATCTGTTGCATCAACATTGATCCTGCTTCTCATGTGTATGTTGGGTGCTTCCTCTGGCACCTGGGTTACGTATTGTTGCTACAAGAGGGTTGTTAGCAAGCGTGTTCACATGACAGCTACTAATGCTTTAATTCTAGTTTCAACATTTCAATCTGTCATTTAGAGCGGAGCGAGAAATCTTGTCGTTAATCAGATGCCCCAAAGACAGGATTTCTCGCTTCGCTCGAAATGACACTTCACTTGTCATATACCTGAATCCGTGAACTTTTTTCGACGCACCCGTCCCGATGACTCAAAAAACCGTTTTTTTCGGGCCTGATCCGGACGCGGAGGGATTTTCAG
>JAGVGH010000098.1 GCA_020057225.1 Desulfobacterales bacterium | reverse complement strand
GCAATTGCAAAATAAAGCGTAGGTTGGGTGGTTCCGTGCCGCGAGGCCCGGGTTCACCCAACATTTCTAAATGATTCATATCGGGCATAACCAGCCAACATACGGTAAATTTGTCGTTTCTTAGAGTTTTGCAATTACCTCTCATAAAAACGACAAATCTGAGGCGGGCCGGCTGGTTCCGCCCGCCGGGCGGGTTCACCCAACACATAGAAATCATGTTGGAAATGTTGGGTACACATGGGCCTTGCGGCACGGAACCACCCAACCTAGCCCAATTACCTCAATCAATAACCTGCTTCAAAACCTGCCAAAGCATATCCGCTGAAAAATTCCGTAACTTGTTGGCAGGCGGACGCCGGCCTTGGAATGGGCGTCAGGCCAAGCCGGGCCCCATAAAAAAAGCGCGGCCCGCCTTTAAGGACGGGCCGCGCGGGAACTGCGTGCCGCTGGCTGGGTTTCACGTCCTTATGTATCCGCGTTTTCACGCGTGCAGGACGGCCTTCCAGCCCTTGGGATAATTCCCCAGGCCGGTAAAAATCTTGCCGTTGCGCGGCCGCCAGGCGAAAAAAGACCTGCTTAAAAACAATGCGGAAACTTTCTCCCTGGTATTCCAACTGACAAGTTCTGGAATCCCGGCTTTGCCGGTTTAGGAAATAACGGTCACGTCCTGGGCTTTGGGTCCGCGGTCGCCCTGGGTGACAGTAAACTCGACCCTCTGTCCCTCGGCCAGGGTGCGGAAGCCCTTGGAAGTGATGGCGCTGTAGTGGACGAACGTGTCGCCGCCCTTGTCGCGCTGGATGAAGCCGAAGCCCTTGCTCTCATTGAACCATTTCACCGTGCCGGTTTCGCGTTCAGGCATGATACCCTCCCTCGCTCCACCCGGGGCGGAGCGCGTTAAAAATTCCGGCGGCGCGCGTTGCGCCCCGTGGCGCATGACACTTGTTCCGGGTTCCCGGGCAAGCGTCGGAATCCCACGCCTCCTGGAATTCGATGCTTACTGTTGTGATTGAGCGCCAACATCCCTAAAAAGGCCGGCACCGGGGGATTCGTTAGAGTCTGATCCGGATTATCCGCCCTTTTTACGCGGATAATGGCGCAGCCTTAAAAAAGGGCCGTTTGCAGCCAGCCCTAAAGTCTAAAGTCTAAAGAGGCAATTGCAAAACTCTAAGAAACGACAAATTTGAGGTGGAACGGGTGGCTCCGCCCGAAGGGAAGGCTCACCCAACAGATAGGAATCATTTAGAAATGTTGGGTGACCCCGGGCCTCGCGGCCCGGAACCACCCAACCTGCGCCTCATTTTGCAATTACCTCTAAAGCCTAAAGCCTTCTTTCCGGCTCCGCCGGGTTAGGAAATAACCGTCACATCCTGCGCCTTGGGTCCGCGGTCGCCCTCGGCGACGCTAAACTCGACCCTCTGTCCCTCGGCGAGGGTGCGGAATCCTTTGGCGGTGATGGCGCTGTAGTGGACGAACGTGTCTCCGCCGTTGTCGCGCTGGATAAAACCGAACCCTTTGCTTTCGTTGAACCATTTCACTGTGCCGGTTTCACGTTCTGCCATTTTAAAACCTCCTTGTCCGCGCTGCGGCGCGGTTCTTGAAAACGGCGCTTATGGCCGGGTCTAGGGAAGAGACCGGGCCTTTTTCAGGGCGCCTTTATGAAATGATGGTCACATCCTGGGCTTTGGGGCCGCGGTCGCCCTGTGTGACGGTAAACTCAACCTTTTGGCCTTCGGCGAGGGTGCGGAAGCCTTTGGAGGTGATGGCGCTGTAGTGGACGAATGTGTCGCCGCCCGCGTCACGCTGAATGAAGCCAAACCCCTTGCTCTCGTTGAACCATTTGACGATTCCTGTTTCGCGGTTAGACATGTGAGAAACCTCCCGTTATGTGAGTTCCCGCAGGATTTTTTTCCGGAATGGAAAAATAACTCCCGCATGATGAGCCTCGTATGCCCCGTTAACCGGGGTGTATTCCCGGACCACGCATGGCGCCGCGCAAATGCCTGTGCGCGCCAAGCCCTTCCGGGCACATCGAACCTTCGCCTCGCGACCTGGAAGGGCTGGTTCCGTGGCCGCCTGGGCGGGGTATTCCCACGGCCGCCGGGCGCCGCCCTGTCCGGGAAAATGGGGTAAAGGCCTATCGCGTCATTCCTCCTGGTGGCGTTGCCTGAACGGAAAGGGAGAATGAAACGGCCATTACGGGATTGGCGCGGCAGGCGCATGCTCCGGCGCTCAAGGCGCGCAGGACGGCAGCGCCATGCTTTTCGCTTGGGAGAAGCATGCGGTCGAGGGATTTTCCCGCCGGGGGGGGAAAGGGGGGCTTCCTTGTGGAACCGCCAAAAGCCGAATACCTAACGACCAAGAGTCCCGTCCCGCCGGAAAGGTTGGGAGCCTTTTCCGGCTTTTCACCTGGGCTCCGGCTTTTCACCTGAGCCGGGGCGATGTCAACTGGAACAGCGGCAAGAGTTCCCCGCCTTAAAAACCCGGGGCGCGCGCTCTGCCCCGGGTGTCCTTCGAGTTAAAAAACGCGGGCGCGCGCACGATCAGTGGCTCCGCTGCGCGGCCCTAAGCTCTATCCGCCTCCGCCGCTTGGCGGCTTTTGCCCGCTTCCTGCGCTTCTTCACGCTTGGCTTCTCGTAAAAGCGCTTTTCCTTAAGCTGGGTCAGCACGCCTTCCTTGCGCAACATTTTCTTGAGCACCTTCACCGCGCGCTCAAGCTGGTTATCAACAACGGTTACCTGCACACTATCCCTCCCCTCGTGTTTGCTCGCCCAGGGGGCTTTTTCTCTCCGCCGGCCCAAAAACAGAAAAACGGCTCATCCCTGGCGTGCCGCGCGTGGCATACCCCGCGCTTTCCGCGTTCGCCAGGAAAAAGAGTCTTTTTCCCACAGCCGGTATCCTCTCCTCTACCACAGAAAATTTGCCCCTGCAAGAGAAATTTTTATTTCCCGCCAAACACGCTCTCCCCGGGCGCCACAACCCCCCCGGGCATCGGCCCGGGTCTCTCCCCTCCCGCAGCATACCCCCCGTCCAAACGCAAATCCGCCCCCGTCATGTAAGGCGCGTCCCGGACCAAAAACACCACCGCCCGCCCCGCCTCCTCCGGGCGCCCAAACCTCCCAAGAGGTATCCTTCCCGCCAGCGCCCGCCTCTCCTCCTCCGTCAAAACCTCCCACCCACGGGTCCCGGGACCGTGCCGCGTCTCGAAAAATCCCAGATCAAGCCCGCACACCCGGACCTCCGGAGCGCCCAGCGCCGCCCATGTCCGCGTCAAAGACCCTGCTCCACGGCTCGCCGCCGCGTACCCGTCACTGAACACCAAAGACGCGGGACCCCGCCTCCCCACAACCCCGGCTATGGACCCCACGTTCACAACCACCCCGCCCCCCCCCGCCCTGAGATACGGCAACGCTGCCTCGAAAACCCAGTGCTTCGCCCTGAGCGTGGTCGCAAACTCCAGATCCCACTGCTCCCTTGTATAAGGCCCGTGTACCGCCGGCCACCCGCCCCGCTCGATGTTGTTTACCAGCACGTCAAGCCCGCCGCCCCAGGCCGCGGCCTTCTCAACCATCCCCGGTATGGCGTCCGTGTCCAACAGGTTTGTTTTAAGAACCAAATAGTCCGCGCCGGTTTCCCCAAGGGCTGTTACAAGCCCGGGCAGCGCGTCCTCCCAGTCAAAATAATTGACGCACACCCGCGCCCCTTCCCGGGCCAGGGCAAGCGCCGCCGCCCTGCCGATGCCTTTTATCCCTCCCAGAACCAGCGCGGTCTTGCCGGAAAGAGTGTCCATGGCCTTCTAGTCCAAAGCGGGCGCGGGCCCGCCGAACAAGACATGGGCCAGCCACTTGAAGGAAAAGCAAAGCAATGCCTCGCCTTCCCCCGCGGCAAGGCGCTTCCGGGCCCTTGGGGAAACCGCGGCCAGTCCCGGCAGGGAGCCTTCCCGCAGTTTCGCGCGAAAGCGGTCCAAATCATAGCAGGCCATTTCAAAAAGGCCCGCGTCCGCCAGGGACAGAGGCCCGGAGGCCGCCTGGTTTTTCAGGGCGATAAGCTCCATGAAAAGATCGTTGGCCGCGTTGTAGGGGGCAAGGCCCTGGTTCTCAATCCATTCGCGGACAGTCAGGGCGCGTCCGTTCCGCGCGCCCAGGCAGTGGGGCTCGGACACCAGGTAATAATCTTCCCGGACCCGGCCTGTGGCGCGGTCGCGGGCGGCGACGCGGACAAGGGGGTAGGCGCGGCAGGAGCCGGGGCGGAAGGGATAGACACGGCATCCCTCCTGGGAGACAAAAGGGCAGAGGGCCTCCGGTCCGGCGGGTTTCAGGGAGACGACGGGGAAGCCGGTTCGGGGTCCCGTGTGGCGCGCGGTGTGTTCTTTAAGGAAGGCCCCGGAGTCCATGCCCAGGCCCCTGGCGAGGCCAAGGACATCCTGGGGCGTGAGGAACTGTTCGAGGTCGCGGCAGCAGGCGTTGAAGCAGGGGGTTTGGGGGCCGCATGCGAAAAGGAAGGATTCGGAGGCGTCCAGGAGGGTGAGGGGGGAGCCGTCCGGGGATTCGCTCTCCGCTTCGGGCGGGGAGTTGTTTTGTCTTTGCATCGGGGGTTCCTTTGTGTTAGGGAAGGACGTTCCGGGTGGCCCGCGTTTGCGGGGGGTTGTTTTTGGGGGGAAGATGGCGGATTGGGAGGTGAAAGTCAACCTGTCATGGGGGATGGGCAGGAAGGCCCCGTGCTGATGAATTTTTTCACAAGCCCTCCCCAAAAAATCTTGACAAACCGGAAACCGGATGCTAGAGACGGGCTGCTAATTCTCCGAATTGGTTGAAAAACCGCGGAATTGGGAGGAATTGGGGCCGCCTGAGCGCTAAGTCGCGGTGATTCGGGCGGATTTTTTCAGAAGCGGCTGGGTTCAAGATTCCGTAAACGCGGAACCCCAAGAGCGCCTCCAGGGGTAGGGTCACCCCGGGCGCCTTGCCTTGTGCGCCGGTCTGGTTCACAGAGAGATTCCCACGCAACGGGCAGCACGTTGCGTCGCTCAATAGGCGGGGTTTGGAAATCCAGAGCAAACGGCCAGAGCCAACGGACAGGAAGGGAGGCGCCGCGCGGGCGGGGCAAAAAATTCAAGGGTTTTCGCTCCCGCGCTGTGGCGCGGGGGCAAACATGTGGTTGTTGGCGCTTTCGCAAATAACTCACAACACACTTCGAGGAGGTAGATTCATGCCGAGTTTTGTAATCCAGGAAAAGTGCGACGGATGCAAGGGCGGAGACAAGACCGCCTGTATGTACATCTGCCCGAACGACCTCATGGTGCTCGATCCGGCCGCCATGAAGGCCTACAACCAGGAGCCTGACCAGTGCTGGGAATGCTTCTCCTGCGTCAAGATTTGCCCCACCCAGGCCATTGAAGTCCGCGGCTACGCCGACTTCGTGCCGTTGGGAAGCAGCATTGTCCCCATGATGGGCACCGAGGACGTGATGTGGACCTGCAAGTTCCGCAACGGCGTCATCAAACGCTTCAAGTTCCCCATCCGGACCACCCCGGAAGGCCAGGCCAACGCCTACAAAGACCTCAAGGGCAAAGATCTCGACAGCCAGCTTCTCTCCACCGAGGAAGCCGACGGCAAGACCCTGCCGAAGCCCAAGGCCTTTGCCTAACCAAAGCGTGGCGAAACATCAGGCCGGTGCGCCTTACGAAAAGAACACATTCCTTTTTAAGGAGGAACAAATATGGCACTTCCCAACAAACCAGTTGGCGAACTCAAGGCTGTACGGGACCCGGAAGTGGTGGAGAAGGAAGTTGACATTCTCATCGTGGGCGGCGGCATGGCTGCCTGCGGCACCGCCTTTGAAATGAAGAAATGGGCCGCCGACAAGAAGATCCTTCTTGTGGACAAAGCCTCCCTCGAGCGCTCCGGCGCCGTCGCCCAGGGCCTCTCCGCCATCAACACCTACATCGGCGAGAACAGCCCGGATGATTACGTCCGCATGGTCCGGAACGACCTCATGGGTTTGGTCCGCGAAGACCTTATCTTCGACCTGGGCACGCACGTGGACGACTCCGTGCATCTGTTCGAGGAATGGGGCCTGCCGATTTGGAAAAAAGACGAAGCCGGCAAGACCCTGGACGGCAAGAAGGGTCTCAAGATGGGCCTTCTGAAGGCTGGCGCAAAGCCGGTCCGGACAGGCAAATGGCAGATCATGATCAACGGCGAGTCCTACAAGCGGATCGTCGCTGAAGCCGCGAAGCTGGCCCTTGGGGATGAGAACATCCTCGAGCGCGTGTTCATCGTCGAGCTCCTCATGGACAAAAACGAAGAGAACCGCATCGCCGGCGCGGTGGGCATCTCTGTGCGCGAGAACAAAGTCTATATCATCAAGTGCAACACCATGATGGTGGCCTGCGGCGGCGCGGTGAACATCTACCAGCCGCGGTCGGTCGGCGAGGGCAAAGGCCGCGCCTGGTACCCGGTGTGGAACGCGGGCTCGACCTATTACCTTTGCATGCGCGCGGGCGCCGAGCTCTCCATGATGGAGAACCGCTTCACCCCCGCCCGCTTCAAAGACGGTTACGGCCCCGTCGGCGCCTGGTTCCTTCTGTTCAAGGCCAAAACGATCAACGGCCTGGGCGAGAACTACGCCGGCAGCGACCATGCCAAAGCCGAGCTCCAGAAGTACGCTCCGTACGGCACCGCCGCCATCACTCCGACCTGTCTGCGCAACCACCTCATGCTGGTTGAGCTGAAGGAAGGCCGCGGCCCCATCATCATGGACACCGTGACCGCCCTGGCGACCATTGCCGCCACCATGGACAAGAAAGAGCTCAAGCACCTCGAGAGCGAGGCATGGGAAGACTTCCTTGACATGACCTGCGGCCAGGCCAACCTGTGGTGCGCCACGAACACCGAGCCGGAGAAGAAGAACTCCGAGGTTATGCCCACCGAGCCATACCTTTTGGGTTCCCATTCCGGCTGCTGCGGCATGTGGGTCTCCGGCCCCGATTACGACTGGGTGCCGGCCGACTACAAATGGGGCGACAAGGGCAAAATCTATAACCGCATGACCACGGTGAAGGGCCTCTTCACCTCTGGCGATGGCGTTGGCTGCTCCGGCCACAAGTTCTCCTCCGGCTCCCACGCCGAGGGCCGCATGGTCGCCAAGTCCATGGCCCGCTGGGTCCGCGACCACGCCGGCTACAAGCCCGCCATTGCCCAGAGCGCCAAAGAACTGGTTGACCTGGCCTACAAGCCGGTCCGCACCTACCTTGACCACTGCGCCTACACCACGGCGGTGGACATCAACCCCAACTACGTGAAGCCCGCCGGAATGGCCCTCCGCCTCATGAAGGCCACCAACGAGTACGGCGCCGGCATCGCGACCTACTACATGACCAGCGAGAAGAGCCTCGAAATCCTGTTCGACCTCTTCGGCATGCTGCATGAGGACCTCGAGAAACTGGCCGCCGGCGACCTGCACGAGCTGATGCGCTGTTGGGAAATCAAGCACCGCCTCTGGACGGTCGAGGCCCACTGCCGCCACATCCGGTTCCGGAAAGAGTCCCGGTACCCGGGCTTCTATTACCGCGCCGACTTCCCCGGCCAGGATGACGCCAACTGGTTCAAGTTCACCAACTCCAAATACGACACCAAGACGGGCCAGTGGGAATGCTTCAAGCGCGATTATCACAAGATCATTCCTGACTAGTCGGCGCTTTGCCTGACCTGTTCAGGTGGTTGAACATGAGCCTCCAGGCGCCGGCGTTGGCGCCTGGAGGCAATTTTTATCAGGCCGCGCCCGCGCGCGCGGCGCTGTTGAGCAAGGGAGTTGGCCGGCGCGGACCGCATGGCGTCATTGCCGCGAAAGCGGGAACCCTGCCGCGGCGCGGCAACGGGCCCGCCTTGGCGGGAGTGACGGTTGAAACTCCAACAGTGAAAAACAGCGGCGCGTTTTTCCACAGGCCCCCGCGGCCCGCCCGCCGCTGCTTCAGGTTGCATCAGGCCCTTGTCCCGCTCCCGTTCTCGGGCCGCCCAAAAACGTTGCGCCTTATTTTAAAGGCTTGAAACTTCCCGCGCCCTTGCAAGGGCGCTGTTTGCGCGTTTTCCGGCGGTCCGATGACAGGGAAACGGAACGAAACATCCGGCTCGCTTGCGCCGCGAAACCAAGCAGATGCCAAAAACCTTTGCGCACGGAGGGATTCATGACTCAAGAACAGGGTGCGGCTCGTGCCAGTGGCAGCATAATGGTCGTCGGAGGAGGAATCAGCGGTCTTACGGCCGCCTTGGAAGCCGCCGAGGTCGGACACGAGGTGTTCATTGTGGAGAAGCTCCCGTATCTCGGCGGGCGTGTCTCCCAGTTGAACAACTACTTCCCCAAGCTGTGTCCTCCGACCTGCGGCCTTGAGATCAACTTCCGCCGCATCAAGGACAACCCCAACATCAAAGTCTTCACCATGGCCGAGGTGACCAAGGTCACCGGCACTCCCGGCAATTACGAGACCACAGTGAAAATCAGCCCCCGCTATGTCAACGACAACTGCACCGCATGCGGGGACTGCGCCAAGGCCAGCCAGACCGAGATTCCCAACGAGTTCAACTTCGGCATGGACAAGACCAAGGCCGCGTACCTCCCCTATCCCATGGCGTTCCCCCTGCGCTACGTCATCTCTCCCCAGGTCATCGGCACCGAGGACGCCAAACGCATCAAAGAAGCGTGCAAATACAACGCCGTCGAGCTTGACATGGAGCCCAAGACCATCAAGCTCCCTGTGGCCTCCATTATCTGGGCCACCGGCTGGCAGCCCTACGACGCCACCAAGATTGACAACCTGGGCTTTGGCCGCCACAAAAACATCATCACCAACATGATGATGGAGCGGCTCGCCTCTCCAAGCGGACCCACCAAGGGCAACATCGTGCGCCCCTCGGACCAGAAGGCCCCGGAAAGCATCGCCTTTGTCCAGTGCGCGGGATCCAGGGACGAGAACCATCTTCCCTACTGCTCCTACATCTGCTGCATGGCCTCCCTGAAACACGTGGCCTACATCCGCGAACTGTATCCCAAGGCCAAATGCCACATCTTCTACATTGACCTGCGCGCTCCCGGAAACCGCTACGAAAAATTCTACAAAAAATTCAAGGACGACCCCAACACTGTCTTCATCAAGGGCAAGGTCGCGGAGGTTCTGGAGGACACCGCCACCGGGGACATTACCGTTGTCGCGGAAAACGCCGTCACCGGCGAAAAAATTTCCCAGAAGGTCAACATGGTTGTCCTTGCCACCGGCATGGAGCCCAGCGCCGCCGAAACCAAGCTGCCCGCAGACCTCAAGTTCACGGATGACGGCTTTATCCTGAACGACTACGCCAAGGGCGGCATGTTCGCGGCCGGGTGCGCCGCCAAGCCCGCCGACGTGGTCTCGAGCAACCAGCACGCGACGGGAATGGCCCTTCACGCGATTCAAACCCTGGTGAACCGGTAGGAGGGAACCCATGCAGAAAAAGTTTGGTTTTTATATATGCGAGGGCTGCGGAATAAAGGACGTGATTGACGTTAAGGCCCTCCTTGAAAACGTTCCGGAAGAGGAAGGGCATTCCAACTGCAAAACCCACGCGGCGTTCTGCAGCAAGGAAGGTCTTGAAATCCTGAAAAAGGATGTGGCCTCCGGCGTCAACACCCTCATCATCGGGGCCTGTTCCCGGCGGGTCAATTACGACATCTTCCGCTTCCCCGGCTGCATTGTCGAGCGGGTCAACCTGCGCGAGCAGGTGGCCTGGACCCATGGTCCGGCTAAAAAGGAAGGCGACGAGATTGACCATGTGCAGATGATGGCCGAAGACTATGTGCGCATGGGAATGATCAAGGCGGGAAAAATCGCGCTGCCCGAGCCGTACAAGCTGGACGCCTTTACCCGCAAGGTTCTTGTCATCGGCGGCGGCGTGACAGGCATGACGGCTGCTCTGGAGGCCGCTGCGGCGGGTTATGAATGCACCATTGTTGAAAAAGCGGGCAGGCTGGGCGGATGGGCGGCAGAGGTAAGGAAACAGCTCCCTCTGGACTGGCCCTACGAAAGCCTTCAGGCTCCCATGGCGGGCGATCTTATCGCCAAGTGCGAAAAAAACCCCAAAATCAAGGTGAAGACCAACACCGTGGTCGCCCGTATCGCGGGCCAGCCCGGCGACTTCACCGTGAGCTTTAAAAAACCCGACGAAAAAATTCCCTTTGACGTGCCCTTCCCTCTGCCCCCGGAGATGCGGGTGGACGAGTCCGGCAAGGAGTACGACCCGGACGTGCTCCGGCAAAAATACCTGGACTACAACCAGGGCAGGGAAGACATTCTCACGTTTGACCCCAACGGCGAGAAATTCGGCGCTGTGGTGCTGGCGGCGGGATGGCGGCCCTACGAACCCGCCGAAGGCGAGTTCGCCCACCTGGGCTTTGGCAAGTTCGCGGACGTTGTGACCAACGCCCAGTTCGAGAAAATGGCCGCCAAGGGAAAAATCACCCGTCCCAGCGACGGCCTGCCCGCCAAGAGCGTTGTCTTTGTGCAGAGCCCGGGAAAAGACGAAGACGACTCGGACTTCCCCTACGCCTCCTCGGTCACGAGCCTGGTCGCCCTCAAGCAGGCCAAGTACGTGCGCGAGGACTATCCCGAGGACGGCAAAAGCTTCATCTTCTACCAGCACATGCGCACCCCGGGACTCACGGAAAACTTCTACAAGGCCGCCCAGCAGGACGAGGGCCTGTTCCTCTCCAAGGGCGCCGTCACAACCGTCGCCCAGACCGGCAAGACCCTGACGGTTACCGCCAAGGACACGCTCCTTGGACCCGAGGTCGAGGTCAAGGCCGACCTCGTGGTGCTTGCCACCGGCATGGTGCCCGCGACCAAGGACGACCCCATCGTCAACCTGGCATACCGTCAAGGCCCCGCCTTCCGGGACATCGGGCTGTTCGACTCCTATGTGGACTCCAACTTCATCTGCTTCCCCTACGAGACCCAGCGCACCGGCATTTACGCGGCGGGCAGCATCCGCAGGGCCATGACCATGGAAGAAAGCATGACCGACGCGGCCGGCGCGGCCCTCAAAGCCATCCAGTGCGTCGAGTCCGCCAACCGCGGCGTGGCGGTGCATCCCAGGTCCGGCGACATGACCTTCCCGGACTTCTTCTTCCAACGCTGCACCCAGTGCAAACGCTGCACCGAGGAATGCCCCTTCGGCGCCCTGGACGACGACGAGCGCGGCACGCCCAAGCCCAACCCCACGCGCTGCCGCCGCTGCGGCACATGCATGGGCTCCTGCCCCGAGCGCATCATCGGGTTTGCCGACTATAACATTGACTCCATCGGCTCCATGGTCAAGGCCATCAAGGTCCCGAGCACAGACGACTTTGATGAACCGCCCTTGCGGATACTGGTCCTGGTGTGCGAGAACGACGCGTACCCGGCCCTGGACATGGCGGGCTTCTCCAAGCTCAACTACAACCACCAGATACGCATCATCCCGGTGCGCTGCCTGGGTTCCGTCAACGTCATCTGGATCAAGGACGCCCTTTCCCAGGGCATGGACGGCGCCATGCTTTTGGGCTGCAAGCACGGTGACGACTACCAGTGCCATTTTGTGAAAGGTTCCGAGCTTGCCAGCATCCGCATGAACAAAATCGGCGAGGCCCTGAAGAGTCTTGCGCTCGAAAAGGAGCGCGTGGTCCAGAAGGAAGTCGCCATTGACGAGTACGACAAGGTGCCGCAAATCATCAATGATTTCGTCGCCGAAATCGAGGCGCTCGGCCCGAGCCCCTTCAAGGGCTTCTAATCAACCCGCCGCGTTTAACGGCCGGGCGCGCCACAGGCCGCCCGGCCTGACAAAACGCCTTGTCTTGTTGGAGGAGGTACCTCACAATGGCTCAAAAAGTCGTGCTCGAACCGGATGTCCAATTTATCCGGGAGGTCAACAAACGGGGCGGGGACACCCTCAAGAAGTGTTTCCAGTGCGCCACGTGCTCGGTCGTGTGCCCCATTTCCCCGGAGAACAAACCCTTTCCCAGAAAAGAGATGATTGACGCCTCCTGGGGTCTTTCCGGGAAGCTGGTCTCGGATGTGGACGTGTGGCTGTGCCACCAGTGCGGCGACTGCTCGGTGAAGTGCCCCCGGGGCGCGCGGCCCGGCGATGTTCTGGGCGCCATCCGCAATTACGCCATCGAGTATTACGCCAAGCCCAAGGTCCTGGCCAAGTGGGTGAACGACCCCAAGATGCTGCCCGCGCTTGTGGCGATTCCCGTGGTTCTCTTTTTGGTCGTCGGCCTCATCACCGGCCTGTTGCACTTCAAGCCCGTGCCCCTGCACGAGGGTGTCATCTCCCACGGCGATTTCTTCTCAAGCTGGCTCGTGGACATCATCTTCATCCCCACGTTTA
Organism: Desulfobacterales bacterium; assembly: GCA_020057225.1. Classification (GTDB taxonomy): domain Bacteria; phylum Desulfobacterota; class Desulfobacteria; order Desulfobacterales; family Desulfatibacillaceae; genus JAGVGH01. Next base: position 4,649 of record JAGVGH010000098.1, on the reverse strand, counting down.
CGTTCGCGGCGGTTGTCTTTTTGCTCGGACTCAAGAATTTCGTGACCGACCTTCACTCCTCCGCGGTGCGCGAGGGCAAGGTCACGGTTCAGACCATCAACTGGAAGGAATTTCTCCTTGCGGCGCCCAAGGTGCTTCTCACCATTGTCAAGCATGAGAAATTCACCGAGTGCGGCGAGAACTCCGACAGGGCCACCACGCACATGATGGTGCTGTACGGCTTCATCGGCCTGTTCATCGTCACGGGCTTCTTCTTCCTCGTCCTCTACGGCTCCATGTTCGCCCAGTACCTTGCCCACGGCGATTTCTTCGGCTACGCCTACAAGCATGCCTGGCACAGCCCGTACAGCCAGTGGAACCCGGTGAAGTGGCTCGCCAACATTTCGGGCATCGCCCTTCTGGTGGGCAGCCTTGTGATGATGAAAAACCGGCTGACCAAGGATCCCCGCCACGCCAAGACGAGCTATCAGGACTGGTATCTGGTGGGTCTGGTGTTCCTGCTGGCGGTGACGGGCCTGGGCGCGGAGATGACCCGGCTCGCCGGAGCGGCGGGGCTGACCTACTTTGTGTATTTCCTCCATCTGGTGTGCGTGTTCTGCCTGTTCGCCTACACGCCGTTCTCCAAGCTGGCGCACCTTGTTTACCGGACGGTGGCCATGATTTACGCGGAGTATGCCGGACGCGAGGCGAAGAAAGCCTGATACCAAGGTGCAATCAGACAAGGTATGCCCTCACCCCGGCCCTCTCCCGCAGGGAGAGGGAGATTGAGCGGGAGCTTTCAGCAGGTGGTACGGATTGGACCGCATTTTGGTATGACTCTGACAACGGACGTTTTGATGGTATTAAAAAGCCCGGGGCGTTTGCTCCGGGCTTTTTTATTCTTCCGCCTGGAAAATTTCCTGCGGGAACGCGGGGTTTCGCTGTAATAGCATTTGCAAAACTCATAGAAACAACAAATTTAACGTAGGATGGGTGGTTCCACCCGAAGGGCATGTTCACTCAACAGATATGAATCATTTAGAAATGTTGGGTACACCCGGGCCGCGCGTTCCCCGGTGTCAGGGATTTATGAAATAATAAGGGCCGCAGGGCGAAAAACACGCCCTGCGGCCCTTTTCGCATGAAATTCTTACGCCTCCTTCTTCCCCTCGATAAGGCTCTTGATCACATCCTCCTCCAGGGTCGAAACATCCCCCAGATCCTCTGTCTTGTCCTCGGCGATTTTCCGTAAAATCCGCCGCATGATCTTTCCGCTTCGTGTCCTGGGAAGCGCCGGGGTGAACTGGATGTGGTCCGGTGCAGTTTCCGCGCCCGATGTTCTTGTGATACCACTGCCAGGCCTCGGGATTGATGGGTCCCCCCACGGTTCCCAAGAGACGCAGGCTCGATAGGTCATATTTCGCGGGCCATTCCTCCCCGTGACGGGAAAGCGCGCGGATGGCAGTGGGCGCGGTGTAGCAGACGTTGATTTTGTGGCGCTCAATGAGTTCCCGCGCGCGGCGGGTGAACTCCTCGCCGGGATAGTATTTGCCGGCCTTTTCCATCACCGCCATGGCATCCCTCCTTTCTCCGGGTTTAGTCTTTCCGGGCCGTGGAATACCCAATGGAAACCAAAGATTCCTCAATTTCCTTCAGGATTTCGGGGTCGTCAATGGTCGCGGGCATCTTGTATTCCACGTTGTCGGCGATTTTTTTCATGGTGCCGCGCAGGATTTTCCCGCTTCGGGTTTTGGGCAGGCGTGCGACAACCATGGCGGTTTTGAAGGCCGCGACAGGGCCGATGCGGTCGCGCACCATCTGGACCACCTCTTTTTCGATTTCCGCCCCAGGGCGCCGCACTCCGGCCTTGAGAACCAGGAATCCCAGGGGAACCTCGCCTTTCAAGGTGTCGGCCACTCCCACCACGGCGCATTCGGCCACGTCCGGATGGGAGGAGAGGATCTCCTCCATGGCGCCTGTGGAGAGGCGGTGTCCCGCCACGTTGATGATGTCGTCGGTGCGCGCCATGACATAGACGTAGCCGTCCTCGTCCATGTACCCGGCGTCGCCGGTGGTGTAGTAGTCAGGGAACTGGGTCAGGTAGGAGCGGATGTATCCCTCGTCGTTTTGCCACAGGGTGGGCAGGGCGCCCGGGGGGAGCGGGAGTTTCACGGCAATGGCCCCGGTCTGTCCCGGCGGCACGGGCAGGCCGTCAGGGTCAAGGACGCGCACGTTCCATCCGGGCACAGGCTTGGCGGGGGAGCCGGGCTTCACGGGAAACACGTGAAGGCCCATGCAGTTGGCGGCGATAGCCCAGCCGGTCTCGGTCTGCCACCAGTGGTCAATCACAGGCACCTTGAGGTGGTTTTGGGCCCAGGCCAGGGTGTCCGGGTCCGTGCGTTCCCCCGCCAGGAAAAGATATTTGAAATTCGGCATGTTATAGAGTTCGAGGAACCGGGCGTTGGGGTCTTCCCGTTTGATGGCGCGGAAGGCGGTGGGCGCGGTGAAGAGGGCTTTTACATTATGCTGGGAGATCACGCGCCAGAAGGCGCCCGCGTCCGGGGTGCCCACGGGTTTTCCCTCGTAGAGCACGGTGGCGCAGCCAGCGAGGAGGGGGGCATAGACGATGTAGCTGTGGCCAACGACCCAGCCCACGTCTGAGGCGGCCCAGAACACGTCTCCGGGTTCCATTCCGTACACGGCGCGCATGGTCCAGTCGAGGGCCACCATGTGGCCGCCGTTATCCCGCACCACGCCCTTGGGCGCGCCGGTTATGCCGGATGTGTAAAGAATGTAAAGGGGATCGGTGGCGGCCACCGGGACGCAGGGGTGAGGTTTGGCTCCGGGAAGGGCCTGGTTCCATTCAAGGTCGCGGCCTTCCTTGAGGGAGGCTGTCTCCATGGGCCGCTGGAGAATGACGCAGCGCTCCGGCTTGTGCCGGGCGATTTCGATGGCCTCGTCCAGGAGGGGTTTGTAACGGACGATGCGCCGGATTTCGATGCCGCAGGAGGCGGAGACAATGACCTTGGGCTTGGCGTCGTCAATGCGGGTGGCTAGCTCCCGGGGGGCGAAGCCGCCGAAGACGACCGAATGGACCGCGCCCAGGCGGGCGCACGCGAGCATGGCGATGGCGGTCTCGGGCACCATGGGCATGTAGATGACCACGCGGTCGCCCTTTTCGACGCCGAGGCGGGCGAGGGCGCCGGCGAACAGGGCCACGGCGTCCCGGAGTTCTTTATATGTGTAGGTTTCGATGGTGTCGGTGACAGGGCTGTCGTAGATAAGGGCGGGCCAGGCGTCCCTTCCGGCCTCCACGTGGCGGTCAAGAGCGTTGTACGCGGTGTTGCAGACAGCGCCTGGGAACCAGCGGTAAAGAGGTTTCCGGGTGTCATCGAGGACTTTGTCCCAGGTTTTTTCCCAGTGGATGTGCCGGGCCGCTTCGCCCCAGAAGGACTCAGGGTTTTCGAGGGAACGGCGGTACGCGGCCTCATAGGCGTTGGACATGGCAAGACTCCTTTGCTAGCGGTGAGACAAACGGGTCAGTCCGCCGGGAGGAGCGGGCGGCGCGCGGCTCTGCCGCCATCCCAACGCCGCCGGGTTTGGCCCTTGAAATGGGGCGAAATACCACGGACGGGGAAGGCATGGCAGCCCCGCGCCCCTGCGGGTCAAGGGGCGCGGGCTGGATTCCGCCAGCGCCGGGCAGGCCGGGCGCGCCTACGGGGAGATAAGGCAGCATAAGGCGTGCCAAGGCGGGGCGTGGGGAGGTTGACTTTTTGACTACTAGTACTCCGTTCTTAAAATAGTGTCTGCCCACGGTTTTAAGTATCAGAAATGTAACGAAAAGCAAGATTTTTTTCTGGACTTTTCCCGTCTGCCGTGATAGGCGTATATTTGACAACCAATGTCATCAACTTAACGCGCGGGTTTGTAGCACGTGTAGAATGGGGTTCGGAGCATTTTGTGTTTTCTCTTACTATACGGGTGTCAAGCCCTCACTTGGGAAAGACGGCACGTATCAGGTGAGCGAGGCCAGGGTGGCCTTTGGGAAGGCGGTGCCCGAGGACGAGATTGATGTGGAGGCCGGGTTTCTTATGGTTCCGGAGGCAAGGCCGCGCCCGGTCACGCACGCTCCATCAGTGGGTCAGCGCGGAGAGGAACCGCAAAGCCCTCCAAATCCTGGTATTGGTCCGCAGGCACTCCCCCCTGATGTGACACCTCCTGTTGTAGGGTCAGGCCAAGGCCCGAGGAAAAAGCTGGCCATCCAGTTTTCGGCAAACCGGGACAAGCTGTTCGAGTCGTGGCAAGCTATAGCCAATCTCGCGGACATGGCTGGCGCGGTGAGCATCCGCATTGAGGCTAATTCCGAGGCGGGCTTCGACGAGAACAAGCTGAGAAACGCGGTTTTCGAGCCTTTGGAAGAGGCGGATTTGATTGACGAATTGTAGGAGGGTGTGGGGATGCAAACCGTACAAAGGAAAATCGAAGTTTACCGAGGTAATTGCAAAACCCTGAAAAATTTTTACCCTTGCTGCAAGGAGTTATCATTTTCAAATTTAAAATTGATAAAAGCGATTTTTTGACAAATTCTATCTCTTTAAACAATTAAAATGCCCGTTTTCCCTGTTTTTTTGAAAAACCGGTCCGCAGACCCTTCGCCAGGATTGCTTTCT
>JAGVGH010000157.1 GCA_020057225.1 Desulfobacterales bacterium | reverse complement strand
GGCAATTGCCTCTTACTATTAAAATTAAGAAGCGGAGGGGCTTCTCAAGCCCCTCCGCTTCTTTTGTCCCCTAGAACCCTAACGCGGAACAACAGGGGGTGCCGCCATGGAAGAATGCGAATACACCGTCACGCAGGTGTTACGGATTGGGCCGCATTTTGGTATCAATCCCGCGGCACGTGTTTTGCTTCACAAATGAGGGCCTATGTCCGGTATTCTGCCGTACATAGACACCTCATTTGTGCTTCGGGCATATGATCCTCCACAACATGTCGTTGTAGAGAACATACGCCCGAATCGGAAATACACAGTGCCGACCCGGTAGTGTCAAGACTTTTTCGCACTTATTTCTCAGCAATTTCCTAACTGGAAATTGCTGAGAAAAACCGGGAAAAATGCGCTACGCCGAGTTCCGCGCGGACGGCCTGTTTGTCGGTTCCGGGGCGATCGAAGCGGGCTGCAAGGCGGTAATCAGCGGCAGACTCAAACGGTCTGGCATGGGGTGGTCGCTTACAGGCGCAAACAACATTATCACCCTGCGGTGCGTGATGAAATCCGGCCGCCTGGAGGACTACCGGGAAGACAGGGGGGCGGAGGGGCGGGGGGCGCCCTGCAAAGGTGACGCTCACCCCCAAAGAGCGCCGGAAACCTGCAGGCCGAGGGATTATGCCTTTTTCTCCCCGGCGCTTTCCCGGACAGGCGCGCCGTCCGGAAACGCCAGGCGCTCCAGCCAGGGCAGATACAGGGCAAGAAGCGTTTTCTTCACCCAGCGCCAGAACCTGTCACTGTCGGTTTCCATGCCCATGACCTGGGCGTGGGCCGTGGAGGCGCCCATGTAGTTGACCATCACCGCGTTGAAGCTGTTGAAAAACCGGTCAATCTCCTTGGCAGGGCCGCGCAGGGGAATTTTTTGCTCAAAGGTCACGCGGAACCGGGCAAAGGCGGTGTAGAGATGATGGTGGCCGGGAATAGCGCGCAGATTGTCAATCTGGGCGATGTTCTGCATGATGATGCGCGGGCCTTCGGGATTTTTTCTGTGGTGGTCGAACACCCGGTCCACATAAAGCTCCAGGGCCTCCTTGGGCATCATGGTCTCAAGCCCGTCGAGCCACTTGATGTTGGACTCGTAGAATTCCTCGCAGATTTGGACCACAACGGCTTCGAACAGTTCCGCCTTGGAAGGGAAATAGTAGCGGATGAGCGGATGGTCAAAGCCGCCCTCCTTGGCGATCATGCGAAGGCTCGCCGCGTTATAGGGGTGTTCGGCGAATAGTTTGCGCGCCGCGAGGAGTATCTTTTCCCGGGTCACGTCCGCCTTTTTCACCACAGCCCCGGAGGCGTCCTCTTCCGCGTCCCCTGCCAAGCCCTTGTCTTGCCTGTCTTTGTCCATCTGTTCACCGGTATCCGAAAAGGGGCCGCTTTCTTGCGGCGGCATCCGGCCCTGCCCCGCGTCTGATGGCTGTTTTGCGGCCGTTTTATATCGAAAATCCGCGCATCAACATATCTCCGCTTGTTTTCCTGGTCAAGACCTGGAGCTTATTCTAACATTGCCAACTTATGGCGCCTCCGCGCCCGGCTCCCCGAAGGTCCGGTTCTCCATTTGGCAAGACGCGCCAAAACGCGGGGCGGGACGCGGGAAGCAATGCGTCCCGGCCTATCTTGCCCGCTCACGCCACGTTGCGTTCAAATCCTTAAACTTGCTGAAAGCTCCCGCCAAATCTCCCCCTCCCCGTGGGAGAGAGCCTGGGTGAGAGCATACTTTTTGGGATCTGATTGCAGCTTGGTATCACGCGGGTTCTGGTCCAGAACTCTTTTGGACCGCAATCTTTTCCATCGCCTCGACAAATCCCGAAGGTGTCCTCTCTCCTTGAAAATCGCCCAAGACATCGCCCTTGGAGGTTAAAAAGAGGATGGTGGGGAGATACCGGACCTTGAAACGCTCTGCCAGGTCTTCGCGTTTGTCAGTGTTTACCCGGATGTTGACAAGCCCCTCCGAGGCCGCGCCGACCTTGGAATCGGTGAACACGTCGCGCGAAAGCTTTACACACCAGCCGCACCAGTCCGCGTAAAACACCAACATGACAGGCTTGCCGGTTTCCCCGGCAAGACGTATCCCGTCCTCAAAGCTGTTCGCCCACCGGACGGCTGAAGGACGCGGGCCAATGGATTCCTCTTTGTCTCCGCAGCCGGGAGCAAAGAAAAGGACAGACGCGAAAAAAGCGGCGATTCCCGCGCGGAGGCAGAGACGCCTCCATGTCAAGGCTGTTTGTGGCATGGCATGCTCGTTTCTGTCCGGCAAAAGGCCGGGAAAAAATCCCCAACGGGAAGGCGTCAGTCTTCATGGAGGGAAACCGTGCCGCGCGCCTGTTTCTTTATGCCAAGCCTGCGTTTGCCTTCCAGGCGCCTCCGCTTTTCCGCCGCGGGAACCCGCGTTTTAAACCGCGGGGACTGCCGCGCCGTGGCTTGCCGGATAAGGGCGGCCAGGCGTTCCATGGCCTCCTCGCGGTTTTGCTCCTGGGTGCGGCGGGCGCGGGCTGTGATGAGGATGAACCCGTCGGTGGTCAGCCGCTTTCCGGCAAGAGCCATGAGGCGCGCGCGCACGTCCTCGGGCAGGGTGGCGCACCGCGCCGCGTCAAAGCGCAGTTGGACGGCGGTGGCAACCTTGTTGACGTTTTGCCCGCCCGGACCCGGGGAGCGGATGAAGTCCAGGGTAATGTCCCTTTCCGGAATGGAGATATGGGGTGTGACAGGAATCATGGCCCGGATAGTGACTCTCAGGGGGCGGGAGGCTGTTCCCCGCCGTGTTCCGCGGTATCCAAAGCGCGGGCCGCGTTTTGCGCCGCCGTCGCCTCCCGCGTGTTCATGTTCTGCCGCAGGTTCTTGGCCTTGTCAACGGCCTGGACATATCCGCCCAGGGCATGGTCCCCCCGGGCCGCGGGTTTCTCCTCCTCCTTGGGCCCGCAGCCCAGGGCAAGGGAGAGAACCAGCGCCGCCGCCAGTGTTCCGACTGTTTTTTTCCCGCGCATTTTCGCCTCCGAGGAACGGGGTTCAAGGGCATTCACTTGAGGATTCTCCCTCACCTTGCCCTCTCCGCCCGTGAGAGAACCAGGATGATGGGGGAATTCCCCTGTGTCCTCCATCAGCTTTTGATACGATAAGGCCAAAACCATCCGAAGCAAATGGCATTGAACCAAAAGTTCAGACCCGGCAATTTCAGACCAAGTGTGCATCATGGGAGGGGTTGGACACAAGTAAAAAAACAGGAGGCTCTTTTCCGCGCCCAACGGTGGCGTTTTTCATAAATCCGCGCCGATTCGCGCGAGGCAATGCTGGCGGGGCCCGGCGTCCCGCCAGGGTCCATGCGTTAGAAAAAACCACAAAATCATAGAGTTGCTGTTCGTTTCCCGAAAACTCCGGCAAGATGCCGGAGCCACGTGATCCTTCAACCCAACATCTCCAAGCTCATGGCGCAATTCGGAGAATCCGGCAAGATGCCGGAGCGTGCCTCAAAAACCGGCTCGGAATTTTGACAAATGCTGTAAAACGCGCAGCCCGGCCTCAGACCGGGGAAAACGGGACCGGGAAAACCCCGCTGGCGGGGAGCGTCAACAGGCATCGAGGGCTGTTCCTGTGCGAGGAATGGTTTTTTCCTCTTGCCAGAGACGCCCCCGGCGTGCTTATTTGGACACCGTGTGATCTGGTTTTTTCAAATTTTTTTCTATTCGGAATAGTACTGCTCCGACAGATATGTCGCAGGTTCCCGCCCCGAAGGGGCGAAGGGTTGTAGCCTGGGGCTTTAGCCCATAGGCGCTAACTTATATGAGCATTCTTGCTTAAAGATATATGAGGATATTGTCGGGTGGACCTGCGCTCCGCGCAGAACCACCCGACCTACATCATAATTTT
>JAGVGH010000206.1 GCA_020057225.1 Desulfobacterales bacterium | reverse complement strand
TGTCCACCCAACACATAGAAATTATTTGAGAAATGTTGGGTGAACCCGGGCCTCGCGGCCCGGAACCACCCAACCTACGCTTCATTTTGCAATTACCTCTAAAATCATCCGTTTCCCGGCGGCCGCGCCCCCGGCGGCCAGAGGAGCCTCCATGTTGCCACCCGCAGCCCATATAGCCGGAACAAGCCCGGGACGCTCTTTTGCCGGCTCCTTGTCCGGAGGTGCGGACCTCCATGAAACCCTCCTCGACACACTCTGTCAAAACCATGTCAAGCGCGGCGTGATTCACATCCTGGGCAGCCTTTCCATGGCCACCCTGGGGTGCCTGGACCACGGCCAGGAGGTGTACGTGACCCGCCGCGTGGAGGGATGTCTCGAACTAGGCGCGTGCCTGGGTTTCCTGGCCCCTTTGGACGGAAAGCCGGACCTCGTGGTCCATGCCGTTTTCTCCGACATTTCCGGCGCCCTGTTTGCCGGAAGGCTTCTTCCGCCCACCCGCGCGCACGCCGCCGGGTTCATCGTACACGAGCTGGCAGGGGAAGACCTGGCGCGGCGCCCTGCGCCGGGCGCGGGCCGAATGCTGCTTGGTCCCTGACCGCTCCCCCGCGGCCTGTCGTCAACAAGCGCGTTTCTTTTCCGTCACGGAAATTTCATAGGCTTTTTAGACTATCCAAAGGAGGAATCCGATGAATCTTTCCATCACGAAGACCGCAAACCCCAAACCCAAACCCGACCCGAACAACCTGGGCTTTGGCACCCTTTTCACGGACCACATGCTCAACATGGACCATGACCCGGAAAAAGGCTGGCACAACGCCCGGATTGAACCCTACAGCCCGTTTTCCCTCGACCCTTCCACAATGGTGCTGCATTACGGACAAGGCATCTTCGAGGGTCTCAAAGCCTACCGCAGGGAAGACGGCGGCGTCCAGCTCTTCCGGCCCGAGGCCAATTTCGCCCGGTTCAACCGCTCCGCCGATTTGCTATGCATTCCCAGGATAGACGCGAACCAGGCCATCGAACACCTCAAAGAGCTTGTGCGTCTGGAAAAGGAGTGGGTGCCCGGGGCCCCCGGCACATCTTTGTATATCCGCCCCACCATCATCGCCGCCGATCCTTACCTGGGCGTGCGGGTGAGCCATCATTACAGGTACTTCGTCATTCTTTCCCCGGTGGGCGCCTATTATCCCCAGGGGTTCAACCCGGTGCGCATCTGGGTCACCATGAATTACGTGCGCGCGGTGCGCGGCGGCCTGGGCGAGGCGAAGACCATGGCCAACTACGCCGCAAGCCTGTACGCGGGACAGCGGGCGCATGACCAGGGCTACACCCAGGTGCTGTGGCTGGATGGTGTCGAGCGGCGGTTTATCGAGGAAGTGGGTTCCATGAACATCTTCTTCGTCTTGGGCGGCACCCTGGTGACCCCCGCGCTCAACGGCAGCATTTTGCCTGGCATAACAAGGGATTCCGTCATTAAACTTGCCAGGCGCTGGGGAATGCCGGTGGAGGAGCGCGCTGTTTCCATTGATGAAATCTTCGACGCCCAGGCCGCCGGAAAACTGGACGAGTGCTTTGGAACCGGAACCGCGGCGGTGATTTCCCCTGTTGGCGAGCTGAAATACGGGGAACGGGCCATCACCATCAGCGGCAACCAGGTGGGACCCATGGCCAGGAAGTTTTACGACGCAATCACAGGCATTCAGTACGGGCTTGCGAAAGACCCCTTCGGGTGGATCACGCGCCTGTAGGATAAGTCCCGGACCGGTCAACCCACATGCCGGGGTCCGGGAAAAGCGGGGCCGATAAAAAAACCCCCGGACGTTGCATTGTGCGGACTGTCCGGAAACGGCCAGAAAGGCTGAAGGGTTTAACCGGGGCAGGGGCGCGCCCTTTCGCGTCCCTGCCCCCAAAACCTGTTGACATACGCTTCGAAAAAACGGATTGTTGTCCATCCTTCCTTTCAAATCACAACCTCCGGACGCGCAAAGGGCGTAACGCCCGCGAAGACAGTAGCAAAGGCCATGTTTATTGACTTTTTTTACATACTTCGGGAGGCGGGCGTTCCGGTAAGCCCCACAGCCTTCCTTACCCTTAACAAGGCCCTTGGCGCGGGACTCATCCGCTCCATTGACGACTTCTATTTTGCGGGCCGCTCCATCCTCGTTAAAAGCGAACGCCATTTCGACACATTTGACCGGGCCTTTGCCCACCACTTCGAGGGTGCGGAAATGCCCGTGCCCGAGGGGGTTGACCTTTCGGAAATGGCAAGGGCGCTTCTGGACGAGTGGCTCAAGGATCCCCGGGAGCTGGCGGCGGCTTTAGGAATGAGCGAGGAGGAGCTTGCAAAGCTCACCCCCGAGGAGCTGATTCAGTATTTCCTTGACAGGCTAAAGGACCAGGACGGCAGGCACGACGGCGGCAACCGCTGGATTGGCACGGGCGGCACATCCCCGGTCGGGCATTCGGGCCACCATCCCGGAGGCATGCGGGTGGGCGGGCTTTCCCGGAACAAATCCGCGGTCAAGGTGGCCATGGACCGCAGGTACAAGGATTACTCCCAGACAGGGCCGCTCACGGAGGCCATGGTGGGGGAAGCCTTGAAGCGCCTTCGCCACATGGTTCCCTCCGGCCCCAAAGACCAAGTGAATGTTGAAAAGACCATTTACCAGATTACCCGGAACGGCGGGGAAATAGAAATCATTTTTGACAGAAGCCTGCGGGACAGACTCAAGGTCATGCTCCTGATTGACAACGGGGGCTGGTCCATGGACCCTTATATCTCCGTGGTTCAGACCATGTTCGATTACGCCCGCGCCCAGTTCAAAGAGGTTAAAACTTTTTTTTTCCACAACACTGTCTATGAATATTTGTGGATGGACCCGCAAAGGCGGCACAAGCCCTTAAAGGTACGCGACTTTTCGCGGCTTGATCCCGAAACCCGGGTGATTGTCGTAGGTGACGCGAGCATGGCACCCTACGAGCTGACAGCCACCGATGGCTCCATCCATATCGAGGAGCGAAGCGGAAAGCCCAGTATCGAGCAGTTGCGGTTTTTGGCGGACAGTTTTAAAAAAAGCGTTTGGCTCAATCCCGTCCCAGGGAGAATGTGGCATTACACCAGGACCATCCAAATCATCCGGGACATCTTTCCCATGTTCGAGCTGACCCTGGACGGCCTGGACCAGGCTGTGGCGCGCCTCATGTCCAAAAATTAGACGTTTTATCCACGTGAGAATCCGGGCCGTCCGGACGGCCCAGGGGAGCCTTTCATGGAACTATTGGACATCATAAAAAACATTCCTCTTTTCAAAGGATTGCCCGAACCGGAGGCCCAGGAACTTGTCTCCATGATGCGGGCGCAAAAGGTAAAGCAGGGCGAGGTTCTGTTCCGCAAGGGCAGCGAAGGCACCACGCTGTATATCATCGCCCAGGGCGCCGTTAAAATTGTGCTGCCTTCGCGTCTCGGCGACGAAATGATTGTCACCATTTTTTCCGAAGGCGACTTTTTCGGGGAAATGGCCCTGCTGGACGGATTCCCCCGCAGCGCCGACGCCGTGGCGGTCGAGTCGTCCCGGCTCCTTTTGCTCAACCGGACCGACTTTTTCCGCTTTTTAAAGAAAAGCGAGACCGCCATCGAGTCCGTGCTCTCCTGCCTCTCGGAGCGCCTGCGAAAGACGGACGATCTTCTCGAGGATACGAGCTTTCTCAACATTCCCGCGCGGTTCGCGAAAAAGCTGCTCGAGCTGGGGGAGACATTCGGGCGCAAAGAGGGCGACTCTCTGGAAATCAGCCTGCGGCTTACCCAGAAAGACCTTGCGGACATGGTGGGCGCGACCAGGGAAAGTATCAACAAAGAGCTTCGCGTGCTCAGAGACAAAGAAATCATCGAGCTTTCAGGCCACACCATCCGCATTGTGGACATGAACCGTCTCAAGCGCCGCGTCCGTTGACAGGAAGACCGGACCCGCGTCCGGTTTCAACCGGACGGGATTTTCCGGGTCCGTCCGCTTTTCGTTTTTTTGGGGGCGCGCGCCGGCCTTGGCTTTGAACTCAAGTCGGCGGCGGAACCGGGCGGGTCCGGAGGCGAGACCTTGAAAGACCGCCGCGGATTCCGGCTCCAGCAGGTCTTGAAGGGGTTTCCCAAAAAACACGTTCCTCGGGAACCCTAAACCGGCAAACTCGGAGAATTCAGGAGACAGAAGTTCGGAGTTAGAATACCAGGGTAAGCGCCCGGTTTTTTAAAAACCGGGTCTCTTTCCTTACAGCAGCCGCGGTGCGGCAAGGTTTTTGAGACAGCCTGGGGGTTTCAACCCCAGGACCATGGCTCAGACATTATCTACGCAAAAAACGCGGATAATCCGGACATAGAATCTAAAAGCCGGCACAGCGCGCTGTTGACGTTCTGAAAACACTGCTCGGAATCCGGAAAAACACCCCGTCGGCCAGAAGCTCAAAACTGTCCGTCCAGGATGCGGGCTTGCTTTTCGGGGCACGGCGTTGGGGGCGCATGGAAATGTCCTTTCCCTTGGGGCACGGCAGTCCCCGAGGGTTCGGCCTTCGCCCGCTCAAATCTTCCCCAATTCCTCCATTGATGCGGCGTTCAAACCATGGCATGAAATCCCCGCGCAGGCACACCAAAACCCTTTCCTGTGAGGCGCGTTATGTCCCTTTCAGCCTCTTTCAAAACTAAATCCGCCGCGCTGCTTTGTCTGGCCTGCCTTTTCACCGGGTGCGCCTTCCCCCTGGCGGATACAAAAACTCCCAGGGGCGCGCTGGTAAAGGTTCCCGAATGGATGCTTCCGGAATTCTCTGACGACATGGACCCTGACGGGATCCGGCGGGCGCTCGAAAACAGCCTCGCCTGGCTTGAACGCCTGGACCCGGGGAAAAAACACAGTCTTGGCCCTGACACCTGGACCAGCGCCGATCTCGTGGAGTCCATCCGGGCCTTTCTCGCCCTTCTCGGGCAAACCCGGGATCCGGCCAAATTCTCCAGGGCGGTCCGGGAACAGTTTGATGTGTATCGCGCGACCGGAACAAACGGATGGGGACGCATGTTTATTACAGGATACTACGAACCGGTGATCGAGGGTTGCCGTCAATATTCCGACGCGTGCCGCCATCCTCTGTACCGCAGACCCGACACCCTGGTCACTGCGGACCTTGGGGATTTTGACCCCAAGTACAAGGGGGTCCGCCTGTTTGGACGGGTGGAAAACGGGCGTTTCCTCCCGTTTTACACACGGGAGGAAATAGACTCCAAGGCATCTCTCGCGGGCAAGGGCCTTGAAATCGCATGGCTGAAAGACCCGGTGGACGCTTTTTTCCTCCATGTGCAAGGTTCTGGCCGTGTGATCCTGGAGGACGGGGAGGAAATCCACGCCCACTACGCCGGTACCAACGGGCACCCTTACCGGAGTGCGGGAAAAGTGCTCATCAGGGAGGGGCGGGTTCCCAAAGAGGAGATGTCCATGCAGCGCATCCGGCGCTATGTGGAGGAAAACCCCGGGGAACGGGAGCGCGTCTTCAACCACAACCCGAGTTATGTTTTTTTTGAGACGGTGAAGGAAGGCCCCTTGGGCGCCGCAGGGGTTGTTTTAACGCCGGGAAGGTCTGTCGCGGTGGACAGAACCCTCTTCCCCATGGGCGCCCTGGTGTATTTGGAGAGTAAAAAACCGGTTCTCAACAACCGGGGAGAAATTCTGCTCTGGAAGGATTTTGGCCGTTTCGCCACGGTTCAGGACACAGGCGGCGCCATCCAAGGGCCCGGCCGCATGGACCTTTTCTGCGGAAGCGGGACGTTTGCGGAAACCATGGCCGGGCACTTGAGGCATCCGGGCGCGCTGTATTTTCTGATGCTTAAAAAAGAGCGCCTCCGCCGCTGATACCAAAATGCGGTCCAATCCGTAACACCTGCTGAAAGCTCCCGCCCAATCTCCCTCTCCCTGCGGGAGAGGGCCGGGGTGAGGGCATACCTTGTCTGATTGCACCTTGGTATGAGAGGCTCATGCAAACAAGAATCGCACGGCCGGCGGGAAAGCCGCGGTCTGGAAACAGCAGGCGCTTATATTCCGGGAAAAGGCCCTTGCATGCCCTCCCTCTGCCCGGTCGGCGGGCCGCGCTGAAAACCTCCCCAGAGCAAAAAGCTCCTGTGGATATTCCCTTGATTAACCCGTTTATATGGCTTACACTTTCAGCATGGGCCATGTGTTCGACGCCAAAGACGCCGTTCGGTACGAGGCTTGGTGCGCAGCCTTTGAAAACGCGCCCACGGAGCGCGCGCGGCGCCAGCTCATCACACGCATGGCGCGTCCCATGCCCCACGAGCGCGTCCTCGACATCGGCTGCGGCACAGGCCGGGACCTTTCCCTTTTCCTCAATAAAACCGCGCTGCTTGCAGGGGTTGACCCCTCGTCCCCCATGCTGTCCCTCGCGTCCCGAAGGCTGGGCAACCGCGCGGCCCTTGAGCGCGCGTTTGGCGAAGACCTGCCCTTTGAGGACAACGCTTTTGACCTCGCCCTTTGCATCAACACCCTGGAATTCGCGGAAGACCCCCAAAAAATGCTGGCCGAAGCCTGCCGGGTCGCCAAAGACCGCGTTTTCATTGGATGCGCCAACCGCTATGCCCTTGAAATCCCCGGCAGACGCATAGGCGCGCTCTGTGACGATTCCCTCCGCTCCAAGGCGCGGACCTATTCTGTCTGGGAACTCAAGGCCCTTGTCCGCGCGACGCTGGGGGAGGCTCAAATCCAGTGGAGAACCTGCGGGCATCTGCCCCTGGGGGAGGGCCGCTGCCGCGACAGCGTTGAGCGCGTCAACTGGATCCAGCGCCTGCCCAGCGGCGTTTTCGTGGCCATGCTCATTACCCTGTGCCCCCGGTTCCGCGTAACCCCCCTTGAACTTCGCATTCCAGCGCCCTCTGTCCCCAAGCTCGCCACAGGCCCCGCGCGGGTGGGCGCTGCCGGGAGAACTTTTAAGGAGACGGCCCATGGAAGCTCTTCTGTATGAAAAAGTGGAAGGCGGCAAGGTCCGCTGCAATCTGTGCTGGCACCGCTGCCTTGTCAGACCCGGCGGACGGGGAATCTGCGGGGTAAGGGAAAACCAGGACGGGACGCTGGTTTCCCTGGTGTATGGAAAAGCCATCGCCCGCCACGTGGACTCCATCGAAAAAAAACCACTGTTCCATTTTCTGCCCGGATCCCGCTCCTATTCCATCGCTACCGCAGGCTGCAACTTCAAGTGCAGGTTCTGCCAGAATTCCGAAATCGCGCAAATGCCAGGAGACAGAAACGGACTCATCCTGGGGGAAAACCTTCCCCCTGAAAGGGTGGTCAAAGAGGCCCTGGCCGCCGGGTGCGCGAGCATCTCCTACACCTACACGGAGCCAACGGTCTATTTCGAATACGCCAGGGACTGCGCCCGGCTGGCTGTGGAGGCCGGGCTGCGCAACGTGTTCGTCACCAACGGCTACATGACGCCCGAGGCCGTGGAGCTTGTCAGCCCCTGGCTTTCCGCCGCCAATGTGGACCTCAAGGCCATGTCCGCGAAGTTCTACAAAGATCTTTGCCAGGCGGTCCATGAAAACGTGTTGACGACCCTGAAGCGTCTTCGGGAGGCCGGGGTGCTGGTGGAGGTGACCACGCTGCTCATTCCGGGATGGAACGACGGCATAGACGAGCTGCGGCGCCTGGCGGATTTTTTATGCCAGACCCTGGGTCCGGAGACTCCCTGGCATGTGAGCCGTTTTCATCCCGCCTACCGGCTCCTGGACGCGCTTCCCACTCCGGCGGCATCGCTTGTCCAGGCCTGCAGGGCGGGAAAAGAGGCCGGTCTCCGTTACGTGTACATGGGCAATGTTCCGGGCCTGGGAGGAGAGGACACCTTTTGCCACAACTGCCAGGAACTCCTGGTGCAGAGGACGGGGTTCACGGTCCGGAAAAACACCCTGGTCAAAGGAGCCTGTCCGGCCTGCGGAACCCTGGCCCACGGAATTTGGGAATAACCGCCGCCGCCTGTCCTGTCCGGGCGTTGAGTGATTGGGGAACGAACGCCGCGCCCGCGGAGCAAGGGGCGCGGCGGCAACCACCAGTTACGGGGAGAAACAACATGGGAAAAAACTGTTGGTTTTCGAGGTAATTGCAAAACTCATAAAAACGACAAATTTAACGTGGGCTGGATGGTTCCGCCCGAAGGGCAGGTTCATCCAACATATAGAAATCATTTTAGAAATGTTGGGTGAACCCGGGCCTTGCGGCCCGGAGCCACCCAACCTATGCCTCATTTTGCAATTACCTCTTTCATCTGTTTGACGCTGGCCGTGTTGTTCTTTGCCGTCCCGGTGTGGCGCGGGGAGGAGTACGGCATCTCCTCCGAGTACACAGAGGAAGTTCAGGCCGCCGATGACAAGGCGCCGGGGAGATGTCCCCCCCGCGCATCCGCTACGTGGAGGAGGGGCTGAGAGGGGCGAAAAACCTGTACATCCGCATGCCGCCCGGCATGTACCGCCTGGCCAAGGCCCGGGCCGCCCTTTCCCGGGGCAGGGGAATCGTGCGGGTGATGCTCCGGCCCAGGCATCTTGTGGCCCTGAAGCAGGCTCTTGGCAAACGGCCAACCAAGCACATGCTCCGATTCCCGCCCGGAGGCTTTTAGCGCTTATCCCTAAATACTGCTGAGGAGGATTTTAGGGGCAGTTTTTCATCGCGGGCGCACGCCGTGCGCCCCTACGGTTATGTGACGGCCGTTATCGCTTACCACTGGGCGCTCCGATGGCTCGGGTTCCATTGCCCTAGGGGCGCACGGCGTGCGCCCGAACAGGGGAATCCCTTGCAATAAAATTATTTATGGATAAGCTCTTGGTCCCGCGGGCGCCGCGGAGCATTACGCGGTGCGTCCCATCGCGGAATTCCTATAGTCTGTCCTCTCCCTTCCAGGGATTTGGAAAATGACGCCTTATACCAAAATGCGGTCCAATCCGTAACATCTGCTGAAAGCTCCCGCTCAATCTCCCTCTCCCTGCGGGAGAGGGCCGGGTGAGGGCATACCTTGTCTGATTGCACCTTGGTATTATAGGGGGGAACGAGCGTACCGGACAACCGGAGCCGTGGCAACCCCGCGCATCCCCTCATCGTGTTTCCTTTCCGAAAACCCGTCTTGACTAATGGTCCCGTTGGCCGTATGCCGTATGCCGTATGCCGGACACGGAAAGGAGACCCGATGCGGATAGCCTTCTACTGCCAGCATGTCCTCGGGATGGGGCACCTTTACCGGACCCTGGAGATTTGCAAGGCCCTTGACAAGCACACAGTGCGGCTTTTCTTGGGCGGCCCTCCCGCGGACGCGCCCGTGCCCGCCCATGTCGAGGTCCGGTCTTTGCCGGAGCTTTCCATGGACCCGGAGTTTTCACGGGTCGCCTCAGTAAATGGCGGGGATCCCGCGGCTGTTTTGGAAACCCGGCGCGCCCTCCTCATGGACGCGTTTCAAAACGGGGAATACGCTCTCTTCCTTGTCGAGCTGTACCCTTTTGGACGAAAAGCTTTCCGCGCCGAGCTGGACCCGGTTTTGGAAATGCTCGCCGCCCGGGGCCGGACCAGGGTGGTGTGCAGTCTCCGGGATGTTTTGGTTGAAAAAAAGGACCAGACGCGCTACGAGGAGCGGGTTGTGAAGGTGTTGAACCGCTGGTTTCACGCGGTTCTGGTCCACGCGGACCCGGCCCTTGCGCGCCTTGACGAGACCTTTTCCCGAGTAGCCGATATCCGTGCGCCTGTGGTGTACACCGGATACGTCACCCCGATGCCCGCGCCGGACGCCCGGGAGAAAACCCGGGCCGTCTATG
The DNA here is from genome assembly GCA_020057225.1 of Desulfobacterales bacterium. Lineage (GTDB taxonomy): Bacteria > Desulfobacterota > Desulfobacteria > Desulfobacterales > Desulfatibacillaceae > JAGVGH01. The sequence goes on along the minus strand of JAGVGH010000206.1, from coordinate 1,847 downwards.
GCCTTGGATCTTCCGACAGGCTTGTTGTGGCGAGCGCGGGCGGGGGAAGCGTGGGCTATGAGCTTTTAAGGGCGGTCCTCCTGGCCTTTCGCGCCTCCCCGGCCTTTTCCGGGGCGCGTCTCCATGTGTACTCCGGCCCCTACATGGCCGGGGAGGATTACGCGGATCTGGTCTCCCTTGCGGGTCCTGGGGCGCGGGTCGCCCGCCGCACAGCGGATTTTATTTCCGAGCTTGCGGCGGCCGACCTCTCGGTAAGCATGGCGGGATACAACACGGCCATGAACGTGGCCGCCACAGGAGTTCCCGCCCTGGTCCTGCCGTTTGGCCAAAACCGGGAGCAGGGAATGCGCGCGGCCCGCCTGAGCGCTATGGGGGTGCTAGGGGTGCTTGAAGAAGGAGACCTTGCGCCGGAGGTTCTGGCGGGGCGCATGGAGCGCGCCATGGCGGGGGGAAGAACAACCAAACCGGGGCTGAATCTTGCCGGCGCAGAGCATACGGCGCGCTGGCTTTCTGACTGGATGGGGGAGAGCTAAGAGATGTTGTACGAGCCGTCGAGCCTTTGGCTCGCGCCCTTGGAAGACGCGGAAAAGAGGCTGGACACCTGCCTCGGGCGTTCGGCCGCGGGGGCCAGGGTTTTTTTCAGGGCGGATGACGTGGGCGCGCCCGGAAAGCGTTTTTCGGGGCTCATGGACCTCTTCCGCAGGCAAAAAGCCCCGCTGTCCCTTGCGGTGGTGCCGGTCTGGCTTTCCGCGACCAGGGCGGAGGTGGTGTGCAGGGACTCTCTTGATCCTGAGCTGTTTTGCTGGCATCAGCATGGATTTCGTCACAAAAATCACGAAAAAACTGGCAAAAAAGCGGAGTTTGGCGAAAGCCGCAGCCAAAAAGAGATATTCGGAGACCTTGCCCGGGGAATGGAACGGCTCTACGGGCTTTTAGGCGAGGCGTTTTTCCCGGTTTTCACGCCCCCCTGGAACCGGTGCGGGGAAAAGACCTACAGCGCGCTTAAAGAGCTTGGGTTTCAGGCCGTATCGGGTTTTCAGGGAAAAAGCACCGGAAGAAACTTGGTCCGGGGGGACGGTCTGCGTGGAATTCCAGTCAACGTGGACTTGCACACGCGCAAGGAGGAGAACCCGCCCGCCGCCTGGGACGGGCTTTTCAGGGAGCTTGGGGCGGCCTTGGAAGGGGGTTTGTGCGGGGTGATGATTCACCATCAGAGGATGAACGGTTTGGCGCTGGATTTTTTGGAGCTTCTCATCCGCCGCATGAGGGAATCAGGCAGGGTGCGGCTGGCGCATCTGGGGCATTTGGCGGGGGAGCCGGAGAACCCGGTGGGTGAACAGAACGTGTCCGCTGTTTTGGCATAGCCGGAAATCCACCCTTATGCGTCTAGGCCGGTAATCTTCAAAATGACTTAGAGTTAAAACATCCGAACCTGTCATTTCGAGCGAAGCGGAAAATCTTGTCGTTAATCGGACACCATCCAAAGACAAGATTTTCCGCTTCGCTCGGAATGACACCTCAACTTGCCTTGTTGTTAAAAGCGGGAAGCCGTGGCCGGGCAAGCGGCATTGGGGGATTAGATTGTATGTCCGGATTATCCGCGTTTTTTGCGTAGATAATGTCTGGGCCATGGTTCTGGGGTTGAAACCCCGGGCTAAATCAAAAACCTTGCCGCACCGCGGCTGCTATGAGGAGAAAGGCCCATTTTATAACTAAAAAAACAACAAAAGATGATTTTTTATTCTAAGAGGTAATTGCAAAATGAGGCGCAGGTTGGGTGGTTCCGGGCCGCAAGGCCCGGGTTCACCCAACATTTCTAAAATGATTTCTATGTGTTGGATGAACCT
>JAGVGH010000153.1 GCA_020057225.1 Desulfobacterales bacterium | reverse complement strand
ATCTTATTGCAAGGGATTCACCTGTTCGGGCGCACGGCGTGCGCCCGCGATGAAAAAGTGCCCCTAAAATCCTCCTCAGCAGTATTTAGGGATAAGCACCAAGTTAGCGCTTATGGGTTGAAACCCCGCGCTATCTCAAAAACCCTGCCGCACCGCGGCTGCTGTAAGGAATGAGACCCGCTTTTTAAAAAACCGGGCGCTTTCCCTGGTATTCTAAACTCCGAACTTCTGTCTCCTGAATTCTCCGGCTTTGCCGGTTTGGATTCTATATCCGCCTCACGCACCCCGTGTCATTCATCCCCTTCAGCGTCCCTGCGGGCCACGGTCCGGGGGGACGCGCCCCGCCTTTTTTGGATCCCGCTTTTCACCTCTCCGGTTTCATCAGTCTTTTCTTGACTTTAGGGTTAACCCTGGTATAGTTAAGTTGATTTACAAAAAATTTCCACGGGGTCGCGGCCTTTTCCCAACAGATTGCATTCCTTTTGGGACAAGGACCACAACATGTTGACTCCACAGGGAAACCCTGGACGCCGCCCGTGCCCCTGCAAACTCCGGAAAAAGGGTGCCCAGGGAACCTGACAGGGCAAGAGCGTTTCCTCCCTACCCGTCGCCAGGAGCTTGTCACGATGAAAACACGCCTTCTTCCCGCAGCGGCTCTTTTACTGCTCCTCTCCGTCCCCGCCTTTGCCGGTCCCGTGGTCCGGCTCGACATGCGGGGCGGCATGGAATACCTCGCCGGGGACAACACCTACGAAATCGGCGGAAAACTGGTCCAGGCAGGCGTTGTGACCCGGGCCGGCTACCCCGTTAGCCGCCTGGAGTTCCCCCTGGACGTGTTCGTCGCCTACCTCGACTCAGGACTCACCGTGGATGACAGATGGCAGCTTCGGATCAAGGCCGGGCACAACGTGAGCGAGCCGGGACAAAAGATGAAGGATTCCGACTGGCTCTACGGAAACTACGGCAACCCCTCGGCCAGGGACATCTACTCGGAAAGCGACCCCTCCCTGGACGCCTGGACCCTGGACGTGAAAGGCCGCTTCAAATTCCTCGAAGTCCAGCACGGCGCCGGGTCTGAGGCCACCCGCCGGCTCATCTCCCACACCACCTACAGCTTCTTCGGCGGCCTGGGCTACGAATGGCAGGACTACTCCTACAAGCTCAAAAACGCTGTGGAGTACGATCTCACCCTGGCGGGCGCCCCCAAGACCTACATCCCCGGCGAAGTGCTCCGCTACGACCTCACCTACCACATCCCCTACGCGGAGCTGGGATTTGGCGTCAACGTTAAAAAACGCTTCAACCTTGATCTCTCCCTTGGCGGCTCCGTGCTGGTCCACGCCGAAGACAAGGACAACCATGTCATCCGGGGGCTTACCTCCAGCATGGATACCGGCTGGGACGGCGAAATGTTCATGGGCAACGCCACCGCCCGCTACAACTTCACGGACAACGTCTTCTGCACCCTGAGCCTCGCGGGCAAAAAAATCACTGTGGACGGCACTTCCCACGCCCATGAGCCGCCCAACCAGCCCTACACCATCGAGGAGGGAATCGAAAGCAGCCAGACCTCTGTGAGCACCACTGTGGGTTACAACTTCTAAGACCAGGGCGCAATCAAACATACACAAAGCAACGCCTTCATCCCGGCTCTCTCCCGCGGAAAGAGGGAGATTGAGGGGGAGCTTTCAGCAGGTGTTACGGTTTTGAACGCATCTTGGTAGAAGACGGCCTTTTTTGCGTCTTCCAAATGCCCTTCTCCCCCAACACGGGGCGAAGGGCCTTGTATTTCAGGAGTGTCCTGGAAAGAGATTCTGACAACGGCCCTAAACCGGCGGAGCCGAAGAATTTAGGAGCCAGGAGTCAGGAGCCAGGAGCCGGGAGCCAGAATAAAAACTCATGCTTTGTTGTGCTTTTTAGCTATAAAACGGGCCTTTCTCCTCATGGCAGCCGCGGTGCGGCAAGGTTTTTGATCTGGCCTGGGGTTTCAACCCCAGGACCATGGCACGGACATTATCTACCCAAAAAGCGCGGACAATCCGGACATAGAATCTAAACACGCCAGACCCGGCGCCCGGCAGCCGGAGCAACCCGGACCTCGAATTTGGTCTTCCGCAAATCCTTGACAAACACCTCCCAACAACGTACACACAAATGCGGCAAGGCGCCCCTTACGTGGGCCTAATAGGGAATCCCGTGAAAACCGGGAGCGGTCCCGCCGCTGTGTCCGGGGACGAAACCCGCTTGTGACGCCACTGCCGGAAATCCGGCGGGAAGGCGCGGGGAGTAGAACGAGCCGGAAGCCAGAAGACCTGCCTTGCGCGTGCCGTGCAATCCTCGCGTGGTGACGTTGGCGCGCGGCGCGAACAAAAGGGCAAAGAAACCAGGGTGCAGCCCTCCTTGGCCTGTTTGGGCCGGTGGAGGGCTTTTTTTATTTCTCCCCCCTGGGTTGTGCGCGGCGGGACGCGAAAAAACGCTGTCTATCCGGGGCGCAGGCGCGCCCCGGCAGGGCCCGGAATCAACGCGCCTTTCCGGGCCAATGGCACGGGACCGCGTCCGCACGGTTTGCGTCCGCCCTTTTAAAAAGCATTCCGCTTTTAGAGGAGCCGAAACCGGAGACGCGCCCGGAAACCCCTACCGCGCGCGCAAAAGGAGCTGTAACATGCAAAAGAAAAGTCTGGCGGTCTTCCTTTCCCTGGCATTCCTTTTCATCGCCCTTGCAGGCGCCCAGGCCTCGGGCCACGGCAAGGAAAAACCCCCAAAAAAGGGCATTCTCCTCGTGGTTTTCGGCTCCACCCATCCTGAAGCCCAAGCCGCCTTTAACGCCATCGCCCAAAAAACAGCCGCCCTCTTCCCCGGCGTCCCGGTCCGCTTTGCCTACACCAGCCACATCATCCGCGAAAAACTCGCCAAAGAGGGCAAAGCCCTGGAGTCCCCGGCCCAGGCCCTGGCCAACATGGCCAATGATGGCTTTACCCATGTGGCGGTCCAGTCCTTCCACACCATTCCGGGCAAGGAGTTCCACGACCTTCTCTCCGTGGTCCGCGGTTTCCACGGCATGCCCGACGCGCCCCAAAAAATCACCGTGGGCGCCCCGCTTCTCAATACCCAGGAAGACATGGACAAGGCCGCGAAAGCCCTTCTCGCCACCCTTCCCAAGACGCGCAAACCCGGCGAGGCCGTTGTTCTCATGGGCCACGGAACGCCGCACCCGGCCAACGCCATGTATCCCGCCCTTATGTGGCAGACGCAGCAAACCGACAGCGGCGTTTTTATCGGCACAGTCGAGGGCTACCCCGGCCCGGATGAAATCCTGGCCGCTCTCAAAAAGCAGGATGTTAAAAAAATCTGGCTCATGCCTTTCATGTCCGTTGCCGGAGACCACGCGAAAAACGACATGGCCGGTGACGAAGAGGATTCCTGGAAATCCCGGTTCACCAAGGCCGGTCTTTCCTGCGAGCCTGTGCTCAAGGGCACTGCGGAGTATCCGGAGTTTCTCGACATCTGGATGGCGCATCTTGCCTCCGCTGTGAAAGAACTGGAATAACCGTAAGGCGGCACCGCATGGTAAACCCGGACATTTCCAAACCCGCGCGTCCGCGCCCCGGACCGGCGTTCGCCCTTCTTGTTTCAGGGCTCGCCCTCCTTGCGGCCTTTGCCCTGGGTCTGGGATTTGTCCATGTCGAGCTCCCGGCGGTGGCCCGTATCCTCGTGTCGGCTCTGACCGGCCAGGACGTGGCCGCCGCCGGAATCACGCCGGTGGAACGGGCCGTGGTGCTGGAGGTGCGCCTGCCCCGGGTGCTTGCGGCCATGGCCGTGGGAGGGGCGCTTGCCGTGGCAGGGGCCGTGTTCCAGGGCGTGCTGATGAACCCCCTGGCGGATCCCTACACCCTGGGGGTCTCCGCCGGAGCCGCGTTTGGCGCCTGTTTCGCGCTGCTTTTAAACCTCGCGGCCCTGGGCGCCCCCAGCGTGCCCCTCTGGGCCTTTGCCGGGGCGGCGGGAAGCCTTCTCCTTGTCATGTACCTGGCCTCCTCGGCCGGCGGGTTTTCCTCCAACAACCTGGTCCTTTCCGGAATCATCGTCGCCTCCATCCTCTCCGCGGGCATCGGCTTTTTAAAATACGCGGCGGACGAGCAAGCCTCTGTCCTCCTCTTCTGGCTCATGGGCAGCCTTGCCTCCAAAACCATGGGCGACGCCCTTCTTGTTTTGGCTACCGCCATTGGCGGCACGCTGATATGCCTTGCCCGCGCCCGGGAACTGAACCTCATGGCCCTTGGACCGCGCGCCGCGGAGTCCCTGGGCGTGGACACCTCCCGGACGCGTCTGCTCCTTCTCGCCGCGGCAAGCCTTATGGCCGCTGTCGCTGTTTCCGTCACAGGCATCATCGGCTTTGTGGGCCTAATCGTCCCCCACGCGGTCCGGAGCGTGTTCGGCCCGGACAACAGGGTGCTCCTTCCCATTTCCCTTGTGGCGGGCGCCCTGCTTCTTCTGGGAGCGGACACCGCCACCCGGGCGCTTCTGCCCGGGGAAATTCCCATCGGCGTTGTCACCGCGCTCTTGGGCGGGCCGTTTTTCCTGCATATCTTCAGGAAGCGGCGGGTGGGAAAATATGGATTTTGAACTCGCCGGAGCTTGTTTTTCCCATGGCCCCAAGAGAATTTTCACAAACCTCTCGCTGGGCTTTGCCCCTGGAATGTTTCACGCGGTCCTGGGACCCAACGGCTGCGGCAAAACAACGCTTCTGGACATTCTGTGCGGACACCGAAAGCTTCAACAGGGCAGCCTCCGTGCGCAGGGCCGGGACATCGGGGCATGGAGGCGCAAAGAACTCGCCAAGGCCATCTCCCTGGTGCCCCAGGACTACCAGGTCCATTTTCCCTACACCGCCCGGGAAGTGGTGGCCATGGGGCGCTATCCCCATCTCCCCCGGTTTTCGCCACCTGCGGCCCGGGATGAGGCCAAAATCGAGGAGGCCCTCTCTGTGTGCCGCCTCGAGGATTTCGCGGAACGGCTCGTGACCGAGCTTTCCGGCGGCGAAAAACAGCGCGTGGCCTTTGCCCGGGCACTGGCCCAGGACGCTCCGGCCATGCTTCTGGACGAGCCCTGTTCGAGCCTGGATGTGCGGCACTCCCTTCTGGTGTTGGGAATCGCGGCCAAACGGGTCCGGGAGCAGGGCGGAACCGTGGTGGCGGTGCTGCATGATGTGAACCTTGCGGCGCGTTTCGCCGACACCCTGGTGTTCCTCAAAGAGGGGTCTGTTGTTGCCAGCGGGCCCACCCGGGAGACGCTCCGGGAAGATATTCTTGAAACCGTTTTTGACACGAAAGCCCGGGTGGCGGAGGAGCCTGCCCTGGGCGTTCCACAGGTGGTGTTTCTATGAAAACCTTGGTTGCTTTCCTTCTTGGTTGCGTCCTCCTGCTTATCCCTCCGGCCCTTGCCCAATGCTCGGACATGGCTTTTTTGCCCGACGGCGCAATCCGGGATTCCGCAGGCCGCATGCTCGATGTCAAGGCCCCCTATACCCGCGTTATCTCCCTCTACAGCGCCCACACGGAAAATCTGCTTTCCCTGGGAGCCGGGGAACACCTCGCGGGGGTCGCCAAATCCGACACCAGGCTCGCGGGCGCAAAAGATAAACCCGTTTTCGCGGCCAGTGACGGCATCGAGCGCTTTTTGGCCGCCAAACCCGGCCTTGTCCTTGTCCGTCCCATGCTGGACCGGGGGTACGCTCCGCTCATGGAGGAATTCGCCCGGTTCGGCGTGCCCGTTGTCTCCCTCCAGCCCAACAGCGTCGGGGAAATGCTGGTGTACTGGCGGATTCTTGGGCGCCTCACAGGCCGGGACTCCGAGGCGGAGGACATGGTCCGGCGGTTCGAGGCCGGATGCGCCGCGGCCCGGGACATCTCCTCCCGCGCGTTTCCCCGGAAAACAGTTTACATGGACGCGGTCCACGACAAACACAAAACCTTTTTGCCCGGATCCGTGACACTCTTTGCCCTGGAATGTGCGGGCGGAATCAACGCGGCGGCGGACGCGGAACAGGTGCGCGACACCAACATCGCCTATTACGGCAAAGAGCGTCTTCTGGCCCGGGCCGAAGAGATTGACGTGATTCTGGCCCAGACAGGGACCATGAACCGGCCCACGGTGGAGGGCATTCTTGCCGAGCCGGGGTACTCGGTCATCAAGGCCGTGCGCGAAAACCAAGTCTATTTGGTGAAAGAGGAGCTGGTGTCCCGGCCCACGCTCCGGCTTCTGGAAGGGATTTGGGAAATCGGACACGTCTTGTATCCGGAGCTGTTTGACGCGGCGGCCCGGACGCGGATACGCGGCGCCGACGGGACGGAGAGCGGAAATGGGCGGTGACAGTATTCCCGGCCTTGTGGTGGCGGCTCCCATGAGCGGGAGCGGAAAGACCACAGTGGCCCTGGGCCTTATGGCGGCCTTCCGGCGCCGGGGGCTAAAGGTCGCGCCCTTCAAGACCGGACCGGACTTCATTGACCCCGGGCACCACGCCCGGGTGACAGGCATGCCGGGAAGAAACCTCGACGGCTGGATGACCAGCCGGGAGACCTGCCGGGAGATATTCGCCCGCGCGGCCCGGGACGCGGACATCGCCGTGGTGGAAGGCGCCATGGGCCTTTTTGACGGGGCGGACGCAAAAACCGGCGCGGGTTCCACAGCGGAAATGGCGAAATGGCTGGGCCTGCCCGTGCTGCTGGTGGCGGACGCCCGGAGCATGGCCCGGAGCTTTGCCGCCTTGGTTTCGGGATTTGTCCGCTTTGACCCGGCGCTTACGTTTTGCGGGGTGGCGGCCAACCGCGTGGGCAGCGCGCGGCATCTGGCCCTTGTGCGGGAATCCATGGAAAGCGTGCCCGGAGCGCGTTTTTTGGGGGGAATTCCCAGGGACGCGGCGGTGGGCGTGCCGGAGCGGCATCTGGGCCTTGTGACCGCCGAGGACCATTCCATGGAAGGCGCGGCGGACGCCCTTGCGGATCTGGTTGAAGCCCATCTGGATTTGGACGCGCTTTTAGACTCCCTGCCCCGGGTTTCCATAACGGGCGAAGCCCGCCCCGAGCCTCCTATGCCGGATGTGCGCGTGGGGGTCGCCAAAGACAACGCGTTTTGCTTTTACTACGAGGACAACCTGGACGCGCTCCGGGAAAACGGCTGCGGGCTTGTGTTTTTCTCTCCGGTCCGGGACAAGGCCCTTCCTGATGGGATCCATGGGCTGTACCTGGGCGGCGGATATCCGGAGCTCCACGCCAGGGCCTTGGCGGAAAACGTTTCCATGCGGCGGGCGCTGTTGGACGCTTGCCGGGCGGGCATGCCTGTGCTGGCCGAGTGCGGGGGGTTCATGGCCCTGTGCCAAAGCCTCACGGACATGGAGGGCCAGGTGTTTCCCATGGCCGGATGTTTTCCGTTTGCCGCGCGGATGGAGGGGCGGCTTCAGTCCCTGGGCTACCGGGAGGCGCGCTTTACGGCGGACACGCCTTTGGGCCCTGCGGGGACTGTTGCCCGGGGCCATGAGTTTCACTATTCGCGGCTGGTTTCCGGGGAGGGGGAAGCGCCCGGGGAGATCCTTCCGGTGTTCGGAACCTCGGACCGGGAGGGAGGGGAGCGGGACTGTCCGGGCTGGCTATTGGGCAACACCCTGGGGAGTTACCTGCATCTGTGCTTCCGGAGCAACCCGGCGCTGGCCGCCGCGTTTGCGGCGGCATGCCGGAGGCACAGGGACGCGGGGTGAATTCCCTGCCCGGGGCCGTTGCCAGCATTTTCACTCGATGCGGAACGATGCGTCCGCTCTTTTTTCAAATTCCTCAATGGGGGTTGAAACCCCAGGCTGACTCAAAAACCTTGCCACACCGCGGCTGCTGTAAGGAATGAGACCCGCTTTTTAAAAAACCGGGCGCTTTCCCTGGTATTCTAACTCCGAACTTCTGTCTCCTGAATTCTCCGGCT
>JAGVGH010000097.1 GCA_020057225.1 Desulfobacterales bacterium | reverse complement strand
CGCCGTGCGCCCCTACGGGTATGTGACGGCCGTTATCGCTTACCACTGGGCGCTCCGATGGCTCGGGTTCCATTGCCGTAGGGGCGCACGGCGTGCGCCGAACAGGTGAATCCCTTGCAATAAGATTATTTATGGATAAGCTCTAAGTAGGGGTTGATTGTGTCTGAAAATTAACGTCAGGGGAAAACGGGTTTTTCGAGCAAGCCTTCGGAAAACCCGCGTGGCCGCTCTTGGCCCCGCACGGCAAGTAACGTCTCCAGGGCGGAGACGCATTCACAGGGCAACAGGAAGGAGACTACAGCACAATGGCACAACAAATCGCGGACCGTAGAGACGTGGATTTCGTCCTCTTCGAGCAAATGGAAGCGGACAAGCTGGCCAGGTACGAGAAGTACGCGGATTTCAACAAGAAGACCATTGACCTCATCATCACCGAGGCGCGGAACCTCTCCATCAAGGAGATTCTTCCCACCAACAAGGAAGGCGACGAGACCGGCTGCAAACTCGAAAACGGCCAGGTCAAAGTGCCCGAGTGCTTCCGCAGGCCCTATCAGCTTTACTGCGAGGGCGACTGGATCGCCGCCACCGAGGACCCGGAGGTCGGGGGACAGGGCATGCCCGTGATCGTGGCCCAGGCGGCCGCGGAATACTTTGTGGGCGCCAACATGTCCTTCACGATGTACCCCGGGCTCACCCACGGAGCCGCCCACCTCGTGGAGGTCTTTGGCACGGAGAAGCAGAAGAAGCTCTATCTTGAGAAGATGTACAAGGGCAAATGGGGCGGCACCATGCTGCTTACCGAGCCTGACGCGGGCTCCGACGTGGGCGCCCTCACCACCACGGCCACGCCCAACGGCGACGGCACCTACACCATCCGCGGCCAAAAAATCTTCATCTCCGCGGGCGACAACGACCTGGTCGAAAACATCATTCACCCGGTGCTCGCCCGCATCGAGGGCGCGCCCGCCGGAACCCGGGGCATCAGCCTCTTCGCCGTGCCCAAAATCCGGGTCAACGACGACGGCTCTTTGGGCGAGTCCAACGACGTGTACTGCGACCGTCTCGAAGAGAAGATGGGCATCCACGGCAACGCCACCTGCGTCATGATTCTGGGTGCCCAGGGCAAGTGCAAGGGCACCCTCTTGGGCGAGCCCAACAAGGGCATGCGCGCCATGTTCCAGATGATGAACGAGGCGCGGCTGGGCGTGGGCATTCAGGGCTACTCCCAGGGCGCGGCGGCCTACATGGCGGCGTTGGACTACGCGCGGCAGCGGGTGCAGGGCAAGAACCTCCTGGACTTCATGAACCCGGACGCCAGGAACGTCACCCTCATCAACCATCCGGACGTGCGCCGCATGCTCCTGTTCCAAAGGGCGTATGTGGACGGGATGCGGAGCTTCATCTATTTCATGGGCAAGGCCCTGGACATGACCCGGGTGTCGGAGTCGGCGGAAGAGCGCGGGAAGTGGGAAGGCATCATCGAGGTCTGCATTCCCGTGCTCAAAGCCTACTGCACCGACAAGGGCTTTGAAGTGGCCAGCATGGCCATGCAGACCTACGGCGGCTACGGCTACACCAAGGAGTACCCGGTGGAGCAGTACGCCCGCGACGCGCGCATCACCTCGATTTACGAGGGCACCAACGGCATCCAGGCCATGGACCTTCTGGGCCGGAAGCTGGGCATGAAGGGCGGCAAGCCCATCATGGACCTCTTGGGCGAAATCAACAAGACCATCGCGGCGGCCAAGGCCGTGCCGGAGCTGGCGGAGCTGGCGGCGGACGTGGAAGGCGCGGTGAACCGGCTGGACGAACTGGCGATGTACATGGGCAAGACGGCCATGAGCGGGAAGGCGCTTACCGCCTACTCCTTTGCCAAGCCCTTCCTGGATGTCACGGGCGACGTGATGATGGCGTGGATGCACCTGTGGCGGGCGGTGATCGCCCAGGGCAAGGTTGGCGCGGCCAAGGCGGGCGACAAGGTGTACTATGAGGGAATGGTGAAGACCGCGCGGTACTTCATCAAGGTGCATCTGCCCGCCACTGTGGGCAACATGCGGGCCATCAAGGAGATGGATGACTGCATCGCCACCATGGACGACGCGCTGTTCGCGGCGAAGTAGCGCAATTGCCCCGCCCGGGGCGGGTGTTTTAACCGGAACGAACAAAAAAGGCCCCTGCGGCAAGCCGGGGCCTTTTTTTATTCCGCCGCGCGCGAAAACCACCCGCGCGGGCCGGTTTCCGGTGTCACCACTTGAGAAGCGTGGCCCCCCACGTGAATCCCGCCCCAAAACCCAACAGCAATAAAAGGTCCCCCGGCTGAATCAGACCGGCCCGGTACGTCTCGTCCAACAGCAGCGGAATCGAGGCCGCCGTGGTGTTCCCGTATTTCTGCATGTTGTGCAGGAATTTCTCCTTGGGCAGTCCCAACTGCCCCGCCACCATGTGGTTAATCCGCATGTTGGCCTGGTGCGGAATAAAATACTTGACCTCCTCCGCGTTGATCTGATGCTTGAACATGAACTCGAAGAGCGTCTCGCACAGCCGCACCACCGCGTTTTTAAACACTATCTTCCCGTTCATCTGCGGCCAGCGCATGGGCGTGTTGACGGTGGTCTCGTCATAGTACGGCTTGCGCGAAATATCCCAAATGTCCAGGCACAGCGCCCGCGCGCCCTTGCCGTCCGCGTGCAGGGTGTGGTGCAGGATGCCCCGGCCAGGATCCTCGGTGCCGCTCACGATGACCGCCGCGGCGCCGTCTCCAAAGAGCACCGCCACGTCCCGGCCCGCGTCCGTGAAATCCAGGGCCGAGGAATGCACCTCGGCGCCCACCACGAGAATGTTCTTGTACATCCCTGTCTTGATGAAGGCGTCCGCGATGGCCAGGGAATACAAAAATCCCGTGCATTGGTTGCGCACGTCCAGACAGCCTATCTTGTCAAGTCCCAGCTTGGGCTGCAGGTAGCAGGCCGAACCGGGAAAGTGGTGGTCCGGGCTGAGGGTCGCGAAAATGATGAACTCGATCTCCGACATCTCCATGCCCGCGTTTTCGACCGCTTTTAACACCGCCTCCTTTGCCAGGTCCGAGCAATACACGCCCTCTTCCGCGTAGCGGCGCTCCTCGATGCCTGTGCGGATCCGTATCCAATCGTCCGTGGTGCTCATGAGCTTGGACAGGTCGCCGTTGGTGACCACCTTGGGCGGCACGTAGCTGCCGATGCCGCGGATATAGCTTCTCATCATGGCTTCCTCCTGGTTGGTGGTTGGGATGGCGGGGGAGAATTCCGCCGCTTGAAAACGTCCCTGTCCGGAAAGGAGGAGCCGGAGGGACTTGCCGGGGCGCGCTGCCCGTCGGTGATGTGTCCGTGTGTCATGGCACGGACGCCTTGCGGGGGGCCATACTGTCCCGCCTTGTATGCAAGGCCGCGGAAAAAGTCAACCGGGAGAGACGGGCGCGGGCTGTTTGGGAGGCGGCGGTTTGGCCGGCGCGGCCATGTTTCCCCCGGATTTTGCTTTGATAAAAACCAGGATGCCCGCTCCGCCCCGTCCTTATTCCTTAAAACAGCAGGGACGCGGGGCAAAGCGGGCATATTTTAACCGGCGCGGATATGGAAATCCCTCTTCCCCGCGCCGTCCGCTATTTCTCCTTGAGCCGCCCGCGCAGCTCCCGCTTCAATATCTTGCCCGCCTGGCTCACAGGAATCGCTTCCACAATAAACACCTCCCGCAGCTTTTTATAGGCCGCCACCTCCCGGTTGACGAACTCCCGCAATTCCTCCGCCCCGGCCGCCTTTCCAGTGGCAAGCTGCACAAAGGCCACCGGCGCCTCGCCTCCGGCCTCGTCCGGCCTGCCCACCACCGCGCAGTTCTCCACCGCCGGATGCGTGTGCAGCACCTCTTCGAGTTCCCGTGGATACACATTGTATCCCTTGTAGATAACCATGTCCTTGATACGGTCCGTGATGAAAAGATACCCGTCCCCGTCCAGGCGCCCCACATCCCCGGTGTGCAGCCATCCGTCCCGGAGCACCTCGGAGGTCGCGTCCGGACGGTTCCAGTACCCCGCCATCACCTGGGGTCCCCGGATGCAGATTTCCCCGTCCTGGCCAACAGGCACCTCCTCGTCCGTTGCCGGGTTGACGATTTTCACCTCCGTGTCCGCAATGGGAAGCCCCACAGACCCGGGCCGGACCTTGTTCCGGAAAGGAGGATTGGCCACCGCTCCCATGGTGCATTCCGTAAGCCCGTAGGCTTCCAAAACAACTCCGGGTATGGCCGCCTGCATGCGGTCGAGCACGGAAAGGGGCAAGGGCGCGGCGCCCGAGGCCGCGATTTTGATGGTGGAAAGGTCAAAAGTCCCGAATTCCGGCAGATGCACCAAGGGAACATAGAGCTGGGGCGCGCCTCCCATGCTGGTGGCCCGGTATTTCACCACGGCCGCGAGGTATTCCCTGGGATCAAAGCGCGGGAACACCACAAGGGTCGAGCCCGAGGCGATCATGTTGTTGAGGTAGCCGATGGTGCCCATGGCGTGGAACCAGGGCACCACCACCAGGGAGGTTTCGGAGTCCTGGCGGACGATGGCCGTTTCCGGTCCAAGACCCTTGGGATATTTGACTTGGAACCGGCCGTCCTCCATCTCGACCCAGGTTCCTGAAAACCAGGAGTTGAACTGGAGCACATTGGCCACCACGTTCTTATGGGTCAGCATGACCCCCTTGGAAACCCCCGTGGTCCCCCCCGTGTAGGCAAGGTGGGCGGGATCCTTGGACGGGTCTATGGCAGGGGGCGGCGGCGGGTCGGCCTTTGCTGTTTTGAGCAGTTCCGCCATGTCCAAAGTGTCCGGGACCGGAAATTTGACCAGGGGCTTGAGCGGCGCGATGACGGGATTGTAACAGTCGGCTATGCTGGTGGTGATAATGTTTTTTACAGGAGTGCCTGGCAGAATGTCCTTGATGCCCGGATAAATGAGGTCTAAGGAAAAGAGCGTGGCGGCGCCCGAGTCCGTGATCTGGTGAAGGATCTCCCTGGGGGAAAGCAAGGGGCTTAACGGGGTAAACGTGGCTCCGCATTTAAGCGCGGCATAGTAGGCGATGGCGAACTGGGGGCAGTTGGGAAGATGGATGGCCACGCGCCGGCCCGGGCCGACATCTAAGGCGAGAAGCGCGTTGGCCATGCGGTCCACCAGGGCCTTGAGCTCGGCGTAGGTGAGTTCCATGCCGCCGAAGATGAGGGCGACCCTGTTGGGAGAGCGCAGCGCGCTTTGCTCCAGGAACTCATGGACGAGGATCGGGGGATAGTTGATGTGTCTGGGCCAGGGGTCGGGCCAGCATTTGTAGTTTTTCGACATGGCGGCAGGGTCCTTTCCGCCGGGCGGCGCCCGGCCAAGAGAGGGAACACGGGATCCGCGGAGGAGGCGGATTTCCTCGCGGTCCCGCAAGGGGCGTGCAAGCCGTCCAGGCAGGGGTGCCTGGCCGTCGGGCGCGGGGGAAGAGCGGATGGACCGGGGTAACTTCGGGTTATTCATAGCACGGAGCGCCTCCCCGCGCAATCCCCCGCCACAGAGGCCCTCCCGCCGGAAAACACCGGGACGTGACACCGGACACGGATTGATGCTATGCTCCCGTCTCGCCCGCGCCACAGCGCGGCCAACCTGCGCGAATCAAGGAGCGCTCTTATGGACCTTGCCGGACGCCTCGTTCTTCCCGACCCCACAAAGGCTGTCCTTTTCGATATGGACGGCGTGCTCCTGGACAGCCTGGGACTGGATTTCGCCATCGTAAACATGCTTCTCGCGCGCCACGCGGGCACCGGGGCAACAGTCTCCATGGACCTCATCCGCTCCCTCTTTGCCCTGCATCCGCCGGAGTTCTGGTCTCAAATCCTTCTGCGCGTCGCGGAGGAAACAGGAGACACCGGTGTTGCCGGACACCACGCCGCCATTCTCGCCGAGTACGAGGAGGCGCGCCGGGGCGCGGTGTTTGAAACCCTCCCGGGCATCCCGGAAATCCTCAAGGCCGCCCGGGAGCGCGGGCTGTTGCTTGCCGTGGTTTCCAACAACGCGGCCGCGGATGTGGATACCATTTTGGAGCGGGCGGGAATACGCGGCGCTTTCGACCTGGTCGCGGGAAACGACCATGGAAACCTCGCCCAAAAACCCGCTCCGGACACCTACCTGTTCGCGGCCCAAACCCTTGGAGTCTCTCCCGGCGCCTGCGCCGTGATCGAGGACTCCCTCATCGGCGCGGAGGCCGGACGGCACGCCGGATGCCACACCGTGGCTGTCTCCACCGGCGGACACGGGTTTGAGACCCTGGAGCGCTCCGGGTTCGCCCACGCCGTGTATTCCGGCTTTTCCGTAAACCGGCTTTCGCTCGTTCCGGGGGAAGTGACGAAGAAGCGCATACTAACCCCCAATGATTTTGTCAGCCACATGGTGGAGCACGTGGCGTGGCGGCTGGGCGCGGGCATTGACCTTCAGTGGAACAACAACTCCTGGGCCGCGCTTGGGCGGCTCTTGGGAGAGCGTGTTTTGGAAACCGGCGGGCCGCTCAGACCCGCGGCCGCTATCGGCATGATTGACGACGGAAGCGCCGAGGTGTCCCTTGTCCCGGGAGACAAGGGGCTTGCCCTGGAGACGGCCGGCGGGCTTTCCCTGGGCTGGTTTCTGTCCCTGCGCGCGGAACAGGCCGTGGACGGGGTTCCCATGACCCGGCTTTTGGACGGCATGGCCAAAGGGCTTGGGGCTGGAATCCATGTGAGGGTGTGCGGCATGGAAGACCCGCACCACACCTGGGAGGCGGTTTTCCGGGGAGCGGGCGTTGCGCTGGCCAAGGCGCGGATGCCTAAGACGGAGAGTCTGTCCGCCCCTGCGCCCGCGGAGAGGGCGGGGACAACGGGAAAGCCGGAACCCAGGGGAACAGGAGACCTGGAAGTTGTGGAAGTCTCGCGCCTAAAAACGCGGGTGCGGCGCCGCACCGCGGAGAGCGTGGTCGAGGCGGCCCTGGATTTTACCTGTCCTTGCGGCGCGTCTCTTACAGCCACCACAGGGCCTTCCGTGCGCGTCACCGGGCTTTCCATCCTTCTGGACATTCTGGCCCGGGAGCTCGGGGCGCGCCTGGAGGTGGAGTTCACCGCTTCCCGGCTCTCCTCGAGCCACGTTGCCGCGGAGGACACAGGGCTGGTTCTGGGCCGCGCCCTCAAGGAGATGGTGCTTTGGCGCATGGAGGAAACAGGGGTCAACGGGGCGGGTTCCAGCGTGGACACGCCTGCGGACCTTGACACCCAGGCGTTTCGGGCCGCTGTCTCGGTGGAAGGCCGCAAATCCGTCAAGTTTGTTCCCTTTTCCGGGGATTACCAGGCACTGCGGGAGCGGTTTTTAATCGGCCACACGGTGTGCGGGGATTTGTTTACCGAAGACCTGGATGATTTTTTAGAGGGGCTGTGCAACGGTCTTTCCGCAGGGCTGGTGGTCCACGCGGCACGAGACGCCGCGCCGGAGGAGGGGTGGCGGGAGCTGTTCGCCGGGCTTGGCCGCGCGCTCCGGGAGGCGTTGTCGGAAAACCCCGCGCGGCGGGGAGTGCCGCCGGGGGTCAAGGCTACCATGGCGTGAGGTGTTTGATTTTCGGCCTGATGCCGCGACAGGTCATTCCTCACAACGGTTTTCGGGATTTCGCCGAAGCTGAACGCCGCCCCCCTTTCCGGGGGCGTTTTTTTCTTGAGGCAATTGCAAAATTGGGCGTAGGGTGGGTGGTTCCGGGCCGCAAGGCCCGGGTTCACCCAACATTTCTAAATGATTTCTATGTGTTGGATGAATCTGCCCTTCGGGCGGAACCACCCGGCCTCAAATTTGTCGTTTCCATGAGAGGTAATTGCAAAACTCTTCGATATTCTACATTCGTCTTTGCCTTCCCCTTCCGCGGTTCTGCGGTTCGATATTCGATATTCTACATTCGTCTTTGCCTCTGCCTCTGCCTCTGCCTCTGCCTTTGCCTTTGCCT
>JAGVGH010000024.1 GCA_020057225.1 Desulfobacterales bacterium | reverse complement strand
TGTCCACCGCCCGTGTTTTGCTGGTAGGTGTAGGAAAGCGCGCGGTTGTCCGCGCCTTTGTAGGTGATGTTCCCAATACTGTCATAGGTGAGATTCATAAAATACTGGTTTTGGCTGTCCATCTCAGAAATAAGCCTGTGCAGGGCGTCGTAGGTGTAGGTGTAATAGCGGATGGGCGTCGCGCGGTTGTCCTGGATGCCTGTCACGTCTCCAGCCGCAGAATAAAAATACGAGTAATCCTGCAAAATCTGACTGTTGGGGCCTATGGTCTCCAGGCTTTCCAGACGCCGCGTCCAGGCGTTGTAAAGATATGTGGTGCTTGTTCCGTTGCCGTAGGCCGCCTGCCCGATTTTTCCGTCCGGGCCGTAATTGGTGAACGCGGCCAGGGTGCCGGAAGGCCCTGTCACCTGGGAAAGAAGACTTGTGCCGCTAAAATAGGAGTAAACCGTGTAGAAGGAACCAGAATCCGGGTAGTTGATCCGTGTGAGCCTGCCGGCGATGTCGTATGTATAGGAGGTGGTGAGCGCGCCGCCCAATACGAAAAGGGTTTTGGATAGGGTGACGGTCCTTCCCATGCAGTCATAGGTGTAATAAGTGGAGGCGATGTTGTTTTGGGAGGATTCAAGCCTGCCGATTCCGTTGGCGCCGGACGCGGGGCTGTCGTAGGTGTACAGGGCGTCCACGCTCTGGCAGTTGGCATTGGCGCATTTTCTGACAAGACGGTTTAAGGCGTCAAACTGCTGGTAAAAGTTTTGCCCTTTGTTATCCATGTAATGCGTCAGGTTTCCAGCGGCGTCATACTCGTAGGTCAGGTTTCCCATGACCGGGTCGGTCATGGCCGTGCGTCTCCCCAGGGAATCGTAGGACATGGTGGTAACATTTCCCTGGAAATCGGTCACCTGGGTCAAAAGCCCGCCGGGAGTGTAGGCGTAATTGGCCGTCAGATTGGCGCCGCCCGGGTCCTCGATAATCCGCACGGTCCGTCCCAGGTAATCGCTTACGGATTTGCGTGTACGCTGGTCCGGGTCTGTGACAGTTACCTGCAGGGAGCCATACTCGTATTCGGTGTTGATTGTTTGTCCAGAAGCTCCGCGCGCGGCAAGCCCAACAAGGCGGCCCTTGGTGTCGTAGGTGTGGAAGGACGCGGGGACCGCAAGCCCGGCAAGGGACCCGCTGAACATGTTCTCCGTGTGTTGGAAGGGCCCATACTCGGCTTTTTTCCGGCCCATGGAGTCGTATTCGGCGACCGCGACAGCATAGTATCCGGCGGGAAGCCGTGAAGAGGTCTGGGATACCCTGCCAAAGCCGTCGTAAACCTCGGTTCCATATTGCACCAAAGACCCGCCGACGATTTCTTTTTTAAACAGCGTAGTGGCGAACACCGAGGATGTGTCTGTATAAAGATGCTGGATTTGCCCGCCGTCCGGATAGGTGACAGTTGAAACGCGGCCCAATGGGTCATACGCTGTTGTTGTGGTCTGGCCGTTCCCGTCTGTCACGGAAAGGGGCTGCCCCAGCCCATAGTTCCAGACCGTGGTTGTCACATGGCCCAGGGCGTTTGTCTCCGTCGCGGGATAGATGCGGCACGCGGTCTCGATGGTTTTTGTTGTGGTGATTCCGCGCGCGTCGGTCACGCTTGTCAGATTCCCGAGGGAGTCGTAGGCGTAGGTTTCAGAGGGATCGTTTTGTCCCGGGGGCTTGTTGTCGAGCCAGGAGGTTTTTTGGGTGAGGTTGCCGTCCTGGTTGTAAATCATGTCAACACGCGCTATCTGTGTGTTGGTGCTGTTGTCAAAAATCGCTTCGGAAATATTGCGCCAGAGCCATCCCGTTGTATCCTGGTTTTCGTGTTCGTATTCGGTTCTGAGCGCGGGTCCTGGAGCGTCCAGGCTTTCAACGGTTTTGGATGTGACAAGGCCGTTGTCCGTGTCCACGGCAAAGCCGGTCTGGGTGGTCACCGTGACGCCCGCCTCGATATCCGCGGCCAGGACCTGGGAGGCGTAAGCAAAGGTGGCCGTATAGAGCGCGGCGTCCGAGGGCAGCACTACGGTTTTCCAGGCGGTCTGGGTCTGCGAGAGGACAGCGCTTTGCACGGAAAGATGTGTTTCCGCGGATTTGCGGAACCTGAGGGGAAGGGTCTGGTGGTAGTCGCTCCACGTTTTGGTGCCGTCGGGATGGGTCACGGTGATGCGGGAATATCCTAAAAACTCCCGGTTTTTTCTGTCAAAGAGCCCGCCCGCGTAGTGGTACGCGACAGTGGAGTCGTCGCTTCCGCCCCAGTAGTAGCCGTCCGTGGCCTGGACCTGGGTCACGACCTGGACGGCGAAAGGCATGTTGGTATGGCTGAACTGGGTGGAGGAGCCGTAGGTGAAGGTGTATTTACCCTTGTATTCGCCAAGCTGGACTTCTTTGAGGAGGTCCGGCTTGTTGGGCGGGGCAAGCCGGAACCATGCGCCCGAGCAATAGATGCGGCCGATCTCGTCCTTGCCGTCGCCGTTGTAGTCACCCACGCAGCCGGGGTATTGAACCATGTCCGCGTAGCCCTGGTTTCTTCCAAACCCGTCGAAATCGTTGCTTATCCAGGTGCCTCTCGCGGTTATGAGACGGACACCGGTTCCGACATTGCTCACGCGGGCCACGTCGGAGCGTCCGTCGCCATTAAAATCTCCCACGAAAATGGGGTATTGGTTGGCGTTGGGATATTGGCTGGAACCGAAAACATCCAGGTTTTGCGTGTCCTGGACAAAGCCGCTGCCGGTGCAGACGCGGAACTCGACGCCTGTGTTCTTTACACGGCCGATGTCGGTTTTTCCGTCGCCGTTCCAGTCACCAATGAGCACAGGATAGGTGGACGCGTTGGGGTAGCTGCCGGCGCCGAAATGGGGAAAATCACCCATAAAAGTCCATGTCGCGTTAGCGTTGGTCAACCACACGCGAATGCCGCAGCAGTGAATTCGTGCCAAATCAGTTTTTCCGTCGCCATTGTAGTCTCCAAGCATAAGCGGATAGGTATTGTTGCTTGTGTAGGCTTGTGCCGGAGAAAAATCAGATATACCGCCAAAACCATTATATGAGCCATTAGAGTTAAAAGTAAATATGGCTACGTTATTGTTTGTGACACGTCCAAAATCAGTAATTCCATCTCCATTGAAGTCGCCTATAAGTATTGGATATGTGTCTCCATTGGAGTATATGGTTTGTCCGCAAGTAGGAATGTTCGTCATACTCCATGTGCCATTTGCATTTCTAAAATAAAACGCGACACCGCAGCACCAGACCCTGCCCACATCTGTTTTACCGTCTCCGTTAAAATCACCAACAAAAATCGGGTAATTATAGGTGTTTGTATATCCCTGCGCCGGCGTCATCCCGTTCAGGCTGCAGTAATACTCCCATCCGCCCGTTTTCGTGGCGATAAAGAAAACCGTGTAGTTGGTCCCAACACGCGCCCAGTCGGAAAGACCGTCTCCGTTCCAGTCCCCGGAGAGAACCGGATATATCGTGCTATCCGGGTAGGTGCCGCTGCCAATGGCAATTCCCTGGCCTGCCGCTGTTATGGAAGGACCAACAGGCCATACTGTATCCGAGTTTTGATATGTGTAGTTTTCTTTCGGATAACTTGCGCCTGACGCAACAGTTTTTGAAGCATCCAAATATGCATTATCACCGAACTGCTGAATAGATGATAAGCGGGATGAATACGTAGAAATGGTGCTGTACGTTGTTTCATAGGACAACTTATAAGCTCGGATGCGCGAAGTTCCATACAATACATCCACTGTTTTCAGACGCTGATCAGTGCTTACTGAAAATCCAGTGTCGTACATTGGACGGTCGTCCATAAAACGCTCTTCCAAATAAAACTTCACCTTGAACGTGGGCGTCACACCTGCGGAGGGGTTGCCCGTGTACTCGATCTCGTCCATGTAAATCTGGCCGAGACGCTTGGTGTAGGCCACTGTCATGGTGTTGCCGTTGGGGTCCTCCACCTTGTCCAGGCACCACTTGAATACACGGCTCTCGTTCGCGGGGTCGGTCTGGCGCGAGGCGGCCGTCGTGCCAAACCAGTATTTCATGCCGTCCCGGGCCGTCGCGGTCCAGCCGCCCGAAACGGGGTCCTTGAAGTATTTGGTGAAATCCTCCTCGGTTTTCGCGCCGAAATAGTTATCGCCCCAGTCTCCGGGGCTGGAACGGCGCACCAGTTCCTTGGCGGCGCCGTCCTTTGAAAACACATAGTCGTCCGCCTGATAGCTCACGCCAAACTTGGTGCTGCGCGCAATGGCGCCCAGGTCCAGGGACCAGCCCACGCCCAGCCAGCCGTCCTTTTTAGCGCTGGAATACCGCAGGGTGAGATTGGGTTCCACGCCTTTGCGTCCCGGAGGCGTGAGAATCTTGTAGGAGTAGTTTGCGGCACCGAGATTGACAAAATCCTGGGAGGGCACCCCTGCGGACTGTCCCGCCGCGCCGCCGGGACCGGAGGTCCCGCCCGCTGCGGCCATGGCCGCTTTTGCCGCAGGCCGTTCCGCGTCCGCCTCTTCGGTTTCGCCCTCCGCCGCCTCCAGCGCCTCCGCGTCCTGGCTTTCCGCGTCCGGCGCTTCCGCTTCCAGCGCTTCGGCGTCCAGGGATTCCTCCGCCTGGGCCCCGTCCGCGGTTTCCTCCTCCGCCTCCCCGTTTCCGGAAACATCCGGCACCAGATCGGGCACCTCCACCGCTGTCTCCTCCAGGGGCGCGTCGCCGTCGGGCGCCTCGACCCTGGGTTCTGTCATGAGGGTCTGTGCGGCCAGGTCCTGGGCGGTTTCCAGGGCTTCCGACGCCTGGGAGGCAAGGCAGATTCCCGCGCCGGAAAAGGGGGCGAGGGCAAGGAGGAGCAGGAGGATAAGGAGCATTCCGGTCCGGCGGAAAATTTCGGCGCGCATGGCCAGGGCCTCTCTTGGGAAAACATACGAAGGAGACAACGCGTTGGGCAATTTGGGCATCCCCTAAACCAATGGTTATGGCATGTCAATATCTATTTTTGCGCAAAGCGGCAAAAAAATATAAAAGCCGCTGTCATCTGGCGGGTTTTATCCCCTTCCCAAGGCTTGACCCGCCTGTCGGGTTCCCCTATGCTCTTTTCACGGGCACACCGCCTTTTCGCCCAAATCCCATTATTAAAGGAGCACCCTATCTTGGACTGGCGTGTTTTTCTCACCACATTCGGGGCTGTTTTCCTGGCCGAGCTGGGCGACAAGACCCAGCTTGCGTGCATGATGCTCACGGCCAAATCCGGCAGGCCCTGGACTGTTTTCATGGCCACCTCCCTCGCCCTGGTGCTGGTAAGCCTTTTGGGCGTGGTTTTGGCGGATTTTTTGTGCAACTACATCTCCCCGCCTGTCATCAAAAAGGTGGCGGCTGTGGGCTTCATCGTTGTCGGCGGGCTCATTTATTTCGACAAACTCTGAGGACGGCGCCATTTCCATGTCCCAGCCTGTCCAATACTGCTCCAACCCCGGTCTTCCCGTGCTCAAGCCGGACTGGCCCGGCAATGGGATACGGCGCGGCAGGTTTTGCAATCCCGGCTTTGATCCGCCTCTTCCGGTGGCCGGTTTTTTGCGCTGGCGGATGAGCGTGAATCCCCAGTGGAGGGAGAAACGCCGGGACCGGGCGCGTGTACTGGCTCAAACCAGGAGACCCGCGCCTGTTTCCAGGGAGGAGGGAATCATTTGGCTGGGGCACGCGGGTTTTCTGGTCCGGATGTCGGGCAAAAGCCTGCTTCTGGACCCGTGCCTTTTCGGGCCGCCCTTTGTCCGGCGGTACGCTCCGCGCCTTTTCGGTCTTCACGACCTTGGCCGAATTGACTATCTGTTTGTCTCCCACGCGCACCGGGACCATCTGGATATCAAGACCCTCCGCCGCCTGGACCCGGAAAAAACCAGGGTCATGGCTCCGCTTGGCCTGGGCGGAATCATCCGGCGCGCGAATCCCGGGTTTAAGGTGGAGGAGGCGGGCTGGTGGCAGCGTTTTTCAACACCGGAGGGACTGGAGGTGGTTCTGGTTCCCGCCCGGCACTGGTCCGCATGGCACGGCTGGGATTTCAACCGGAGCCTCTGGGGAGGATGCCTGGTGAGGGGAACTGTAAACGGGGAGCCCCGCTCGGTGTTTTTCGCGGGAGACACGGGGCACGGGCCGCATTTTGCGGAAACCGCGCGTCTTTTTCCGGATATTGACACGGCCCTCCTGCCTGTGGGAGCATATAAACCCGCGTATGTCATGCGGGGACACCATTTGTCCCCCTGGGAGGCGGTCCGGGCAGTGGGCGAGATCAAGGCCAGGATCCTCATCCCCATGCACCACGGAACCTTTGACCTCTCGGACGAGCCTGCCGGAGAGCCGCTCCGCGCGCTCAAAGAGCTTGAATCCCAAGGGCGTATCCCGGCGCGGCTTGCGCTTCCGGAACCCGGAGGCCATGTGCGGCCCTGAGCGCGCACGCCGCGCGATCCCAACTTTGCACACGGGGGAGAACGACCATGAAGAGGGAATCCCGGCTTTTCCGGCGTTTTCCGGCAGCATGCCTTGTGCTGTGCGCTCTTTGCCTTTCCGCGTGCGGCCCGGACAAGGAGGACGCGGAGCCTGCGGCCGGCGCGCAGCCCTTGGCGGGAGCGTTTGCGGATTCCCCGGTCCAGGGCCTTCGCTACATCACCCAAATTATCCTGTTCCCCAACCGGTTTCCTGGGCCTGAAGGCCCAGGCTACGGCCCTTCGCCCCTTGCGGGCGGCGCTGAATCAGGACTAAGTGCTTATCCATAAATAATCTTATTGCAAGGGATTCCCCTGTTCGGGCGCACGCCGTGCGCCCCTACGGCAATGGAACCCGAGCCATCGGAGCGCCCAGTG
>JAGVGH010000156.1 GCA_020057225.1 Desulfobacterales bacterium | reverse complement strand
GCTGCTGTAAGGAATGAGACCCGCTTTTTAAAAAACCGGGCGCTTTCCCTGGTATTCTAACTCCGAACTTCTGTCTCCTGAATTCTCCGGCTTTGCCGGGTTAGGAAGTTACCATAAATTCCGGCGGATTCACAAGAAGGGAACGGAAAAAAATGTCCCTGCTTATGGAAGGCGCGTCAAAGCCGGGAAACCAGGGCCGCGCCCGGTTTTTTTAACCTCGGAGAATCGGCCGGCCCGGTGCCCCGCGTCACGCTGTGAGCGCCCGGTAGATGCGGGGAAGTTTGCGGGGAAGCTCCCCCGCGTCGGAGATGAGGTTGTGGCGGACTCCCCCGTACAGCCTGTCCAGCCGCTCCGGGTCCGGCAGGTTCACCGTGATGGCGTGGACGCGGATTCCCTGGCTCCGCGCCTCCCGGATCGCCGCCTTGGTGTCCTCGACGGCGTGGGCGCCCTTGTAGTCCAGGTCGTTGGGAAACCCGTCCCCCAACAGCACCAAAAGGCGCGCGCGGCTTGGCTGGTCCGAGAGCGCCCGGGCGGCGTGCCGGATTGCCGCGCCCATGCGGGTGTTCCTGGCCGGGGCCATTCCGGAAACCCTCCTGCGCGCGGCCATGTCCATAGGCTCCGCGAATTTCTTCACCCAGTAAAAATCCGCGCGGAGCCGTCCCGCGCCCGAAAACCCCGCAATGGCAAAGGGGTCTCCGACTGTTTTCAATGCTTCGCAAAACAGCACGATGGCCTCCTTTTCCACATCCAGAACGGTCTTGTTTTTGCCCGGCAAGAGGTTGTCCGTGGAGCGGGAAAGGTCCACCAGAAGCATTACCGCCACGTCCCTGTGGATTTTCACCCGCTTGACATACACCCGCCCGCCAGGGGTTTTCCCCATGCTCCGGTCCACCGCAAACTCCACCAGGGCGCGGTGGTCAAAGGAGCAGCCCTCGGGCCAGCGCCGGAGAATGGCCAGGGACTCGGGTTTCAGCATCCCGAAGCATTTCCTTACCCCCTTGAGCGTCCCCTGGTGCTCTGCCAGCGCTTTTTCATAAAACAGGCTGGCGGCCTCCGGCACAACGCGCTCGGTAAGTCTGCAATAATCCGGCAGGTAATCCTGGCCCGCGTGGTCCCATTCCTTGTACCAAAAGACTCCGGGACCGTCCGCGCTCCCCGCCTCCGGATCCTCCTCCCGTTCTCCCCGCGCCTGGGCGAGCGCCCCGGCCCAGTCCACCGTGGTTGTTTCCACGACATCCACCCGGGGCCGCGCAAGCTCCCGCAGGTCATCCGCGGAGAGTTCCCCGCCCTGCTCCTCCATGCGCCGGGAAAGGTCGGATTCAAACACCAGAACCCCCATTTGGGCAAGGGCGTTTTGGATGCGCGCGGCAAGGGAGTTCCGGGCGTCAGGGGGCGGGGCAAAGAGCGCGGGGTCAAACCCCCGGTCAAACGGTGTTGCGAGAAAAGGCCCGGGGCTGTTCCCGAGAGCCTCTTGCCACGCGCCGTACAGCCGGTGGACCAGGGCCGCCGCGGCCTCGACACCCCCTTGGGGAAGGCCCGAGTCCCTCCACGCGCCAAGGGTTTCCTCCTCCACAGGGGAAACCCCTTCTTTGGGGTCAAGGTCCAGGGCCAGCGCCGCATATACCCGCCCGAGCGGCGCCGGGCGCCGGTTTTGGAGAATCCCCTCCATGGCGGCCCGTATGTCCGCGAGCGCTCCTCCGGCCATTCCAGGATAGCGCAGCCCAAGGAGCTTTGCCACCCGGGCGTGCTCGAACACCGTAAAGAGGGCAAGGGCAAGGCCAGGCTCAGGAAAGCGGGAGAGAAAGCGCGCGAGCACGGTGGCGCCCCGGCCTGTGTCTCCGGGATGCAGCCCTGCGAGCCACGCGGCTTTGGCGGTGTCCAGGCTGTGGGTGTTAAATTCGATGTGCCCGGATTCCAGCCGGGCAAGGGACCATAAAAGCGCCTGGTTTTCCTTCAGGGTTTGCCGCGCGTCCATTTCCGCGGGAAGAACCAAAGTGTCCGGGCCGGAGCAACAGGAGGGGGCTTTTAAACCGGCGGGCCGGATGGCCGCGTGTTTTCCGAGGCGGGCGGAAAGGTAGCGCCCAAGGCTTTCCCGGACATGGGCAAGGGCCGCGGTGGACTGAAGCGCGCGCAAGAGTTCTTGTCCGGCCTGGGATTCGAGGGCGAAGAACTGAATGCCGCGCTCCGGGCTGGCGCGGAATTTTTGAAGACCCGCGTCGGTGAAAACAGACAGGGCGTCAGGCTGTAACAGGCCAAGCCCTTTTTCCAGCCCCTGGGCAAACGGCTCCGCAAGCCTGGGACTTTCCCGGAGAATGCGTGCGGTTTGAACAAACTGGCCCGCTCTTCGGGAAGGGGCAAGGGTTTTTGCCAGCTTGGGGAAAAGCTGAATGTAATACAGGCACTGGTGGTAGCTTAAATTTTGGGAAAAGGCGCCTTCCAGCAGTTCCAGATAGGCCGCGCCCGCCCGGGCGTCACCCTCCTCCATGAGGAGGAGAAACCCGTCCAGGGAATGCCTGAGGGTATGGGTTCCGGCCTTTGCCATGGCCCGGTGCGCCCGGAGGAATTTTCCCCTTAGACGCGGACATCCGGATTCAAGAACAGGCAAAAGGCCCCTGGCCATGGCCTCGCCCTGGGCCGCTCCTTCCAGAAGGGCGGCATCCAGAAG
Source organism: Desulfobacterales bacterium (assembly GCA_020057225.1). Taxonomy (GTDB): domain Bacteria; phylum Desulfobacterota; class Desulfobacteria; order Desulfobacterales; family Desulfatibacillaceae; genus JAGVGH01. The sequence goes on along the minus strand of JAGVGH010000156.1, from coordinate 5,710 downwards.
GCGCGCCATGAGGACAAAGGCGCGGCCTGTTCCGGCCAGCCGGGCAAGCCCCAGGGCCGCGGCCCGTCCAAAGCCCTCGTTCTGGGCCAGGGCGTGGATGGCGAGGCGGCAGAGGACGCGGGCGTCCGCGTCCGGCGCCGCCCTTCCTTCAAGGGCCTTTTCGGCCAGTGCCGCGGTTTCGGGGTCGAACAGCCAGAGCCCGGCAAAGGCGCCATGGGGATTCATGGGAAGGGAATTCATGGGAAAAGGTCGTCCACCAGGGCGTCCATGGCCAGAAGAAGGTCGGGGTCGTCGGTAAGCGGGGCGCACACGGCCGCGCGGCAGGCGTCTTTGGGCGGAACGCCTCCTGCGAGAAGGCGCGCGGCGTGGATCAAAAGGCGCGTGCCGGCGCCTTCGGCCAGTCCCTGTTCCCGCATTCCGCGTATCTTTCCGGCAAGGGTGACGAGCAGGGCGGCGGTTTCCGGGTCTGCGCCTCCTTCGCCGGTGACGATGAGAACCTCGGTTTCCGGGGCGGGGTAGGTGAAGGGGATGGCGCAAAAGCGCTGCCTCGTGCTTTGCTTGAGGTCTTTTAGCACGGACTGGTATCCCGGGTTGTAGGAGATGACCAGGAGAAAGTCCGGATGGGCGGGGAGCACCTCGCCCGCGCGGTCTATGCAGAGGGTCCGCCGGGTGTCGGACAGGGGGTGGATGACCACGGTGGTGTCCTTGCGGGCCTCCACGATTTCATCCAGGTAGCAGATGGCTCCCATGCGCACGGCCAGGGTGAGGGGTCCGTCGCTCCAGACGGTTTCTCCGCCTGTGAGAAGATAGCGGCCCACGAGGTCCGAGGCGAAAAGGTCCTCATGGCAGGACACGGTGACCAAGGGCCGTTTCAGGCGCCAGGCCATGTGTTCCACAAAGCGGGTTTTGCCGCATCCGGTGGGGCCTTTCAACATCACAGGCAGGCGGGCGGCGCAGGCGGTCTCAAAGAGCCGGATTTCGTCGCCGCACGGGGCGTAGAAAGGCTCCCTGTGAATGAGGAATTTTTCCCGCAGGGGGTGGCTTTGGCCGGGTTTGGGAGCTTCTCCCATGGCTTCTCCAAAAGGGAAACGGGCTTTAGGGCGTTTGTCAGAATAACGTTCCGTTTGGCATGACCGTTCTGCTTGGCAAGCGGCCTGCCGATAGGGGGGCGGGGAGGGCCCGCGCCCTTCCCGCCCCCCTATCGGCCCGTTGCGCATGGGTTTTATACCAAAATGCGGCCCAATCCGTAACACCTGCTGAAAGCTTCCGCTCAATCCCCCTCTCCCTGCGGGAGAGGGCCGGGGTGAGGGCATTACCTGTCTGATTGCACCTTGATATTAGGGTGCTTCGGGACGCATTGAATCGGAACGGATGTATGACAAACGCTACAATTGCAAGTGTTGGGAGGTAATCGCAAAACTCATGGAAACGACAAATTTGAGGTAGGCCGGGTGGTTCCGGGCCGCAAGGCCCGGGTTCACCCAACAGATATGAATCATTTAGAAATGTTGTGTACACACGGGCCTCGCGGCCCGGAACCACCCAACCTTCGCCAATTTTGCAATTACCTCCAAAAAATACCGGGGCGGAATCACAACTCCTCGGGAACAAAAGCCGTCACCTCGTCTATGGTCCGGACACCGCAAAAAAGCATGGCAAGCCGGTCCAGACCCAGGGCCATGCCCGCGCTCTCCGGCATCCTGGCAAGGTCTTCGATAAACCGCCCGGGCCACGGGGCCACAGGCAGTCCCGCCTTCTCCCGCGCGCGGTTCTCCTCTGTGAACCGTGCGGTCTGGAGCGGCGCGTCCGTAAGCTCCGAAAACCCGTTGGCCAGCTCAAGCCCGCCGATGTACAGCTCGACCCGCTCGGCAAAACCGGGGTCTGCGGACTTGAGCCGCGCCAGCGACGCCTTTTCAGCGGGATAATCCAGGAGAAAAAGGGGGCGGGAAGGGTCCAGAGAGGGTTCGATATGAAACGCTAGTTGCCTGTCAAAGGCGCCGTCCTGGAGGGACTGCTCCATGGAACAGGGGGCGTAACGGGCAAAAGCCTCCCGGACTGTAAGGCGCGGCCATGGAAGGCCAAGGTCAACCCCCGGAATGCCGCGTCCCAGTTCCCGCGCGGCCCCGGTTATCAGCGCCTCGCAATCGTCCATCAGGGTCTGGTAATCCGCGCCAGGGCGGTACCATTCCAGCAGGGTGAACTCCGGAAGGTGCCGGGCGCCCCGCTCTCCCTTGCGGTGGACCCGGCATATCTGGAAGACAGAACCCGCGCCCGCCGCAAGAAGCCGCTTCATGCAGCTTTCCGGCGAGGCGTGCAGATACCAGCCATCGGACCCGACAGGTTCGATATGGGCTTCCGGCAAAGGGGCGGGAATACGGCAGGGGGTTTCCACCTCGAGAAATCCGCGCGCCTCGAAAAAACAGCGCGCGCGCGCCAAAAGCCGGGCGCGGAGCCACAGGTTTTCAAGGATGCCCGCCTGCCTGGGGACGGGTCTCACTTTTTCACGCGGGTCACATACTGGCCCGTGCGCGTATCCACCTGGATTTTTTCCCCCTCCTCGACAAAGGGCGGAACCTGGATGACAAGGCCGGTTTCCAGGGTGACAGGTTTGGTGTCCCCTGCCACGGAATCGCCCTTGGCCCATGGCTCGGCGCGGGTGACGATGAGGTCCACGAAATTGGGAAGGGTGATGCCGATGGCCCGGTCGTCCCAGAACAGGATGTCCATGGCCAGGTTGTCAATAATGTAGTTCTTGGCGTCTCCCACTTGAGAGGCTGTCAGCATGACCTGCTCGTAGGAGTTCACGTCCATGAAATAGTATTCGTCATCCTGGACGTAGGAATACTGCATGCGCCGCTCCTCGAGGGCCGCGGTCTCGAAGGTGTCGCCGGAGCGGTAGGTCCGCTCCAAAAGCTGGCCCGAGACGAGGTTGCGCATTTTGCATTTGTAAAACGCCTGTCCCTTGCCAGGCTTGACGAAGTTTACATCCAGGAGCACATAGGGCCCGCCTTCCTGCATGATTTTGATGTTTTTCCTTAAATCGCCAGCGGTAATCATGGAACGGCGTCTCCTTTTGGGTATTCTTCGGGACTTTTAAAAATCCCGCGCGGAGTCATAAACGATTTGGAAGGCGGTGTCAATGCGGGCAAAAAGGTCATGAAAAAGCCCGCCGGGGCACGCGGTTTTAAAACAGCGCCTCCACGAACAAGCGGGGATCGAACTCGCGGAGGTCTCCGATTTTTTCCCCGATGCCGATGAAGCGCAGGGGCACGCCCAGCTCGTGGCAAATGGCCACCGCCACCCCGCCCTTGGCGGTTCCGTCCAGCTTGGTGAGCACCACGCCTGTAAGCCCCACGGCCTCGTGGAACATCCGGGCCTGGACAAGCGCGTTCTGTCCGGTGGTCGCGTCCAGCACCAGCCATGTCTCGTGGGGGGCCTCCGGGTCTTTGCGCGCGGCTGTGCGCCGGATTTTTTTGAGCTCCTCCATGAGGTTGACCTTGGTGTGGAGCCGTCCCGCGGTGTCAATCAAAAGCGTGTTCACGTCCCTGGCGCAGGCCGCCTGCATGCCGTCGAAAACAACAGCCGCGGGGTCCGTGGCCTGCTTTTGCCGCACAACGGAAACACCGGCCCGCTCTCCCCAGATTTCGAGCTGCTCCACCGCGGCGGCGCGGAACGTGTCTCCGGCCACCACAAGCACCCTGTGGCCCAGGGCGCGGTAATGGGCCGCGAGTTTGCCGATGGTGGTGGTCTTGCCCACGCCGTTCACCCCCACCACCATCACCACCTGCAGCAGCGGTGGCGGCGCCTTGCGGTCCAGCACCGCGGGGGAGAGCATGCGGAGCGCCTCTTCCCGCAACGCTTCCCGCAGGGCCTCCGCCCCGGCCTCCCAAAGCGCCCTCTCTTTCAAGCGCCTTACAAGCTCCGTGGTGGTGGCCACGCCCACGTCCGCCACCATGAGGGCCTCTTCCAGCTCCTCAAAAAGATCCTCGTCCACCGCCCGTTTCGACGTGAACATCGTGTCAAAGCGCGCGTTCAACCCTTTTCGGGTTTTCGCGAGCCCCTCTTTGAGCTGCTGGAGCAACCCCCCGGAAGGGGCCTTGGTCTCTTGACTCATGGGTCTCCCGTCAGTTGAGCGAGGGGCGGGCGGCTTCCGCCACCGCCCTTTCCAGGCTCACGGACACCAGTTTCGACACACCCCGGTTCTCCATGGTCACCCCGAACAACACGTCAGCGAACTCCATGGAGCGCTTGTTGTGGGTAATCATGACAATCTGGGACTTCTCGCCGATGAGCTTTAACAGCTCGTTGAAGCGGTTTACGTTGGCCTCGTCCAGGGGCGCGTCAATCTCGTCCATGAGGCAGAAGGACGCGGGCTTGATGAGGAAGATGGCGAACACAAAGGCGATGGCCGAAAGCGCCTTTTCCCCGCCCGAGAGCAGGCTCATGCGGGTCACCTTCTTGCCCGGGGGGTTTACCATATATTCCACCCCGGTTTCCAGAGGATTGTCCGGCTCGCTCAGCACAAGTTCCGCCATGCCGCCCTGGAAGAGCCTGGGGAAGACCACCCCGAGCTTTTCGTTGACCGCGGCAAAGGTCTCCATGAATTTGGCCTGGGTGTAGCGGTTGATTTTGCGGATGACCTGCTGAAGGGCCTCGATGGCCTTTTCGAGGTCATCCTTCTGCCGGGTGAGAAACTCGAAGCGCTTTTTGAGGGTCTCGTGCTCCTCGATGGCGGACATGTTGACATCGCCGAGCCGGACGATTTTTTCCCTCAAGGTGTCCACCTCCTCGCGGGCCTTTGCGCAGGCCGACTCGTCCGGGAGGGGGGTGAACTCCGGGTCCTCCAAGAGGCGGGGGAGGGGTTTTCCCGTGGACTCCTCGACCCTGCGGGCAATGGCCTCAAGGGCTAGCCGGCGCTTTTCCTGGTCCAGCTCAAGGCCCGTGAGCCGCTGCCGGGCGCGGTCCCTTTCCCCCTTTAGTTTGTCGCCCCGGGCCGTGTTTTCCCGGATTTCATGGTCCAGGCCGTCCCGTTGGGTCATCTCCTTTTCCAGTTCCGCCCGGGCCGTGTCCAGCATGGCCGTCGCCTCGGCCAGTTCCTTTTCCAGAACCGCCTGCTTTTCCTCCAGGGACGCGGCCTCCGCAAGGTTTTTCTTTTCCTTGTCGGCGATGCGGGAAAGCTGGCGCTCCCAGTCTTCGTTAAAGGAGCCGACACGCCCCAGGGACTGGCCCAGGTATTCCAGCCGGGCGTCCAGGCCGGTGAGCTCGGCGCGGAGGTCCCCGGCTTTTTCGCTGAAAGATTCCAGTTCGGCTTTGAGCCGGGCGATGTCCTCGGAGGCTGTTGCCACTTTTTGCCGCGCCTCCTCGGCCTCCCCGGTGATTTCCTCCATGAGCGCCTGGGCGCGCTCCACCTCCTGGTCCGCGTCATCCTCCTCGCCCGTCAGCTCGTCATGGGTAAGCCGGGTGAATTCCAGGGTTTTTTCCGCGCGCTTCTGCTCGGAGCCGGTTTCTATCACCTCTTTCTCGGCGGCGCGCTCCTGGTTTTTTGATTCCCGGCACGCGGAGGCCGCGCGCTGGAGCGCGGATTCGAGGTCGCGCAGGGCGGCCTCAAGCCCTGTTTTGCGCTCCTTGGCAGCGTCCAGTTCCGCGCTTGCACGGGAAAGCTCCTCCTCGAGGTCCAAAAGACGCTCCCTGCGGGTGAGGATGCCCTGGC
>JAGVGH010000222.1 GCA_020057225.1 Desulfobacterales bacterium | reverse complement strand
TTGTCCAGGACGTCTTTTTCGATGATGGCCATGGCTTTTCCTCCCTGCCCAAGATTATAGGGAATCACAGCCATTTACACAAATTGTTTTACACCCTCGAAACAGATCATCGCGTATGTATGCCTCTGGGTCATCCTGAAAAGGTCGCAGGCTTGGCGATGGGATATAGGCAAGACGATGCTGAACGAGTCGCTCCCTTTCGAAGCGATACATCAGTTGCAACAGTCCACCATCAATGAGCTTGGCATTGTAAGACCGCTTCTCTGAAAGCTCGCGATATATGACTTCGTAGTCAATGTCTTTCATTGCTATCGATATGTGTTCCGCACCACCGAACGAAACTTCCCAGCCGTCTGGCGAAATTTGGCGCAAAACAGGGAAATTTTGGTCGTCGGCAATGCCTATCTCTATCAGTTTGGAGAGCACTCCTGCCAAATCGCGTTTAATGGATCTCGGTCTGCGTGGTGTGGTCATTTCCTATCCCCTAACAACCGAAGCAGCTTATCCTTGGTTGCGGTGTCGAGATCGTCGGGAGTGAGTTCGCCTCTTTCCAGCGCTTCTGCCAACTCGACAGCCCGGTTCTTCTTTTGCTCCAGCCGCTGTCTTTCTTGCGGCGAGAGGTCTCGATGGACAACCCTCAATTTAGTCAGGACTTCGTTTGTTGGATAGGTAAATTCGAGTCTGAAGTCGTTCCGTTTGAGTGCGTTGAATTCGCGAATAAGACTGGCCATACCCGGACCGAAACCAAGAATACGGACCCAAGCTTTGCTTCGTGTGATAGCTGTAAACAACCGATTGCGTAGGCTGGCCAACCCAACTCCGACACCGTCACAATCCTGGGCATTTACCACATAGACCATGCCAGCCTCGTTCCCTTTGGCTCGATAGATTCCGGTGAAGGTGACGGAAGGGGTCCCGGTCTTGAAAAACACGTCCGCCATTGTGTCGACACCGGCGAGATGATTTTGGATGCCCCATTGAAACATCTCGTTACGAATCGGCCCGAGCCGTTTCCTTGCAGTCAGGGGGTCTGGATGGATGACAATGATGTCGTCGTAACGTAACTCGTCTTCCCGGAGGTTCTTGAGGATCTGTTCGGCGAGCCAGCGATTTTGCTCTTCTTCGGACTCGAACTCCTTGAAGACAACCAAATCTTCGACGGGAGAGTGAGCCTCGAGAAACTGAGGACTGGTTTCACCGGTACGTTCGAGAATGACATTTTTTCCCTTCGACAGCTCGCCGTCACGGATTCGATATCCGATTTCGTCCCAGAGCGCGGGTTGGTCGAACATCTGCACCAAACCCGTTTCCGTGCCGTTGGGAGGTTTACGGTTGATTCCGAAGCCGAGGGCATGAGCCGTAACGAGCACCGGCCGCGAGTTGCGATAACACTTTTGCAGAATCACGTCCCGGCGCGGTTCGCTTCCCAACGTCACCAACGGGCGTCCCCGATTATCCTTGCCGAAGATTTCTTCAGGTGGTGGCAAGGAGATGCCCGAAAGATTCTGCAGCTCGTCGTATGCATATACGAGGCGCTTGGGAGCTTTTATCATCGTGTAACAAAGACGCAAAAAACTTGGTGCGAAGTCTTGTGCTTCGTCTATGAGTATCGCATCATATAATTGGGGTGGTTGGTGAACAGCATTTAAAACTTCTTTGCAAGCACCGTCGAATGCATTTTCGTTTCCTCCAAATTTGTAACTGGCGGTTCTAAAATCGTTGAACCCTTGCCCGGTCGCTCGGCAAAACTCATAATATACGCCATCACGTTCGTCGTTCCCTGGCGCTCCCCAGGCATTGATTACGCGAATCTTGGACCAATCCGGTTCCTCGCTTGTTTGTTCAATGCAGAAATTGTTGATCAGTCGTTTGAACTGCCCTTTCAGCGAACGCGTGTTAAAAGTAACGGCGATCCGCCAGTTAGGGTTCTGCGTATGGAGATATGCGGCCTTGAGGGCGAGAACAATGGTCTTTCCAGAGCCTGCAAGGCCGCGAATGCGTTGTACGCCATCGACGGTTTCGATGACGGCGCGGTTCTGCCGGTGATCAAGCGTGGCGATTGAATCTTCGAGCGTTTTCAATTTTGCTCCACGAGAATCGGGTTTGCCAACCTCGCGCTTGAAGCGGCTCTTTCGGATTGATGAAAGGCTTTCGATCGCCGATAGCGTAAGGGCATAGAGATCCTCAGTGGCGTCATCCCATGCAAAGGAGGAGAGTATAGCCTCCAAATTCGCCTCGTTTGCGAGTGGATAACCACCCTCGGCAACCGTTTTCACCTTGTGAACCGCAGGAGCAAAAGTGACGGCCTGTAACGGTGGTAATAGATTGCGCCCTTTGACTAGCGCTTTATGGAGCTTGAGCTTGGCTTCGATTTTGTTGGCCAAGTCGTCTTGGCGTGTGGGATAGTTCCCGACATCCGTGCCTTCGACAAGGTCGAAAAGGATGATACCCTTGGTCGGACTTACAAATGTCGCATCAAGGAAATATTTCCCTTCCGGTGTCGCTAACAGGGGGTAGCCCAAAAAGCATTCCCCAGAGAGCGTCTCCATTTTTGCAATTGTTTCTTCGAGGGCCCTACTAGCTTCAGGCTTACCATTGGCGCCTCGTGTGAAAGTTACATTGTTCATTTTCATTCTCCAATGGAAAAATCAATTTCACTTACACGGTAATGGCTTTCCGGCTCCTCCTGTCTGGTTCCGCCGTGTTTTAACCGGGCCGGGCGCGCGGCAACAAGCCACACGCTTCTCCGCGCGCCGCGCGAAGAATTCATGGACAACACTCCCGGCCGGGCCGCCCTGTTTTTGGGTTACCCCAGGGAGGCCGCGCCAATGCGGCGGTCGCCCTGGCCGTTTCAACCTGACCCCCTACATCACCGGCAGCATCAGGTTCACAAGCTCTGTCGAGGTCTTCCGGAGATTCCGGCTCAAAAGCCGGGCGATGGCCTTCAAGACCTTGATGCCGATATGGGGATGAAACCCGATCAGGTTGTGGAAATCGCTCCGCTTCAACACCGCAAGCTGGGTGTCGGACTTGGCCACCACAGTGGCGGACCTGGGCGCGTCGTCAATAATGGCCATTTCCCCGATGGAGTCTCCGGACGAGAGCGTGGTGATTTCCATCCTTCCCCCCGCGCCGCCGGATTTCCGGACAGACAACAGCCCGTCCACCACAAAGCTCAGGTAGTAGCCTTTGGATCCCTCCTCGAACAGGGTTTCGCCTTCCCCCAGCTCAAAGAGCACCATGTGCCCGGCAACGGTTTCCAACTCGTCCTTTGAAAGGTCTGTGAAAATCCGCATCCGGGAAAGCCCCTCCACAATCCGCTCCCGGATGTCCTCCGCCACTGCCCAGTCTTCTTCTTCCCTCACCATGGCCCGCTTCCTTTTGCCCCCGGAAAAAAACGGCCGCCGGCAATTCCGGTTTTCCAAGCCAGTTGCGTCTCAAATATCCCATTATGGCAAAGAAGACCGTCGGGATTCAAGCTTCAAGTTCGCCCTCCGCGCGCGGAATCCATGAAACGGAGCACACCGGGGAACCGCATTGCGTTACAACACGCTCATTTCACGCGGTTTACCCCGCTTCCCCGCTTTTTTCACCGGGAAAAAAAGTGTATGCTTTATTCCGGTGTCACCCACTGCCCACAACATGGAAAGGAGCGCAATGAAAACCCCACCGATCCCGGACAATTTTCTTTTGAGCGTTCTCATGCCCGCGTACAACGAACGGCCAACCATTGAGGCCGCTATTAGACAAGTGCTTGATGTGCCTGTTAAAAAGGAGCTTGTGGTGGTGGATGACGGCTCCACCGACGGCACGCGGCAGTTTCTCGCGGGTTTCTCCCATCCGGATGTCCGCGTGGTGTTCCACGAGAAAAACCAGGGCAAGGGCGCCGCCATCCAGACGGCCATAGACAACGCCCGGGGAGACATTCTGCTTATCCAGGACGCGGACCTGGAGTATGACCCCGCCGAGTATCCCATCCTGCTCGCGCCGATTCTCTCCGGCAAGGCGGACGTGGTTTACGGCTCCCGCTTTGCCGGGCACGGCGCCCACCGGGTGTTGTATTTCAGACACTACATCGGCAACCGGACCCTAACCATGCTGTCGGATTTTCTTACCGACTTAAACCTCACGGACATGGAAACCTGCTACAAGGTGTTCACCCGCGAAGCGTTGGAGGGCATCCGCATCCAGGAAAAACGTTTTGGCTTTGAGCCGGAGGTGACCGCCAAACTTGCCCGGAAACGCGCGCGCATTTACGAGGTGCCTATCTCCTATTATGGAAGAACCTACGAGGAAGGCAAGAAAATAGGCTGGAAGGACGGGGTGCGCGCCTTGTGGTGCATTTTAAAATACAATCTGGTGGTGAAGGATTAAGGCGGGATGCGCGAAGGCCAGACCCATGTGTACACCGGCAACGGCAAGGGCAAGACAACCGCGGCGCTGGGGCTTTCCATCCGCGCGGCGGGCGCGGGACACCGGGTTTTCTTTCTCCAGTTTCTCAAGCTGGGGGACTATTCGGAATTGAAATCCCTTGCGCGGTTCGAGGGGCAGATCGAGGTGGCCCAGCACGGCTCAGGCGGATTTGTGCGCGGCGCCCCTACGCCCAAAGACCTGGAATGCGCGCGCGCGGGACTGGCGGCGGCCCGGGCCGCCATCGGCTCCGGGCGGTTTGACCTTGTGGTGCTGGACGAGGCGGTTGTGGCGGTCAGGATGGGGCTTATTCCGGAAGAGGAGCTTTTAGCCCTGGTGCGGGAAAAGCCTCTGGAGCTGGAGCTTGTGCTGACAGGCCGGGGCGCCTCGCCCGCCTTGACCGGCGCGGCGGACCTGGTGACCGAGATGGTGGAGGTAAAACACTACTTCCACAAGGGCGTGACCGCCCGTGAGGGAGTGGAACGCTGACAGTCCGCCGGGAGGACGCTGTTCCCTTCCCGGCGGACCATGCCTTTTCCAATCAGACAACCGTAAACGCCAGAACCTTCAAATCGCCCATGGCGTATTTGTCCCCCTTGACCACGCGGGCGCCCACAGCCACCTCTTTGCCAATCAGGTCCATTCCGGCCTTGTCCGGGTCCATGCCCACCACGTTCCCCGTGACCCAGGCTCCGCAGGAGAGTTCCGCCATGGCCACGATGTAGGGAGGCTCCATGCCCTCCGGCGGCACTCTTACCACCGTAAAGGTTTGAAGGATGCCCTTGGGCTCCAGTTCCCGCGTCTCCAAGGCCCGGCTTCCGCACTCCTGGCACACGGCCTGGGGAATGGCCGTGGTTTTTCCGCAGTCCCTGCAATAAAGTCCGAGAAGCCTGCCAGCGGCAAGTCCCTCCTGATACGCCTCAAATGACAACACCGCTTCCATGCTAGCCCCTCCTCAGGATGATGTTGCAGACAGTGCCGAAATCCCCGCCCAGAGTGTCCACGTAGCCCACCTTGGCGCCCTGGACCTGCCGCGCGCCCGCCTCTTCCCGCAACTGCTCCACGATTTCCACGATCTGGGCCGCTCCAGTGGCGCCGATGGGATGGCCTTTGGCCTTGAGTCCGCCCGAAGGATTCACCACCGGTCCCTTGCCTCCCAGACGTGTTTCCCCGCGCGCGGCGGCTCCGTGGGCCTCGCCGAAGCCGTAGAAGCCGATGGCTTCCAGCGCCAGGATTTCAGCAATGGTGAAGCAGTCGTGCAGCTCGATGACATCCACGTCGGCGGGGGTGAGTCCGGCCTGGGCGAACGCGGCCCGGGAGGTTTCCACCCGGGCGCGGACCACGGTGAGGTCCTTTTGTTTGGCAAGGGGCCCGCCCGAGGCCTGGCCTGTTCCGGCGATGGCGACCGGTTTGGCGACAAGCTCCTTCGCCCGTTTCATGTCCGTGATGACCACGGCGGCGGCGCCGTCGGAAAACGGGCAGCAGTCCAAAAGCTGGAGGGGGTCGGCCACCATGAATCCGCCCAAAACCATTTCCGCGGTGATCTCTTTTTGGAACTGGGCCTTGGGATTTTTAGCCCCGTGGAAGTGGTTTTTCACCGCCACTTCGGCCATGTCCCGTTTAAGCTCCGGCAGAGGAATGTTGTATTTGCTGGAGTACGTGTGCGCGGCCATGGCAAACACGCCCGGAAACGTGAGTCCCGTGGGGGTTTCGGTCTGGGCGTGGCAGGCCATGGCAAAGGTGCGGGTGGCCAGGGGCGTGCCCATGGAATTGGCTTTTTCGGTTCCACCGGCCAGCACCACATCGTACACGCCCGCGGCGACCAGGAGGGCGGCCTGGCGGATGGCCACTGTGGCGGTGGCGCAGGCGCTCTCGAAGCGCTGGGCCGGGGCGGACACGGGCAGGCCGATGGCGGAGTGGGCGAAAGGGGCCATGTGAAGCTGGCCTTCCTCAAAGTCGCCCAGGCAGTTGCCGAAAAAAAGAGCCTGCATGTCCCGCGGTTCGAGGCCCGAGGCGGCGATGGCGTCCAGGGCGGCCTCGGCGAAAAGCTCGGTGTTGGTCTTTTTTTCCCAAATCCCGAAACGTGTCATGCCTGTTCCGAGGATTGCGACTTCTCTCATGGGAAGGTCCTTTCGTGTTGTGGGTGGACAGATCCCCTTGCCGGTTTATAACACATACTTGATGACGACAAATCCCGCGATAAGCAGCACGGTAAAGGCCAGGGCCAGGGCGTCGAAATACTTCTCGATTAAGGGCTGCACCTTGGGGCCAAACACGCGGATGAATCCCGCGGCCAGGAAGAACCGCGCGGACCGGGAAAGGACAGAGGCCAGCATGAAGACCGGGAAGTTGACGGCGCACGCGCCCGCGGTGATGGTGGCGAGCTTGTAGGGAATGGGCGTGAACCCGGCGACGGCCACCACCCAGGCGTTATATAAGGCGTATTTTTCCTTGAGATCGGCGAATCCAGCTTCCAGTCCGTACAAATGGACCACACGCATGCCAATCAAATCCATGAACTGCCAGCCGATGAAATAGCCAAAGGCTCCGCCCAGGACCGATCCCACGGAGCAGAACGCCGCGTAGCGAAAGGATTTCCGGGGCAGGGCCACTGCCAGGGCGATGAGCAGCACATCGGGCGGGATGGGGAAGAAAGAGGACTCGGCAAAGGCCAGAACAAAAAGCGCCCATTCCCCGTAGGGTGTTTTGGCCCAGTCCACTGTCCAGTCGTACATTCTGCGCAGAATTCCCGGTTTTTTCACCCGCCCCATCCTTCCTTGCCAATGAGTTTGACGAATCTGCATCCGCCCATATTAATCTGCCTGATTCCCTCCTGGCCCCGGACCATTTTGATAAGATTCTGGGTGTCCTCGCCTCCCGCGGGCAGCACCATGCGCCCGCCCAGGCCAAGCTGGGAAAGCAGGATTTTCGGAATGGCCGGCGCCCCGGCTGTTACCAGAATGGCGTCAAAGGGCGCCTCTTCGGGCCATCCCAGGGTGCCGTCCGAACACTTGGCTACCACATTGGCCAGACGCAGCGTGTCAAAAATTTTGCGCGCGGAGATGAAGAGAGCGCGAAGGCGCTCGATGGTGTACACTTTTTCCGCCAGCTCCGCCAGAATAGCTGTTTGATATCCCGAGCCGGTCCCGATCTCGAGCACCTTGTCTGTGGGGGAAAGCGCCAGGGCCTGGGTCATCTCCGCAACAATAAAGGGCTGGCTGATGGTTTGCCCCTCGCCAATGGGCAGGGGAAAGTCCCGGTAAGCCTGGTCGCGGAGGGCATCGGGCACAAAGAGGTGGCGCTCCACCTTGCGCATGGCCGCGAGAACACGCTTGTCGCTGATGCCGCGCGCGGCGATTTGGCGCTCCACCATTTCTTCCCGTCTTCGGCGGTAATCTGTTTCCATAAAAGGCTCCGGTGGGGGAGGCCGTTGGCCAGGCAGGCGGGCTTTGTACCGGCCCTTGCCGCATTGCGCGCGGGGCTCTGGGGCGCTCCGGCGGGGCAGGTCCGGAACCGCGCGCCCGGGTTTCCCGGGTGAGGGGCGTTCCGCGTTTACGGCTCAACAGCGCGGGCGGGAAGGCGCGTTTCAAATCAAAATCACAGGACCGCGCCGCCGCATGGCAAATCCTTAGCAGGAAGCGCGCGGTTTCGTCAATGAAAACGCGGCGCAAACGGGCGCTTCGGTCTTGCGGGGGTCTCATTTGGAGCGGTCAGATCCCGGCGTTCCCAGCGGTCTCCTCCAACGCGGCGGGTTCCGGTTTTGGCATTTTTTGCCGTGATGAGCCGGCAACCGCCCTTTTGCTTTCCGCCTCATCCTGTGCTATACTTCCGTTCAATAGGCAGAGACAGCCCGCATGCAACCTCTCTGGCCGCCAAGCCCGCCCCGGCGGGCTGGCAGGTGGTATAGACATGGAACGCCGCAAAATGCAACGGTTTCCCCTGGAATTGCCTACGGTTCTTTCCTGCGTCACGCCCGACGAGGACAAGACCACGCTCAAGCTGACAACCCGGAACATCTCCGCCGGAGGGGCGCTTTTCCCGCCCCGTCCCGCTGTTCCTTTGTCCAGCAGGGTTGAGGTGGACCTCTTTTTGCCGCCTAAAAACGCCTACGGGGCGTCCTCCCCGGGCGCCCATGTCCGGCTGTCGGGGACAGTCATCCGGAATGACGACATGGGAATGGCCGTCCGGTTTTCCAACAGGTTCCGGATATCCCGCATGCTCCACTAATGGATAGCGGGGGGGGGGGGTTCCCGGACAAAAGGCGTTCCGGCGCTCCCGGGCCGCGCCGGTATTAGAGGAGAGCGTTCCCGCAACGCGCGCCGTGACGCGCTCCTTCCACGGCGCAGGCTGTTTTTCCAGACCACAAGCCAACCTCCACCCGCCGCACCCCCAAGGCGCCATGAGTCAGACCGACACTCAAAAGGATAAAGCACCGGCGGCGGAGACCGACAGCCGCCTCCATATCGCCGGACCCAATCCCCTGCAAAACGAGCTTTTGGCCCGCTTCCTCGAAAAAGAGCACGGGATTGTCTGCTCCTACGGCGCTGAAATCCGTTGGAAGGGGGGAGACAAAGGCAGGAACCATAACCATCTGGTGATGTGGGACTGTCTGCAAAACCACCCCGCGCGCCTGTGGGCCGAAATGGAGACCCGGCGGAAGTACAACGCAAACCCGTTGTTTGTGGCTCTCTTCAACGCTCCCCGGGAGCAGGATTTCATCCGGGAGGCCATGGCGCGCCAGGCCCGTGGGATTTTCTTTCTTGGAGACCCCTTGCGGCTCTTCGCCAAAGGCACTCAGGCCATGCTGAACGGCGAACTGTGGTATTCCCGTGAAGTGCTGTCGGATTTCGTGCTTGCCCCTAAAAACAGCTCGACACCGCCCGAAGAGATCGCGGCCTCCCTCACGCCCAGGGAGCGGGAGATCCTTGCCGGAATCGCCGCGGGCGCGGGCAACAAGGAAATCGCGGACAAGCTGTGCATCAGTCTGCACACGGTGAAGAGCCACACCTACAATATTTTCAAGAAAATCAATGTGCCCAACCGGCTCCAGGCCGCATTGTGGTACACGCGGCATTTTTAGTTCCGCTTCCGCAGCAGGTTTTTTCACTCCAATACCTGTTTTCTAGGCGTTGGGGCCTATGGCGCGCGCCCGGAATGCGGACCAAATACGCCTAAACCGGCAAAGCCGGAGAATCTAAGGCCTTTTTTCCGGCTCCGCCGGTTTAGGACTTAGAATAAAAAATCATCTTTTGTTGTATTTTTTAGTTATAAAATAGGCATTTCTCCTCATAGCAGCCGCGTAGCGGCAAGGTTTTTGATCTATCCTGGGGTTTCAACCCCAGGACCATGGGAGTAACATTCTCAAAAAAGTTATAGTTAAAACATGCAAAACTGACATTTCAAGCGAAGCGAGAAATTGTGCCGGTAACCGGATACCCATCAAAGACAAAGCCAATCCGGAATTCCGTCCAACCCATACCCGTTTTCATCCAAAAATCTTCCCAGGGTTCAATATCCCCTTGGGATCAAACGCCCGCTTCACCGCAAGCATCAGCGCCCGCTCCTCCTCATGGATCTCTTGCCCGAACCAGCGCATCTTGGTGGCGCCCACCCCGTGCTCCCCGGAAATCGTCCCGCCCAGGGCGAGGGTGAGGGCGAAGACCTCGTCCACAGCCTTGTCCGCCTTTTCCAACGCGCCGGGATTGTTTTTGTCCAGCATGATGTTGACATGCATGTTGCCGTCTCCGGCGTGGCCGAACGTCACCATGACAAGCCCTGTTCTTTCGCGGATTTCGTTGATCTTCCGCACCATTTCGGGAATACGGCTCCGGGGCACCACGATGTCCTCGTTGATCTTGTGCGGGCCGTGGCGGAAAAGAGCCGGAGACAGGGACTTGCGGGCGGCCCAGAGCTTTTCGGTTTTTTCCCCGGCGGCCTCAAAGGCGCGGGCGCCCCGGAAGCGGCAGACTTCTTCCAAACGCGCCGCGTCCTCCCGGGTCTGGGAGAGGGAGCCGTCCGCCGCGAGCAGAAGAACCGCGCCCGCGTCTGTCGGCAGGCCCGCGCGCATATAATCCTCGGCGCAGACCAGGGCGGCCTGATCCAGGTATTCAATGGCGCAGGGGACTATTCCGGCCTGGAAAATGGCGGAAACCGTACGCGCCGCGTCCTCCACGCTGTCGTACACCGCGGTCATGGTGAGGGTTGAGGCGGGTTTTGGCAGGAGACGAAGGGTGATTTGGGTGATGACAGCCAGAGTGCCCTCGGAGCCGGTGATGAGCCGTGTGAGGTCGTAGCCCACAACACCCTTTGCGGTTTGGACGCCGCACCGGATACAGGCCCCGGCTCCGGTCACTGCCTCGAGTCCCAGAACATAGTCGCGGGTCACGCCGTATTTGACAGCCCTGGGCCCGCCCGCGCATTCGGCGACGTTGCCGCCCAGGGTGGAAAACGCGGCGCTGGAGGGGTCGGGGGGATAAAAAAGGCCCATGGCCTCGACCTCTTCCTGAAAGCGTCCGCACACGACGCCCGGCTCGACCCTGGCCACCATGTTGGCGGGGTCAAGGGATACGACGCGGCGCATCCGGGCTGTGGAGAGAACAAGTCCTCCCTGGACGGCGAGGCATCCCCCTGTCATGCCGGTTCCGGCGCCCCGGGGCGCCACGGGAAACTCCATGGCGTTGGCAAGCCGAAGAATGGCCGCGATCTCGTCCTTGGTTTCCGGATAGGCCACCGCGTCCGGCGTGTGGATTTGTCCTGTGGCGTCGTAGGCGTTGCACGCGCGGCCTTCTATTTCCACATCGAGGCGGCCTGGGCCGAGAATGCCGCGCAGATGTTTCAGAGCCGCTTCCTTGAGAGGCATGGGGTTTCTCCCTGTTAGGAGTTAGGAGTTAGGAGTTAGGAGTTAGTATAAAAAATCATATTTTGTTGTGTTTTTTTGTTATAAGATGGGCCTTTTTCAGGTCGCAGCCGCGGTGCGGCAAGGTTTTTAAGATAGACTGGGGAGGTAATTGCAAAATGGGGCGTAGGCTGGGTGGTTCGGGCCGCAATGCCCGGGTGTACCCAACAATTATACCATTATTCCAAGATGTTGGGTGAACCTGCCCTTCGGGCGGAACCATCCAGCCTACATCAAATTTGTCGTTTCTA